>JBBAAN010000023.1:0-30539 GCA_041658225.1 Actinomycetota bacterium
GACGCCGGTCACCTTCACGGTGGCTTCGTTGACGTCGGTGATCTTGCCTTCGGGACTGATCGTGACCAGCGGGTCGAGGCTGGCCTCGATCAGGCTACGGGCGTACTGGGATGCGGCGCGGACATGTTCGTCGGCAAGCATGCGCTCGGTGACGTCCCGGGCGATGCTCGAAGCGCCGGTAATCCTGCCTCTGGAATCCAGGACGGGCGACACGGTTAGCGACACCGTGACCGTGCTTCCGTCCTTCCTGACCCTCACAGTCTCGTAGTGGTCGACCCGCTGGCCGTCTCGGATCCTCTGGAGGATGTCGACCATCTCATCGGCGCGGTCCTGGCGGCTGAGCAGCGAGATGGGCTTACCCACGATCTCCTCGGCCGTGTACCCGTACATCCTCCCGGCGGCTGGGTTCCAACTGGTGATGATCCCGTCCAGAGTCTTGCTGATGATCGCGTCGTCGGAGTGCTCGACGATGGATGCCAGCAACGCGAGGCGGACCTCTTCGCCGGCGGGTTGTGCTGGCCCACTCGTTTGCCGCGTCATTGCTCTCCGATTCTCCCCGTGAAGACGGCTGACTCCGTGGCGGCTATACCTCCGTTGAGTATGCGCCCGCGAAGACGCTGAACGCTATGGGCGGCGCGAGCGAGGACGAGATGCTTCCGATGCTTCAGATACGCCAACCCGTCCGCGTCAACCAACAGGCCACAGGCGGATGGCCGGGCTCAACGGAATGCTGAGGCGCCGACCGCGCACGCACTCAGTGTCCGGACTTCGGAGTCTGCCTCTTGCCGTCCACGAAGTGGAAAAACGTCAGCATGGGGTGACGCCACAGCATCCGTGGTCCGGCGTAGCGCATGACCTCGCGGATTCGCTCCCGCATGGCCGGCTTGAAGCAGTGGACGGGGCAACTTGCGCAGGTGGGCTTGTCGGCGCGAAACGAGCAACGCTCGACCCGCTGCCGGGCGTACTTCCACAAGGCCGGGCAGTCGGTGCACAAGCCTGGCTTCGTTCCGTGATTTCCACGACAGTAGATCGCGATCATCGAGCGGACTGTCTTCAGTTCGCGGGGGAAGAAGAATCACGGTCATGCGACTCTTCCTCGGCGCATGCCTCCCGTGCCAGGAAAAGGGCCAGAAGATCAGCAGGCTCCTAGGCCTTGTAGCCGAACTTGCGAAGCAGGGCCTTGCGCTCGGCGATCTCCTCCTCGCCTTCCACGCCGAGGGGGGCACCGCCGTCGGCCACACCCAACACCGCCCGGCCCTCGCCTATCTGGGCCACGATGACGTTGAGAGGGTTGGCGGTCGCCGCGTACACCGAGCAGACCTCGGGGACGGCCTTGACGGCATTCAGGACGTTGACGGGGAAAGCGTTGCGCATCAGCAACAGGAAGGTGTGCCCCGCGCCGATCGCGCGCGCGTTCTTCACCGCCAGTTGCTCGAGTTCGGCATCGTTGCCCGTGTGACGCACGAGCCGGGGCCCCGAGGACTCGCAGAAAGCCACCCCGAAGCGCACACCGGGGACCGCTCCCACCATGACCTCGGCCAGGTCCTCCACCGTCTTGATGAAGTGCGCCTGACCGAAGATGAGGTTGACGTCCTCGGGCTTGTCGATCGCCACACTCGAAAGTTCCACCGGGATACCCCCCATGACCGCGACGTTCACTGGAGGCATTGTTGCCCGCGCGGGGGGCACAGCGCCAGACCCGGGGTTGGATGCAGGGCAGGACGGAACCGGTGCGGGGAAGCCAGCCACTATGAGTCGGTCGGTTCGCCCTCGGCGGCCAACCCCTCAGCGGGACGGGCATCGGCGGCCAACCCCCCATCGGGTTGCGCTCCAAGAACGGGCGTCCGAATGGCTGCCTCGCGGCGTCCTTCCTCGGCGTGGGTCAGGACGTCGGCAACGATGCTTCGCAATGACTCCGCAACGCCCTCCAGTCCGGCGGTGTCCCCACGCCGGGCGGCACCGTGGACCTCCAAGCCCACCCCGAACAGCTTCTGCACGATCGCCTCGTGAAGTTCCGCCGCGATGCGCTCCCGCTCCTCACCCGCGGCCCTTTCTCGCATCAGGACGTCCACGCGCCGCGCAGTCACCACTCGAAACACCGACAGCGCTTGAATCACGACCACCGCGATTCCGAATCCCAGCACGGTCTCCACGACGACAGCCGGCACCCCGGTCAATCGAAGAAACGCCTCGGCACTGACCTTGGAGGCTGGCCACAGGGGGACCTCGGGCACGAGCAGCCCCTCGAGGAAAGCGTCCAGCGCGAACGCTCCGCCGGCGGCCAGCAGAAGCTCCGGCCCCCGAGGGATGCGCATCAGATCCAGTCTCCGCGCCTCGGAACGCAGACCGAAGCCGGCCAGCAGGCAGCCGGGCAAAGCGAGACCGTAGCGGGCCAGGGTTTCCATCTCGGCCAGGGAACCGCCGTGCGGTCTCACGATTGCGAAAACCGCACCGGTCAGCGCCAACCAGGCCACGATCGCTGCCGGCACGACAACGCGGTGGCGACCCGGACGCAACAACTCGATCCCGAAACGGGCCAGCACCGCGAAGGAGAGCGCCCGGATGCCCACTTGGACGGCACGCATTGCCGTGATCACCCAGGACGGCATGTGGCCCTGTTGGATCGGGATGAACACATCACCCCAAGAGGCCAACGCGGTAGCGAAGCCGAAGATGGCGAGCAGCCACATCCTCCGCGCCAGCACCAGGCCGCTCTCGCGCCTCCACGCCTGAACGGCAGCCGCCAACCCCAAAGCGAAGAAGACCTGTCCATAGCTGGCCAGGACTGGAATCGCGTTTCGCTCGAAGAACTCTCTCATGGCCGGCGATCCTGGCGCATCCCCCGGAAAACCCCGCGTGCCCAGCCAACCTACACGAACATCCGGCCCGCGACGAGTACTCCAACCATGGGCCTAGATCCTCTCGGCATTTCGTCACCCCGGTCCAGCCTGAACCGGCCTGCCGCGTAGGACTGGGCCTGTGTTAGTTTGGACCACCCGGTACCACATCCCGAGAATCCGGGCCACCACAACCCAGGAAGGAGACCACCGAATGCGCGCCTTGCTCGTGGTGAACTCGACGGCCACGACGACCTCTTCGTGGGTGCGTGACGTGATCGCAAAGGCCCTCAGCGCCGATCTCCAACTGGACGTGGTCGACACCAAGAACCGAGGCCACGCGACCCACCTCACCCGAGGCGCCGTGCACGAAGGCGTGGATCTCGTCGTCGCCCTGGGCGGTGACGGCACCATCAACGAGGTTCTCAACGGTCTGGCGGGCACCGAGGTGCCCCTGGGCATCATCCCCGGCGGAGGAACCAACGTCCTGTGCCGTTCGCTGGGCTTGCCTCCGGATCCTGTGGAAGCCACGGCAACGCTGCTGCAGAACCTGCGCGAGGGACGGCGGCGCACGATCAACCTCGGGCAAGCGAACGAGCGCTACTTCGGCTTCGCCGCCGGTCTGGGCTTCGACGCCGCCGTGGTGCAAGCCGTGGAGCGCCGGGTACATCTGCGGCGTACCGCCAAGGACAGCCTGTTCATCTACTCGGTCTTCCAGACCTACTTCGGCTACCCCAAGCGCCAGCCGAGCATCTACGCGAAGTTCGCGGACGGCTCGACCTCCGAACCACTGATGATGGCCGTCGCGTGCAATTCCAACCCGTTCACCTATCTCGGCGATCACCCCATGCAGCTTTGTCCCGACGCCGACTTCGACCTCGGCATCGACCTGGCAGGGATCACCAGGCTCCGGCCGTTCTATATCGTGCACCTCGCCGTGCAGACCGTCACTTCGACCCGGCACACCCGAGGCAAGCGGTTTCGCTACTGGCGGGACCTCGAGGAGTTCTCGCTGAGCTCGGACAGCCCTCAGCATTGCCAGGTGGACGGAGACTACGTGGGCGAGAGGGATTGCCTGCGGATCCGCAGTGTGCCCAACGCCCTGACGGTCATCGCCTGAACGTTTCCGCGGAAGCGCCATCTGGAGCGAGGGACGAGGTCAGAAGGTAGTACCCGGTGGTCACCGGCTGTACGTGAACGTTTCCGCGGAAGCGCCCGCGCCGCTACGAGGAACCGAATCCCTGGGCTGCCAGCTCCGCCAGCACGGCTTCGGGATCATCGGCGATCAAGCCTGTGACCCCCAGTCGGGCCAGGTCCACTGCCTGACCCGGTTCTTCCACCGTCCACACCATCACATCCCGACCATCCGCTCTTGCGTCGGCCACCGCCCTGCTGCCGCCGTCACGCGAGAGCGCCTCGAGATGCGGAAGGCATATCCGATGCCCGTGCTCTCTCACATAGGCCAGGTTCACCGACATGTCGACCCCCGGGGCAGTGAGGAAGCCGGTCGCCACCCCGGGCACCAGTTCACGCGCCCGCTCCAGGCTCACCCAGTTGAACGAGGAGATCACCAGAGAGTCCGATGGGCAACCCGCCAGGAGACGGGCCAGAGCCTCGACCAGCGCCTCCTTGGGCGAGTCAAAGCCCGGCTGTCCGGGCAGGTTCTTCAACTCCACATCCACCCACACCCTCCCGGCAGCGAGCTCGAGCACCTCCGCGAGCAGCGGGACCCGGACCCCTCCACCCCGGTAGGGGAAATCACCACCGTTCGGGTTGAAGCGCGCCCCGGCGTCCAGGCCGCGAAGCTCCACGAATGTGAGCTCGGACACCGCCCCGGAGCCGTCCGTGGTCTCGTCCACGTAGGCGCTGTGACATACGACGATCTGGCCGTCGGCGCTCAGGCGCGCGTCGCACTCGATCGCGTCCGCACCGGCCTCGATCGCCGCCTGAAACGCCTCGATGGTGTTCTCCGGCGCCCGCAGCCGGGCACCTCGATGCGCGATGACCGCCGGGCGGCTCATCTCACCCTCCATTGCCCTTTTCCCGGGCATTCGTCCTCTCGATTCCGGTGAGGTCGGACCACGACAGCCCGCTCTGCCCGCTTCCCGCAGGTCGGTGCGGAGCACAATCTGGACAAAGACTACGGCAGAATGTGCCGCGCGTCACACCTACCCCACCGGGGCATGGTCAGCCCCGGGATCGATGCTTGATGCAGATAGCACACTGCCGGCAATAGCAAGAGAAAAAGTCCTCGCAGACCATTCACAGCCTGATCCGTCGGTGCTATAGTGGCGCCCGGTCAGGTTTGGGAAATCCTAGGTCATATTCGTGTGCCCGTGAGGGTGCGCGGCCACCGAAGCAGAAAGGGAACGGTATGGATTGGCGCCATCAAGCGCGCTGTCGTGATGTTGACCCCGAGCTGTTCTTCCCCATCGGTACCACTGGGCCGGCGGCGGCGCAAGTTGAGGCCGCTCGAGCCGTCTGCAAGCCCTGCTCCGTGCGGCAGGACTGCCTTCAGTGGGCACTGGACACCGCTCAGGACAGCGGCGTGTGGGGAGGGGTATCCGAAGAGGAACGCCGAACGATCCGCCGTTCCGGACGCAGGATCCGCATCGCCAGCTGACCGGGCTAACCCCGGAGAGTGATCATGCCCGGCAGGCACCTGTCCGCCGAGGACTTCGAGTCACCCATCGACTTCGGACGCGAGATGCGTCCGCGGCACCGGCGAGTCCCACTTATCTGGGCCGCAATCCTGGCCATACTGGCTTTCCTCGGTTTCGAGGTTTCCCGGGTGCTGCTGGTGTCCCAAACGGAAGGCGGGGACATCGAGCGTCCTCCCCCGGTAGAACAACCCTACTCCCCCTCACCTGCCACGCCCGGGCGCTGACCCGCCCCGCCGCCGGCGCCTTCGGCGATCGTGCCGTCGTGGCGCTCCGGCGGCCCCCCACCCACTACATCCAACGGGACGCTCGATGCGCGGACGCGCCCGGGCCCAGTTCGTGCCCGATCCAGGCACGATCTCGCGCCTAGTCCAGGGGCAGCGTGAGTTCCACCCGCGTTCCCTCTTCCGACGAGATCACGATCGTTCCCGATAGTTCGTTCTCCACGAGCGTGCGCACGATCTGCAACCCGAGGTTCGAGTTGGTCTCCAGCTCGAAGTCCGGCACCAACCCTATCCCGTCATCCTGCACGATCACCTGGAGAGTGCTCGACCCGCGGACCAGATCCACCCGCACGTGACCCCCCCGTTCGGGGAAAGCATGCTCGACCGCGTTCTGGAGAAGTTCTGCCAGAACCAGAGCCAGGGGTGTGGCCACCTGGGCCGGCAGGTCTCCCGCGCTACCGGTCAGGCGCACCTCGACACAGCGCTCCGGTGAGCCCAGCACCTCCGGAGTCACCACCACAATGCGCTTGGCCACCTCGTCGAAAGGCACGTGCTCGCCGGCAACCTGGGAGAGGGTCTCATGGACCAGCGCGATTGACGTGATGCGCTGCACGCTCTCCTCCAGCGCGGCCTTGGCCTCCGGGTTCGCCAGCCGCCGGCTCTGCAGGCGAAGCAGGGAAGCGACGGTCTGGAGGTTGTTCTTGACCCGGTGGTGAATCTCGCGGATGGAGGCGTCCTTGGAGCGAAGCTGACGCTCGCGACGGCGTAGTTCGGTCACGTCCCGGAACAGCACCAACGCCCCTATGACCTTGCCCCCGACGATCAGCGGCAAAGCCCGACGCAGCACGACGGTGCCGGAACCTTCGACCTCGGACTCCCTCGGCCGCCGGGTCCGCAGAACCTCCAGGACCTCCTGGCTCTCGACGTTGACGCTCTCCAGCCGCTCGCCGGCGAGGTTCCCGGTCACTCCCAGCCGCCGGAAGGCCGACACCGCGTTGGGCGAGAGGTAGGTCACGATTCCTCGATCGTCCAAGCGCATCAGGCCGTCCCCGACCCTCGGGCTGGTCTCCCGTTCCAGATCCTCGCCGGGGAAGGGCAGCGTGCCGTCGGCGATCATCTGGGCCAACTCGCTGCCGGCGCGCATGTAGGTGAGTTCCAAGTCGCTGGCCACACGCGAGGAGGGCATGTGCGCTTCCAGGCTGACCGCGCCCACGACTCGCTTCGCGCACACGACCGGGATCGTCTCCCGGCGTCGCGGCGCATCAGGTTGGGGGGGCTCACCCTCGCGAACGATGCGCCCTTCGACAAACGCCCGCTCGGCCAGAGGCAACTCCTCGGCGGTGACGAGAGTCCCGACCAGGTCGTCTCGATAGATGGTCTGCGCCGTGTACGGACGCATCTGTCCGACCACCACAAAGGATCGGTGATCCCGAGTCCTGCACCACAGGAGCAGGTCCGCGAAGGAGAGGTCGGCCAACAACTGCCAGTCGGCGAGCAGCCGGTGAAGGTGATCGATTTCGACCTCGGTGAGATCGGTGTGCTCTTCGGCGAGGTCTTTCAGGATGCTCATGCCACCACACTAACGCCCCGTGAAGCGAGGCGCGCGCTTCTCCATCGAGGCGCGAAAACCTTCCTGGAGATCCTCGCTCACCAGGGCTTCGCCGGCGAGCGCATCCAGGCGAGCGAAGACATCAGCATCCTCTGAACGATCGAGACGGGCCCTGGCAGCCAACGCCCGCAAAGCCTGCTTGCTGCCTCGCACCGAGCGCGGCGCGCCCGAGGCGATCCGCTCGAGCAACTCCTCCGCCGCCGTCTCCAGAGAACCGGCGGGCACGGCCTGGTTGACCATTCCCCAATCGGCCGCCACGACCCCTGAGATCGGACGGCCGGTGTAGAGGATCTCGGCGGCGCGCACGGTTCCGGCGGCGCGCTCCAGCCGTATCACGTTCTCCAAGTTCAACAGCAGTCCCAGGCGGCTGGCCGGGATCCCCAACCGGGCGTCCTCGGCCACCACACGCAGGTCGCAGGCGAGCACGAGTTGCAGCCCGGCTCCAAGGGCCGCCCCCTGAACCGCGGCGACGACGGGGACGGGGAAAGCCTCGATGGCGCCAAGGACTCCCTCCAGTTCGACCGCGAACTGCGCGCTCAGCCCGGCCAAGTCGGCTCCCGAGCAGAAGTGGTTGCCCGCGCCCCGGATGAGCACCGCCCGCAGCTCGGTATCCTGGCCCAGTTCGGCCAGTACTACTCGCAGCCGCGAAAGCGTGGCGGAGTCGAGCGCGTTTCGTTTCTCGGGACGGTTGAGGGTAAGAACAGCCACGGATTCCCGGCGCTCCACCGTCAGGGCCGCCGCTTCGCTGCCCGCACCGCCCGATCCAGCCGATCCAGCCGCGCCACTCGATCCACTCACGGCGATCACGTCGCCTACGCGATGACGGCGATTACGTCGCCCTCCTGGACGACGCCGCCCTCGCGGACCTTGAGCTCTTCAACCGTCCCGCTCACCGGCGCCTCGACCGGGATCTCCATCTTCATCGACTCCAGGATCACCAGGGTGTCCCCCTCCTGGACGCAATCGCCCGCGGACACGACGACCTTCCAAACGTTCGCGACCATCTCGGCCAGGACCTCAGTCATCTCGCACTCCTCGCCGGCAAACTCATCGCCCCTTCCAGACCGGGGCTCGCTTCTCGATGAACGCCATGACGCCTTCCTGGGTGTCCTCGCTCTCCAGGCAAACCGCGAGCTGGCCGTGCAGGTAACGCAGAGCTTCTTCCATACCCATGTCCCGACCGGCGTAGAAGGAATCCTTGCCCAGCTTGACTATCAAGGGGCTCTTGGACGCAAGCTCGTCGACGAGGCTCTGCGTGGCGGCGTCCAACTCCTCGGGCGGCACGACTCTGGACAGCACTCCCCAGCGCGCAAGCTCCTCGGCCGAGACGCGCTTGCCGGTCAGCATCAGCTCGAGAGCGACCTTCTGCGGCAGGTTGCGCGCCACGACGGCGCTGATGATGAAGGGCCACAGCCCCACGTTGACCTCGGTCATGCCAAAGGTCGCTTTCGACGAAGCCACCACCAGGTCGCAGGCCAACATGAGGCCGAACCCGCCGGCGAGGGCGTGACCGTTGACCCGGGCCACGATCGGCTTTCCGGCTGCCTGCATGGCGCGAATAAGCTCGACAAGCTCACCGCGCATCAGGTGCTGTTCGACCCGCGACTCTCCCCCCGCAAAGCCGCCCAGGTCGCCGCCGGCACAGAAAGCCTTCTCTCCCACCCCGGTGAGCACGACAACGCGAACCTCGCCATCCGATTTGGCTCGGGCCAGGCCGGCCAGCAGATCGCGCATCACTGCGACGTTGATGGCATTTCGCGCTTCGGGGCGGTTTATCGAAAGCCAGGCCGCGCCTCCGCGACGCTCGTAGAGGACCGTCCCTTCCTCGCCCATCTCGTCCTCCCCCCGGCGTGCCGGTTCGGCGAATGTCGCACCGCAACCCGGCCTCGTCAGCGCTTTGGCGATGGGACCCCGTGGAATAATGGGGCGGCCAGCTTGCGCAAAGGATACCCCGACCGTCGCGCGGACCCGCCGGTCGTTCTCGTCAAACCCGCTCGAGGAAAGGCGACATGGGAGGAATCTCGATCCTGGCGTTGGTGCTGGTGGCGGCCCTGATCGCGGGCCGCATCCGGGGCGGGTCGCTCCACCAGGTCTCCAACGCCTCGCTGCGAATGGCCGTGCTCGTGCCCATCGCCCTGGTGCTGCAGGCACTCGCATCCAGCCAGGGGCTGTTGCCGGATCGCCTGCGCGAGAGCCCCGTTCCCACCATTGCGGTCGTCGTGAGCATGGCGCTGGCCGCGGTGTTCATCGGCGTCAACCGTCTGCTTCCCGGCATGCTGGTCATCGCCCTGGGGCTCGGCCTGAACGCCGCGGTGATCCTTGCCAACGGCGCCATGCCGGTTTCGGAGAAGGCGCTGGATCGAGCGGGAGTTGCGGAAGTGCCGCTCGACCAGAGACGACCGGAGGCAAAACACTCCCGCCTGACCGAATATACCAGGCTGTCGCCGCTGGCCGATGTGATCCCACTGCCACCGGCAAGGCTCGTTGCCAGCGCGGGGGATGTCGCCATCTGGGCGGGGATGTTCTTGCTCGTGCAGGGGTTGATGCTCCCGTCCGGCAGGTCGCGCGCGGCGCGCGGCGCGCGCGACAACGCTGCGGAGCCTACCGCCAATCCCGCTTCTCCAGCACCCGAGTGAGCGAGCGCACCACGCGGGGATCGTGCTCGTAGGCCATCCCCAAGTGCAGCCGCTCCAAGGCGTCTCGGGCGGTCAGGCCCGGGCCCCCGGGGCGCACCAAGTCGTCGAATGCGCTGACGGTCTTGATGATGCGCGAGCCCAGCGGCACGGCCGAATCGTCGTCCTCCCAGGGCTGGCGGTAGGGTTCCGCCGACTGGCGCACCAGATGAGCGACCTCCTCCAAATACCCGGTCTTTCCGACGACTTCGGCTCCCACGCGGGCCAGCTCCCTTCGCTGGTCCGATGTGGCCATGATGGCCGGCGGCGGCGGATCGGTCAGCGACAGCCTTCCCAGGTCGTGCATCAGCGCCGCGTACTCGAGGTTGTCCACCGAGGACATGCCCAGATCGCGGGCCACCTCCAGGCAAAGCTCGGCCACACGCCGGGTGTGTCCGGGTTCGCTGTAGCCACCCATCTCCGGCACCCGTGAGAGCGCTCGCACCGTTTGAAGGTAGGTGTTCCGGATCCAGGCGAAGCGCCCAAAAGAGTACTGGGTGGCGATCAGCGGGACCAGGAACAGCCCCAGGCACCAAATGCCAAGAGCCGGGTAGGACAGGGCGATCAGTGAGCCGAGCGCCCCAAGAGCCGCGTAGAGCGAACCCAACGCCCGCAGGGTGCCGATCCACACCGGCCACAAGGGGATGCGCCGCGGGAGCGCCTCGAGGGCGGCCCGCCAGAGAGTATCGGCCAGCACGAAGAACGCCAGCGCGCCGCCCATCGTCAAAACCGACAACCGCTGCGGTCCCATGGGCAGAATCGTGATCCGACCAAGCGCGCCCTCGACCAGGCCGACCGTTGCCAGCAACACCAAGGAGCGCCGGGACGACTCGACCATGCTGCGCCAGCGCAGACCGCGCCGGCGCACCAGGGAAGCGGCGAAGCCGCCGCCCATCACCACCAGGGCGATGTCGCCCCAGCCCGCGCCACTGGGCAACAACACGAATCCAAAGGACACGGCCAGGCTGATCGCCGCGGTGTGCCCGCCGGGAAGCGAGATACCCAGCAGCTCCCCGAGGAACACAAACGCGAAGAACACAAGATCGGTCTTGAGATCCGACAACCCGTAGCCCACTCCCAGCGCGATGCCGGCGGAGACGGCAACGATCACGGGAAGTCGAGCCCACCCGGGCGTCGTCATGCGGCGAAGGAGGGTCAATCGTTCGGCCGAAGCTGCCTCCGGCTCCGAGCGCACCGGGGCGAGGGGCCTGCGGGCGCTAGGCAAACGCCGCACTCGTGCTCACCTCCGGCGACGCCTCCTCCGGCAGTGCCTCGGCGAAGCCGGTGTCGACGGCCTCCTCGATCTCGCTGCAGATCGCCTGTCCCCGCTTCTCGATGACGCGCTCGAAGGTTGCCACGATGTCCGGGTCGAACTGGGTCCCGCAGCATCGGCGCAGCTCGGCGACGGCGGCCTCCACGCTCATCGAACGGCGATAGGCGCGCTGGGAAGTCATCGAGTCGAATGCATCGCACACAGAGATGACGCGCGCGTAGAGAGGGATCTCCGAGTTGGTCAGCCCGGAGGGGTAGCCTTCACCGTCGCAGCGCTCGTGGTGGTGATAGACGGCAACGGCGGCCTCCTTGAGGAAGTCGATCTCGCCCAAGACATCGGAGGATCGGGCCGGGTGCTCCTTGATCATCCCGTACTCCTCCTCGTCCAGCCGGTCCGGTTTATTGAGAACGTGCTTGGGAACCGCCAGCTTGCCCACATCATGCAGCAGCGCCGCGTACTTCAACGCCTGCAGCCGGGGGTCGGCCATCCCCATCTCCAGGCCCATCATCTCGGCCAGGAGCGCCACCCGCTCGGAGTGGCCCCGCGTATACGGGTCCTTGGCCTCGACCGCCGCCACGATCCCGCGGGTGGTGGCATCGAAGACCTCTCTCATCTGCATGTAACTGGCGAACGCGGTTCGGGCCACGAGCAGGGGCACCACCAGGAAAGCGATGGCGGCGAACCCGATCTCCAAGTACACGCCGGCCAGCAGGATGCCCAACGGCGCGTAACCAAAGTAGCTGGAGATCGTCCACCCGAAGCTCGAGCGCCACACCCTGACGACGCTCCTGCCCTTGACCAGTGCGACGTGGGTGGCGACCAGGCCGCTATTGACGAGGAAGGCGACCACGGTCGCCACGACGATCGGCAAAAGGATCCCGGGAAACGAATGGGTGGACAGTGCCCCGACCTTACCTCCGCCGGCGATGAAGGCCAACGCCGCCAGGCCGCTCGCCAGCGACAACTGGGCCGATTCGAAGATCACGTACCAGATCGCGTGGCGGGCCTTGAACCCGATGGCCAGACCGCTGGTCAGCGCCGCCAGGGCCACGGTCGCCGGTCCCTCCGCGATCAGCGCCGCCACCGCCACCACGAAAGACACCGAGTAGTAGGCGCCGCCGGGCGAGCGGGTTGGGAACGCCTCTGAGACCAGGATCAGCGCACCGAAGCCGGCCACGATCGCCAGGGAGGTCGGCGGCTGCCTCACCATCAGCGGCGCCAGGAAGGCGCAGGCCACCGCCGCCACCGAGATGGTGTAGGCCTTCGCTTTCCGTGGGAAGCTCGAGGGCATCAGCCTTCCTTGCTCCGAGACAGGGATCCGGGGACGGACGGGTAGCGAGCTTACGGCCGCGAGCTACCGAAGGCTCCTGCTACCAGGAAAAGGCTGGCGATTGCGGCGAACACGGCAAAGATCCGCGCCTTCATAGGGGTGGTCCCCCTTTCGAGGATGTCGTCCTCGGCACCGCTAGAAGCCGAGTCATCCATCCGCTCCGCTGGGGGGATCAAGTTGCCCCGAAAGCCGACACCCGCCCGTCCCCGGGCCACTGTCTTCGGTTGTCAAGATGCCGTGCTGTTCCTGGAACGATCTCAGCTACAACGTGCGTCGTCCCGTTTGCCCACGTCGGCAACTTATGCCCGACTTGTGCCCCTAATTCAGGCCAGACTCCAGACCAAGTGCTCCTCCGTCCGCGACCCCCTGCCAAGAACCGCCACCCGCACGAGCAAGGAACTTTCAAATGAGCACATCTGGATCACTTTGTCAACAGTAGAGATCGCCAACAACAACAGCGTCAATCCCTCCCATGGGTCGCCAGGGAACGCATACCCACCACCCTGGCGGCCTCCCTGGGGCTCCATCCGCGCGTCGATCAAGACGCGCCGACGGGCCGGAGGCGTCTGGCGGCTGCCGAGCCTGCGTGTAACCGGCGAGGGTACGGGGTATCCTAATGAACTTGAGAACGTGCTCGAATCAGCTGCGTCCTGGCCAAACCCCGGTGGCCGTGAAGGACCGGGCATTCTGCCGGCGGAGTTGATCTGCCCCCGCTGGCCGGCGGCCCACGGCACGGGACTGGAGGGGTCTTGGAGAAGGTAGGCGACCACCGCTACGAGGACATCGAGGCCGCCCTTTGCCAGCTTCCGGACATCCGGGCCGTGCGCATCCTCTCAGACGAGGAGGGGCACGCCAGCGAGGTGCATGTCCTGGCCACTCGCGACAAGGCCCCCAAGCAACTGGCTCGGGACATCCAGAGCTTGGCCATGGCGCAGTTCGGCGTCGATCTCGACCACCGGGTCATCTCCATCGTTCAGTTCGACGACCCCGACTCCGTGTGCGCCAAGCCAGCCCCCCGCCCGGCCATCGCCTCCCTGGTGGTCGAGAAGCACGGACTGAAGGTGCGAGTGTGCGTGGGGCTTTCCAGCAACGGGACCGAGCAACTCGGCCACTCCGAAGGGCCCGCTTCCATGCAGGGCCGGCTTCGGGCGACGGCTCGGGCGACTCTGGAGGCCGTTAGCGAGCTTCTGCCGGACTGGAACGCGGTCTCCGATGTCGAGCATGTCGAGGTCATCCCGGTCGGACGGCACCGCATCGCGGTCGCCATCATCAGCCTGTTGACGCTGGATGGCGAGGCAACGATGAGCGGCTCGGCTGTGGTGCGCAACTCCGAGGACGATGCGGTGGCGCGAGCCGTCCTGGACGCGGTCAATCGGCGCCTTCCCGTGGAGAGCTCGCGTAGGTAGCGCGTCCGAAGTCCCCCTACATGCATTCGGAATCCGGACCTCGTGCGTTGATCGCGCAGGGGGCGTCCGGGCATCGGGGTCCGGCCAAGGCCGCGCGTCCCTCTACACGGACTTGGACAGGATCCCGCGAGCGGCCAGAAGCTCCACCAGCTCGGCGGGGGTGGTATCGCAGGCAGCCGCCAGCAAGCGGACGTCCTCACCGCGAATTGTCAGCATCTTGCGGTTGAAATCGCCCCTCTGTTTCTGAACCAGCGAGACCCAACGCTGGATGGGCTTGACCTCGGGACCGGCCTCTTCGACCAGCTTGACCAGATCCAGGGCCACGCCGGGCGGCTGGCGATCGTCCACCGCGCTCTGAGCATCCTCGGGAAGGATCTCGACAACGGGCACACCGTAGAACTCGGCCAGTTCCGCCAAGCGCTGGGCCGAGATGGCCCGGTCGCCTCGCTCGTAGGAGCCGACGACGGCGCTCTTCCATTCCCCGCTTGAACGCTCCTCGACGTCGCGAAGGGAATAGCCTTGCTGAATCCGGATGGCCCGGAGGCGCCGGCCCAGCCGTCTGCGAAAGTCGGACATTGCTCCTCCCAGCGGACTTGCCGCTCTGCCCTGGAGTCAAGGCCCCGCCTGGAGTCTAGGCACGTCACCCCGCCGCCGCAAGAACCCCTCGGATCGATTCGGTGGCCGCGAGCGAGTATCCTCTTGCTCTGCACCACTACCAATACCAACGAACAGAGGAGTCGAGCCAGGTGGCCAAGCGTGCACTCAAGCGCCGGCGTCGCGCGCGCAAGAGCAAGGCGAACCACGGCAAGCGTCCGAACGCCAGCCGCTAGCTGAGAGATCGTCGTTTCACCCAGCGGGCCGGCCGGCCCAGCCGCCGAACAGAGGCGACTAGGCTCCGGCCCGCGAGCGTTCCCTGAACCAGGCCACGGTCGCCCGAATCCCGGACGCCAGGTCGGTCCACGGTCTCCACTCCAGACCCTCCGCTGCTCGGGCGACATCGAGGCTGATGCGGCGCAGCTCTCCCAGCCGCTCCGGGGCAAACACGGGCTCCCGCTCGTATCCCGTGGCTGCGGCAATCTCGCGGTAGAGCTCCAGCACGGTCGTCAGCTGCCCCGTGCCCACGTTGAAGCGCCGACCGGCCCCGCGGGAAAGCGCTCGGGCAAACGCATCGGCCACGTCGTCCACGAAAATGAAATCCCGCGCCTGAAGGCCATCGCCGAAAACCATCGCGGGCTGGCCCTCCAGCATCTTGGAGGCAAAGATCGCCACCACTCCGGCCTCGCCGAACGGGTCCTGGCGGGGACCGTAGACGTTGGCCAGGGCAAGACTCACATACTCCAGCCCGTGCAGAGCAGCCATCACATGCAGGTAGTCCTCACCCGCTCGCTTGCTGACGCCGTAGGGGCTCAGCGGACGACCCGGGTAGGTCTCGGGAACCGGCATGGTGTCGGGCTCGCCGTAGATCGTGCCCCCGGAGCAGGCGAACACGATCCGCCGGGTGCCTGCTTCCACAGCCGACTGGGCCACGTTGAGCAACCCGATCAGATTGACCTGCGCGTCCCGAATCGGGTCCGCCACACTGGCTCGCACGTCGATCTGAGCGGCAAGGTGGCATATGGCTTCCGGGCGGTGGCGCAAGATGAGCCCACGGGTTTCCTCATCGCAGATGTCGGCCCGGTAGAACACGAACCGGTCACCACCCTCGCGGCGGGCATCGGAGAGGTTCTCCAACTTGCCCGTCGAGAGGTCGTCCACTCCCACGACGACGTGGCCGTCGGCGAGCAGGCGGTCGACCAGGTTCGAGCCGATGAACCCCGCGGCACCCGTCACCAGGACTTCCACCAAGCGCCTCCCTCTGCCGGAGCTGTCCGGAACACAAAGTGTACCGGCACAGCCGGCCGGCGAAGACAGGCGCGATCAGGCTCGCCCCGGCGTCCCGTCTCGGTCTTCGGGCTTTAGGGTCTTTCCTCGAAAGCTTGGGAAAGTGATGTCTGAGTGTTTCCAGCAGAAAGAGCCGGAGTTGTATACGGAAAGCCGGGTCTGGCAACCGAGGTAGCTGCAGACCCTGCCCGGATCGGCGATATGGTTGGAGCCCACCTGGGCACCCGGCCGGCGTCCTGAAAGGCTCCGCGACCTGGCCATTGCCTTCCTCCCCGTTTCGTAACTGGCCCCCACGGAAGCTTCAACAGTCGCAGTGCCGGGCACATTCCCGACCAAGCGCGCTCCGCCGGCGCAGTTGGGGTGCCCGGAGCCAGGGACGTGACGCGCATCCAGGCGGTCCGCCGGTTGGGCAACGAGAAAGCGCCCATCCCCCGCAGGGATCCGAATGGGCGCTCGGATGACGGACGGCTGTCGGGCTCTAGCCCTTGTCGTCCAGAGCCTGGCGAATGCGCAGTTTCATGCGGTCCAGGTCGCTCTCGGCCGGAGGCTGCTTGCAGCACCTGCGCACCAACGCCTTGATCTCCTTCTCTAATCCGATGTAGCGCAAACAGGGGGCGCATTCATCGAGGTGGCGCTCCACCTCCGCCACGCTGGCCGAATCGGCCTCGCCGTCCAGATAGGCGTAGATCACCTCTAGCATCTCGCGACAGTTCATCTGGGGGCCTTCCATTCCTCATGATCGCCGACCAGTCCACGCTTCTTCGCGAACTCCCACAGTGACCTCTGCATCCCCCGGCGGCCCCGGTGCAGCCGCGACATCACGGTGCCGATGGAGGTGTCCATGATCTCGGCGATCTCCTTGTAGGAGAAGCCTTCCACGTCTGCCAGGAGCACCGCCATCCTGAACTGGTCCGGAAGGGAGTCCAGGGCAGCGCGGACTTCATCCTCCGGGATCTGCCGAAGCAGCACCTCTTCAGGTGAGACGCCTTCCGAGCCCTCGGACGCAATCCTCTCGAAGAGCGAGAACCCGTCGCCTTCGTCGCCGGAAACCATCTCCGGCTCTCGATGCCGGCGACGATAGTCGTTTATGTAAGTGTTGGTCAGGATGCGGTAGAGCCAGGCCTTGAGATTGGTGCCCGGCTCGAACTGGTGGAAGGCCGCGAACGCCTTGAGGTAGGTCTCCTGCAGAAGATCCTCGGCGTCGGTCGGATTCCGGGTCATCCGCAGCGCGCCCGAGTACAGGGTGGCGAGCATGGGTAGCGCGGTGGCCTCGAAGCGCTGACGTCGCTGATCGAGCGACTCGTCCTCGATCGCCATTGCCGCCGTCTCCTGGCCTGGATGCCGCCGATCGCCCAAAATCAATCCCCACCATATCCGACGCCTGTCCAGCCCGCCAAGAGCCGGCTCGGGCAAAGTGAGCAAGCCGTTCATGAAGTGCCCCCGGTCCGGGTCCCCTGGATTCTTCGAACCCACCGACTGCGATCCTGATCGCCTTCCCATCTCTGTAACGATGCATCGAAGGGCGTTGATTCCCGGCCGGTCGCGACCGGCCGAAGAGCTCCGCGCCCGGCCCAACCCCCGGAACGCTTTGAGACCAGCGGCCTTCAGGACGACAATGACGGGACGCACACAACGCTTCTTGCCCGGACTGAGCGCGCGAGCACCCGGGCCGGGTTCTGGAACCAGCCTGGAGTCAAGTCGCACGACGACGGCGTCGTCGCCGCGCGAGGCCGGCAAGACAAGGAGGTCTTCCATGGCCATGCCCTCCGCCAGTTACTCCGTGAACCTGCGAGTAGCCATCCGCAACGAGGTGGGCATGCTCGGCAGGTTCACCTCCGCCATCGGGTCGGCAGGCGGGGATATCGGGTCGTTGGACATCGTGGAGGTCACCAGGCCGAAAGTGTTCCGTGACGTCGTCATTCGCTGCCGCGATGAGGAGCACGCCAAGGAAGTCGTCCACACCGTCGAGCAGGCGGACGGTGTGGAAGTCGTCAGTGTTTCCGACCGCACCTTCCAGGCCCACCTGGGCGGCAAGATCGCCACGCTGAACCGCGTCCCGGTCAAGACCCGCGACGACCTCTCGATGGTCTACACCCCGGGCGTGGCTCGCGTCTGCGAGGCCATCGCGGAAGATCCCTCGCGCGCCCACCAACTCACCATCAAGGCCAACACGGTGGCCGTGGTCTCCGACGGCACGGCCGTGCTGGGCCTGGGCGACATCGGACCACTGGCGGCGATGCCGGTCATGGAGGGCAAGTGCATGCTCTTCAAGGAGTTCGGCGGGGTGGACGCCTTCCCCATCTGCCTTGCCACCAAGAACCCCGATGAGATCGTGGAGACGGTGCGGCTCATCGCGCCGGCCTTCGGAGGCATCAACCTCGAAGACATCTCCGCCCCACGCTGCTTCGAGATCGAGGCCAAGCTGCGTGAAGCCCTGGATATCCCGGTCTTTCACGACGACCAGCACGGCACGGCCGTCGTGGTCCTGGCCGCTCTCTACAACGCCCTGAGGGTAGTGGGTAAGGAGATCCGCGATGCCCGCGTGGTCGTGGTCGGCATGGGATCGGCCGGGGTGGCCATCACCAAGTTGCTTATCACCGCCGGCGCGCGCGACATCGTCGGGGTGGACAAGGATGGCATCCTGGACGCGGCCAAGATGGACCCGGTGCGCGCCCAACTCGCCGGGCAGATCAACCCTCGCAAGGTCGGCGGCGGAGTGGCCGAAGCTCTGTCCGGTGCCGACGTGCTCATCGGGGTGTCGGCCCCCAGGGCCGTTTCGGTGGAGGCGATCCGCCAGATGGCGCCGGACCGCATCGTCTGCGCGATGGCCAACCCCATCCCCGAGGTGCTTCCCGAGGAGATCGCCGGCGAGGCGCGGGTCATCGCCACCGGGCGTTCGGACTACCCCAACCAGATCAACAACGTGCTCTGCTTCCCGGGACTGTTCCGCGGGGTGCTGGACTGCCACGCCCATGAGATAAACGAGGAGATGAAGCTGGCTGCGGCACAGGCCATCGCCGCAATCGTCGGCCCGACCGAGATGAGCGAGGACTACATCATCCCAAGCGTCTTCAACCGCAAGGTCGCCCCGGCGATAGCCAGGGCGGTCGAGAAAGCGGCCCGGGCCAGCGGCGCCGCGCCGCATCGCTACATCCACCGGACGCACTTCGGAATCTCGTAAGTGTGGTAAGCCCGAGGTTCCCCTACATTCGGTCGCACTACACCAGCCGGCGCCTGATCGGCCGTTCCGCACCGGCTGGTCCGACCGTCGAAGTGCCCGGATCGAGCGATCTCGGGGCCGGGAAAACTTCCCAGCCGACTTTGCCGTCGTCGGCAGGGAATTTGATCTGCGGCGCGAATTGAGCACAATAGCGGAAATGCTCCTCGACCGGCCCGCGCAACACCGGGAGGTTCGCTGCATGGCAGTGCTTGCGCCTATCGAAGCCTACGACGAAGACCCAGAGCCTCTGGAGGAGAGTGAGTTAGTCGCGCGCGCCCAGTCGGGCGACCGCAGAGCATTGGAGGCGCTGTACCACAGGACCTACCCCGGTGTTCTGCATCTTTGCCTCGGACGCCTGAGGGATCGCACAGAAGCCGAAGAGGCCGCGGCCGAAGCCCTCTGCCGGGCAATCGAGTTCCTCCCCCGTCTCCAGGGTGAGCGCCGCTTCGGAGCATGGGCTCGGGTAGTGGCCGTTCGCCTGTGCACCGACCGTTTCCGGGCACGGACCAGGGTCGTGCCGTTGGAAGGCATCGAGGATCGCCCGGACGGTGGCGAGAGCCCCGAAGAATGCGCGGTGCGCCGGGACGAGTTGCGCAGCCTGAGCCACGCGCTGCGCCAACTCAACCCACGCCACCGCGAGGCCTTGATGCGGCGAGAGGTCGACGGCGCCTCCTATGCCGCCCTGGCCGACAAGATGGACACCACACTGGCCGGCGTGGAGAGCCTGTTGCACCGGGCACGCACCCGGCTGGCTGAGGAGTTCCGGCGCACGCACGGACCGCTGGTCCTTGCGTTGCCGGCACTCGCCCGCGTCGCCAGATGGGTGCGTCGTCACACCGTCGACGCGCTGCCATCCTCGAGCATGGCCGCCGCCGTTCCGGCCCTGGCCGTCGTGGTCACCGTGGCGCTCGGCGCCTCCTACATCCCCTCGCACGGAGCCGCACCGGATGGGACCGTCGTAACGCACACGGGTGCGGTCGCCGCCAACGCAGGGCGCCCGGACGGAGTCGTCCCGGTCATGGCCGGGACGCAGAACTTGCGCGACGCATCAAGCGGCCTGAGTCCCGCGAACCTCATCGGGGATCGCCGGGAGGAAGCGCATTCTGCTCCGACATCCGCCGGCGCCGAGGTGTTCGTGGGATCCAATGGTGTGGAAAGCGAGCCCGAGGCCCGCGACGATCCCGCGGCCACCGGCATCTACTTCATCTTCGGCACGGACTTCTTCCGGTGCGCCCAATCCGCTCTGACGGATCCGTGTTCGCTCCCCCCTGTCATCCCCTCTTCTAGCCCACCGGAGGCCAAGACATGAAGAAGCTCACGATCAAACTCACGACCGCAGCGCTCGCCTTGGCCGCCGGGATTGGCTTGCTCATCCCGACCGTTTCCTTGACTTCTCGTCCCGCTCGCCCGCGCGCGGTAGTCGCCGCGAGCCAGAGTTGGTACATCTGCATAGCCACAGGTGGAGCCGTCCATGGCGTCTGGCTTCCCGATCTGGGCCTTTGCACCCCAAGGACGCCGTCGTCGTAGGCCTGCAAGAAAGTCCAACCCACCCCGGAACGGAACTCCCCAGAGAAGGCGTCGCGCCGGTGATCAGGAACGGTCCGGCTCGCCGGCAACGCCCAGTAGCATCCTCACCCGGCGGCAGATCTCTTCGGGAGCTTCGGCCCAAGGCTCAGGTTAGTTCGCCCTTTCGCCGTGGGTTGGCGCGCGCTGCCGAGACACGACGCGAGACCGGCGCTCGGAAACTCGCCTGCACTGTGTGCAGCAGATGGGCCGGGACGACCTGATCACACACCGCACGGTCGATCGCGCTGAAAGCTCTCCAAGAGGCGGCAAGCACGCTGCGCCAAGCACCGGATGATCCCAGGCGGGGGAACTCGCCCGTCAGGAAGTAGCCGGCGGCGGCCGACATCGTCGAGAAGAATCCTCCTGTGCCGACCCTCACCGGAACGAGTCCCGCCCGACGACCCATCTCCTCGACCTGACCCGGCTCGAACGTGTGGAGGTTGGCCGCCATCGCGGCAAGCTCCCAGTACTTGTGCTCCTCGCGACCGGCATCGCGGCCCAGTGCCTTGCGAACCGATTCGATGGTCCTCCAAGCGATCTGCACCGGGATTCCACCCGTCCGCTCGGCCATGGCTGTGGGCTCCGAGGTGAAAACCGCCAGGCCGCCGGGGACCAGGATGCGGCGCACCTCGGCCAGACCCGCGACCGGGTCGGGCACGTGGTGGATGATCCCGCGCCCGACCACCAGGTCGATGCTCTTGTCCGCAAAGGGAAGATGCTCCACCTCGGACTGCACACGCGTGACGTGCGTGCTCAGCCGAGTGGCGTTCGCACCACAGCGACCGAGCATTCCCGCCGACAGATCGCAGGCGAAGACCTCTTCGGCAAGCTCGGAGGCCGCCACCGCTATGCCGAGGTAGCCTGTGCCGCACCCGATGTCCACCGCGCGTCTTACGCGGGCGAGCGGCACGCCGGCCGCGTGGCGAAGTTCTCTCAGGGCCTGGGCAACGCCGGCGCGATCGTATGTGATCCCGAATCGCTCGTCGTAGTAGGAGCACTCGTGGTCGTGGAAGAGCAGGTTCTGGGTCAATTCATCCATGGCTAGGGGATGCTAGCGGTTGGCGACCCCCAGGGCGAATCAGACCGGGAGGGCCCTGCCGTCGCGGCCCTCCCCGCCACATATACTGGTCACGTCTCCTCCCGAATACGCCGAATTGGCCCTGACCCCAGTATTCGTGGTCGACGTCTTGCGAGGGAGGTTGAGAGAAATGTTGCGTGAGGAAGCTCTCGAGTATCACAGCCGAGGACGGCCCGGAAAGATCGCCCTGGAACTCACCAAGCCCTGCGTGACCCAGCGGGATCTGTCTCTCGCCTACACGCCGGGGGTGGCCGAGCCGGTGCGAGAGATCGCCCGAGATCCCCTGGATGTCTTCAAGTACACCGCCCGCGGCAACCTGGTTGCCGTGGTGAGCAACGGCACCGCCGTCCTGGGACTGGGCAACCAGGGGCCTTTGGCCAGCAAGCCGGTCATGGAAGGCAAGGCGCTGCTGTTCAAGCGGTTTGCCGATGTGGACGTCTTCGACATCGAGATAGACGCCACCGATCCAGAGGAGATCGTGCGCATCGTCAAGAGCCTGGAGCCAACCTTCGGCGGCATCAACCTCGAGGACATCAAGGCCCCCGAGTGCTTCGTCATCGAAGAAGAGCTGAAGCGGATCATGGACATCCCGGTCTTCCACGACGACCAGCACGGAACGGCCATCATCGCGGGGGCGGGACTGCTCAATGCCATCGAGATCACCGGTCGGCGGATCGAGAACGTGCACCTCGTGATGTGCGGGGCGGGAGCCGCGGCCATCGCCTGCGCTGAGATGTTCGCCAAGCTCGGCCTGCGGCGCGACCACATCACGATGGTCGACACCAAGGGGGTCATCTACAAGGGCCGTAGCGAGGGGATGAACCCTTACAAGGAGCGGTTCGCCGCCGAGACCGCTCACCGCACTCTGGCCGAGGCCATGGTGGGAGCGGACGTATTCATCGGCCTGTCGGCAGGGAACCTGGTCTCCAAGGACATGGTTCGGTCGATGGCTCCCAATCCGATCATCTTCGCGATGGCCAACCCCGACCCCGAGATCCGCTACGAAGACGCTCACGAGGCCCGCCCCGACGCCATCGTGGCCACCGGCCGCTCGGACTACCCCAATCAGGTCAACAACGTGCTCGGCTTCCCCTTCATCTTCCGGGGAGCGCTGGATGTGCGCGCTCGGGCCATCAACGACGAGATGAAGATGGCGGCTTCGCGCGCCCTTGCGGCCCTGGCCAAGGAAGAGGTCCCCGACGTTGTGCTGAGAGCGTACGGCCTGGAGAAGCTGCGGTTCGGGCCCGACTACATCATCCCCAAGCCCATCGACCCTCGAGTTGCGCTGTGGGAGGCCCCGGCCGTGGCGGAAGCGGCGATGGCCAGCGGCGTCGCCCGCCGCACTGTGGACCTGGACGCCTACCGCGAGGAGCTTTCTTGCCGGCTGGAGCGGGGCCGCGAGGTCATGAGCGTGGTGTTTCACAAGGCCCAGGCAGCACCCAAGCGGGTGGTCTACTCCGAAGGTGAGGAGCCCAAAGTCATCAGGGCCGCAGCCGAGGCTTTCCGCGACCGCATCGCCCTCCCGATCCTCCTCGGGCGTGAGTCCGTCATCCGAACCCTGATGATCGAGCTCCGCCTGGATTTCCCCGTGGACGTCATCGATCCGTGGCAATCGCCCCGGCTCGCGGACTACGCCACGGCCCTGTGCGAAAAGCGGCAGCGCAAGGGGATCACTTTGCGCGATGCACGTGCGCTCATGCGCCAACCCAACTACTTCGGGGCCATGATGGTGCATGTGGGCGACGCCGACGCCCTGATCGCCGGCCTTACGTCACGGTACTCCGACGTCGTCAGGCCCGCCCTCCAGGTGATCGGCGCCAGAGGCTCCCGAGTGGCGGGCATGCACCTGATGATCATCGACCACCGGCCCTACCTGTGCGCCGACCCGGTAATCAACGTCGATCCCAGTGCGGAGGAGCTTGCCGAGATCGCGATCCTGGCCGCGGACCAAGCCGCCGAGTTCGACATCACCCCGCGCGTGGCCATGCTTTCCTTCTCGACCTTCGGCTCTTTCAAGCACGCGCGAAGCGAGAAGGTTGCACTGGCCACGGCGCTCATCAGGCAGCGACGGCCCGACCTGATGGTCGATGGCGAAATGATGGCCGACATGGCCGTCCGCGCCGACCTGCGCGAGGTCGAGTACCCGTTCTCGACCCTCGCCGGCGATGCGAACGTGCTGATCTTCCCGTCGCTTGAGGCGGCCAACACCTCCTACTTGCTGCTGCAGCACTTGGGTCGCGCCACCACCATCGGCCCGATCCTGCTGGGAATGAACAAACCCGTCCACGTGCTGAGGCGCGGCGCGGACGTGCCGGACATAGTGAACACGACCGCGATCGCCGTGGCGGAGGCCGCCCTCGTCCCACGCGGGACCTAACCGGCCCTCGGCATGGCCTTCGGCGGTCTGAGGGACGCCTGCAGCGGCGAAAGCCCCCGGATCCGGGGGCTTTCCGTAGTAGCGGGGGCAGGCTTCGATCCTGCGACCTCCGGGTTATGAGCCCGGCGAGCTACCTGACTGCTCCACCCCGCGTTGCGACTCGCAGCCTAGCACACGCCGGACGACACGAGAAACCCAGTGCTCGCCCCCGCAAATACGCCCCCATTCGAACGCCCCCTCATCCCCGATGGCCGTGTTGCTCGTCGCTTGCGTACCATTAGGTACGCGGCGCTCCTCGCGGCCTTGCCCTCGGGGCGCGGTGGCGCTCTCGGTGGTGGCCGTACTTGCGGGGGCGAGCACTCAGCGGCGTGTGGGCGTTGGAGAGGGCGAAGCCGAAGGCGCGGGACCTCCTTGAGATTTCTCGCGTGCCTGCTCCACCGACTGCCGGCCGAGCTCCTCTTCCCTCGCGTAGCCGGCCAGGTCCCCAGCCTTCAGTGCCGCATCCGCCTTGACGAAGTGGCCTGCCGCCTGCTGCAGCAACGCCAGCACATCGAGCGCGCCACCCGTTGGGGTGACCGTGGTCGTCGACGAACCACCGCCCCCGCCGAAGATGTCGTTGAGGCTCTCTGCCAGAGTCGCCTTGAAGGCGACCTGGCCGCGGAACACCACAGCCACTCGCTTGAGCTCCGGGATCTGGCTGGAGGTGGCCTCCACGTAGAAGGGCTGGATGTATAGAAGGCTGGTGTCGATCGGTATCACGAGCAGGTTGCCGGCGATCACCTTCGAACCGGCCTGGCTGAGCAGAGTGATCTGCGGCGAGACGGTCGTGTCCTGCATGATGCGCGCCGCCACCTGTTCCGGCCCGTCCACGCTCGTCTGCTTGGGGAAGACATAGGCGACGAGCTTGCCGTAGTTGTCCCCATCCATGCGCGCGGCCAGCCACGCATTTATGTTCGGCCGGCGGTTGGGGGTCATCGGCATCATCAGCAGGAACTCCGCCTGCTTCTCCTCGGGAAGGCGCATGAGGGTGTAGTAGGGCGGCAAATCGAGAAGCTGGTCGCGTGAAGTCTGGGACATCTGTCCTGTCTCGATCGCGCTCGGCGCCTTGGGCAATGCCCAGTAGTCTTCCTTCGAGTAGAAGTTGCCCGGATCGAGGATGTGGTAGCTCGCGTAGCGCTTGGCCTGCACCAAGAACAGGCCCTCCGGGTAACGAAGGTGAGCACGCAGGTCCGCGGACATCTTCTCGCCGGGGGTGAACAGCTTGGGGAAAGCCTTCGACCACGCCCGCACGATGGGGTCGCGGTTGTCGACGATGTAGAGAGTCACCGTGCCGTTGTAGGCGTCCACCACGGCCTTGACGGAGTTGCGGATGTAGTTGGCCGTACCGGTCATGCCGATGCCCGAGGTGGTGGTGGCATCCTCGGCCAGGTCTACTCGCTCCGAGTACGGGTAGTCGGCGGTGGTGGTGTAGGCGTCCTGGATGAACACCACCCGTCCGTCGACAACCGCCACATACGGGTCTGAGTCGAGCTGCAGGAACGGCGCCAGCTTGCGAACTCGGGCATCTATGGAACGCTCGAAGAGGATGCGGCTATTGGATTTCACCAGTCCGGAGATCAGGATGTTGGGGTCGCGAAAGCGTAGTGCGAAAGCAATCCGGCGACCGATACCGCCGACAGGAACCCCACCCTTGCCCGTGTACTTGGTGGCCTGGAAAGCTTCGCCTTCCGAGGGGAAGTCCAGTTCCTCCTGGCCGGTGCCCACGATCGAGTAGGCCGGGGAGCGCTCGCCGTAGTAGATGCCGGGCGTGGTGACCTTCGGCCCGGAGCCGGTACTGCGGATGTCCTTGAGGACGAAGTCGGGCTGGCCTTCCGTCGTGGACTTGTTCACCAGGTTGGCGACGACGCCGTAGCCGTGGGTGTAAACGAGCTTGGTGTTGGGCCAGGTCTGCGCCGTGCCGGCCAAACCCTCGATGTTGAGCTCACGAGCCGAGAGCATGATCTGCCGTGTCTGTCCCTCGACCGGGTACCGGTCGATATCCACGTCCTCGAACTCGTAGTAGGGCCGCAGTCCCTGGAGCTGCTGGTAGGTCTTGCGCAGCACCGACGGATCCCACACGCGGATGTTGTCGACGGTCTGACGGTTGTTCTCCAGAGAGGCCTGAGTGAGGTCCTGGGTCACGGGAAACTCACGCGACTCGATCTGGTCCAGCCCGAAAGCGGTCCGGGTGGCCTCGATGTTGCGGGCGATGTAGGTCCGCTCGCGCTGTGACTCCTGTGGGCCGACCCGCAGCTTCTGCACGAGAAGCGGATACAGCCCACCGATCAGGATGCTGGAGAAGGCCAGCAGCACGATGCCCACGACGGGAAGCGTCCAACCCCGGAACCTGATGTTCACCAAGAACAGAACCGCGCAGATGACCGATACCACGACGAGGAGCTTGAGGGCAGGAAGCTGGGCGTGCACATCGGTGTAGCTCGCTCCGGTCACCACACCACGCGGGGAGAGATTCAAGCTGAACTGGTCCATTCGGTAGGCCCAGGCCTTCAACAGCACGAGCAGGCCCATCAGCACCGACAGGTGGGCTTTGACAAAGGCGGTGACTCGATCGCCGCGCTGCTCGAGACGGATGCCGCCGAGCACAACGTAGGCGGAGGCGACCAGAATGGCGGTCAAGACGAG
The DNA here is from genome assembly GCA_041658225.1 of Actinomycetota bacterium. Lineage (GTDB taxonomy): Bacteria > Actinomycetota > CALGFH01 > JBBAAN01 > JBBAAN01 > JBBAAN01. The sequence goes on from JBBAAN010000023.1 coordinate 26,816, forward strand.
AGAGCCGAACAGCCACGAGAAGATCTGGCGCTGGAACGGCAGCGAGAACACCCAGTAGCCGGCGTCCCGGTGGAACTGCGGATCGGTGACCCCGAAGCTCGAGGCGTGCTTCCAGAGCAACAGCGTCTTCCAGGCCACAGTCGCCTGGCTGCCGAACACGAATGCGAAGAACGCGCTGACACCCAGCACCGCCCACCCGAGGTAGGGAGCAAGGATGGCGCGAACCCGCTCGACGGGGTTGCCCACGACGGACAGACGCGCCGGGCGCTCCGAGAAGCGCACGGCGATCCAGAGATTCACCCCAATCAGAACAGCGGCAGCCAGCCCCACGGCCGCCCCCAGGGCGGCCTTGGACCCCAGGATCCCCCAGAACACCGAAGAACGGCCGAGCTCTTTGAACCAGAGAGCGTCGGTGTAGAAAGTGGCCACCCCGGTGCCGAACAGGAACACGAGCACCACGATGGCGCCAATGATGATGGTCGACCGGCGGGGACCACCACGTCTGGGTTCGGGCACGAGAGATCTCCTTGAGCGCGCGGCGGTTCGGACGGGTCTGAACCGAAAAGCACCATATCACGGCTCCCGCCGGCCCAGGAGACCCTCCCGTACCGGACTAGCTGGGAGACGGAGACGGCCCCAGCAATCCCCCGAGCATACCCGCGGTGCCGCCCAGCAGGCCCACCACCGTGTCCAGGAGGTCGGTGGTGCCGGGCGAAGGCGAAGGCGAAGAGCTAGGCGAAGGCGAAGGCGAAGAGCCGGGCTTGCGAGTCTCCTCGGTGGGAGAAGAAGCCGGCGGCGCGGCCACTGCGGGCCGGGACGCCACCAGGGTCGGAGGACGGTTGACCGCCTCCCGCACGGCTGCCAGCACCGCATCCGGGTCGAGGCTCTGGTCCGCGGCCACGATCCCCCAGCTGGCTCGCTGCGCCCTCAGGCTCGTGACCCGGGAGAGAGCCTCGTCAAATGAGACTTGATGCCGCGCTGCGACGAGTCGCGCGCAGACAAGCGCGAACAGAGCCTCGGACTTCACGCTCGCCGGCGTGACCCAGGCGGCCGTGACAACCGAAGCCCTGGATTCGGGAACGAACGGCACGAAGAAGGCCGGCGCCACCCTTACGGCCTGGAACTGCCGGTCGAAACCCTCGGCCACACCGGCCAGATCCTCGTCCAGCCGCAGAGCTCCACCGAGCAGCCGCCGGTCCCAGTTGTCGGATCCGTTCAGGCGCAACGGCTCGTTCACCCGAGGTACCACCTCGCCGGCGGCCACGATCTGCCTGAGGCGGCCCACCTCGAGCTGCTCGGTCCCCGGCGACTCGACCCGCACCGAACCCTGGTAGACGCCCAGGCGCACCGACAGGTCGCGGTCCATCCTCCAGATCCCGCCGCCCGACACCGCGCTCACATGCCCCACAGTCACCGACAGGCGTCCGGGATCATCAACCAACACGCGCCCGCTTTCCAGCCTCAGTCCGGACGACTCCAGAACAGCTTGCCCATCCCCGCGCAACTCGACCCGCGCCGTGGCAAAGCGCAGCACCAGGAAGCCGCTGCCCACTCGGACCCGGTCTCCCGCACGAAGGATCTCCCCGTTCCTGACTGCGCGCAGGCCGTGCGTGGCGCCGGACTCCGCAACCCGCACGGTGCCCGAGAGATCCTCCACGCGCGCCTGCCCGGGGCCGACCCGCGGATGACTCCCACAGCCTGCCGCCAACAGGCCCAAGACGAGCAGGAAGGCGGCGGCCCTGGTTCGGACTCCGCTCATCTCGCCTCGCCTCGTGTTGATTCGCCTCATGTCGCCTCGCCTCGAGCAGAACGGCCTCGAAGAACGGCCTCGGGCAGCGTGAAGTGGAACACACTGCCCTTGCCGGGCGTGGACTCGACCTCGATGTTTCCACCCAGAGCGTCGCCGATGCGACGCACGAAAGCAAGGCCCAGGCCAAGTCCGCCGAACTCTCGCGTCTCGGAACCGTCTGCCTGGCGGAACTCCTCGAAAAGCCGGGGGAGGTGATCGGGCGAGATGCCCACGCCGTGGTCGCGCACCGACAGTCGCACTCCGCGATGAGCCCGCCCGCTACCGGTACGCCATTTGACCGCCTCAGCGGAGAGCGTGATCGTCCCGCCATCCGGCGAGAACTTCACCGCGTTGTCGACCAGCTCGTCCAGCACCCGCTCCAGCATCCGCGGGTCCCCGGCCACCGCCGGCAGATCAGCCCGCGCGCGCCGGACGATAGTGTGCGTCTGGATCCTCTCCCTCCAGCGCGCCACGGTGTCGTCAAGCAGAAGTCGCACGGGCACAGGTTCCCGTTTGACCTCCAACCGCCCGGCCTCGAAAGCGGAGAAGTCGACCAGAATCTGGACGATGCGCTCGAGCTTGTTCGCGGCCTCGATCATGTTGTCGAGGAACACCTCTTGCCTCTTGCGCGGGAAGTCCTTGCGCCGCAACAGCTCCGCGTATCCCTTGATCGGAGTCAGCGGCGTGCGCAGCTCGTGCGAGATGTTGGAGAGAAACTCGGACTTCATCCTCTCCACTTCGACCTCGCGAGTCACGTCGCGCATCACGACGACGCGTCCGAGGATCTCGCCGCCCGGCCCGGGTACCGGGGCGGCCGACACGGCGACCTCCACCACATCTCCCCCGGCTCGAAGGATGGCGCCGCGGAACGTGCGAGTCCCGCGGGCAAGCGGCGAGCCGGCCGCGGCTGCCAGCGAATGCCCGTGCCCTTCGGGCCCCCGCACCGCCTCACCCAGCGGACGTCCAATCGCCTGGACGGCCGACGAACCGGTCAGCGTCTCGGCAGCGCGGTTGAAGACCTGGACGACCCCATCGCCGTCCGTCACCGCCAGCGCGTCGCCCATTCCGAAAAGCACCGCCTCCAGGCGAGCTCGCAGCCGAGCATCGGTCGCCGCGGCGTCCCTCAGGCTGTGGGTGAGCCCTTCGACCGAACTCGCCATGTCGTTGAAAGCCCGGGCAAGCGTCGCCACCTCGTCCTCTCCGGACACCGAGGCCCGGGCCAGCAAGTCTCCCCCCCGTACCCTCTCCGCAGCTCCGGTCAACGCCCGCACCGGACGGGCGATCCTTCGACCTCCCGCCGCCGCGAGCGCCGCGGCAACCAGAGCCGCAGCGGCGCTGACGAGGAACAGCGCCCGAACTACCTCCGCCGCGGCCGTGCCCACAACCGAGGCCCCCGTGGAAAGGGTCAGGAACCCGAGCGTGCGCTGCGAAGATCCCTGGCCCTGCAGCAAGGGGATGTAGGCGGAGATCAGGCCCCCAGCGCCTCCCGTGTGAGCGGTCACCTGACGGCCGTCCTCCGCGGCCGATTCCAGGAGGCTCCTCACATCGGGATCGTTCAGGTAGCGCTGCCGGCCGGAAGCCAGCGTGGAGCCCGACACCTCGCCGCCCCGCAGCAAGCTGGCCTGGAAGCCGGTCGCGTTGGAGACGGCCGAGAGATAGGTCGAGTCGAGGAAGCGGCCCACCACCACCACCCCGGCCAGCCGGTCGGGGACTCGAGGATCGATCGCAGGCGTGAAACCCAAGTACGCCAACCGAGATGGCCCGGCCACATCCAGGGTCGCGACCGGGTTTCCGGATGCCAGCACCGACTGTGCCGAGACCGATCCGGCAATTCCCAGGGCATCGACGTCGGGAAGTCCGGCCGCGTCAAGCACTTGCCCTTTGCGGTTGAGAATCACCAGGAAGCTCACGTCGGCGCTCGAGAACAGCGCGTCG
>JBBAAN010000024.1:0-28401 GCA_041658225.1 Actinomycetota bacterium
CTGTTCGCCGGCCAGCTCACGCTTGATCTCCTCATCGGCGACGATGCGTCCCTTGGACGTGTCCACCAGGAACATGCGTCCCGGCTGGAGACGCCCCTTACGGACGACCTTGCCGGGGTCGATGTCAATCACCCCGACCTCGGAGGCCATGATCACCAAGTCGTCCGACGTCACCCAGTAGCGCGACGGGCGAAAGCCGTTGCGGTCCAGCACGGCGCCGATAAGCGTTCCGTCGCTGAACGCGATGGAAGCCGGGCCGTCCCAGGCTTCCATGAGAGAGGCGTGAAACTGGTAGAAAGCCCGACGCTGCGCACCCATCGACTCGTGGTTCTCCCATGCCTCCGGGATCATCATCAGCACCGCGTGAGGCAAGGAGCGTCCGGCCATATGGAGCAGTTCGAGCACCTCGTCAAATGAGGCCGAATCGCTCACTCCCGGGGTGCATACCGGCAGGATGCGCTTCAAGTCCCCGGGCAGCGCAGCGCTTTCCAGAACCGCCTCGCGTGCCCGCATCCAGTTTCGGTTGCCCTGGACGGTGTTGATCTCTCCGTTGTGGGAGATCAGGCGAAACGGATGAGCCAGGGGCCACGACGGGAAGGTGTTGGTGGAGAACCGGGAATGCACCAGCGCCAGGCACGTTTCGACTCGCGGGTCCGTCAGGTCGGCGAAGAACACGCCGAGCTGGTCGCTGGTGAGCATCCCTTTGTAGACCATCGTGCGCGTTGACAGACTCGGGAAGTAGACGCCCTGTACCTCGTGTTCGATGCGCTTACGTGCCATGAAGACCCGGCGCTCGAGGTCCATTCCCGAGACCCCGGAACACGCCAGAAAAACCTGGCGAAAGCGCGGCTGCGTGAGGCGTGAGGTGTCTCCCAGCATCGAGTCCTCGACTGGAACGTCCCGCCAGCCGATGGCCCGCAGGCCTTCCTCCGCGGCCATCTCCTCAATCCTCGACACGGCCTGAACGCACGCGTCGGGATCGCTGGGCAAGAACGCGAGCCCCGTCGCGTACCAGCCGGGCTTTGGAAGCTCGAAGCCCACCACCCGGCGAAGGAAAGAGTGCGGGATCTGCATGAGGATACCGGCGCCGTCGCCGGTGTTGGGCTCGCTCCCCTTCGCCCCACGGTGGTCCATGTTGGCCAGTGCGGCCAGAGCAAGCTGGACGATGCGATGGCTGCTCCGACCTTTCTGGTCCACGACGAAACACACGCCGCATGCGTCATGCTCGTGGGCCGGGCTGTAAAGCCCATTGGAGATGACAGTTCGCCTGTTCACGTGCCGTCCCATTTCTCGACTGTATGGTCGCGCACGGGACGCCACTGGCCCTGCCACAAAAACAGTATAGGGCGACCTCCCGCCCATCCCCAAACACTCGGGGAGGTTTTACCTTCTCGTAACACGGTGGAACAAGCCCGTAACTTGCGAGTACTACCCTCGGAGCGTCCTTGGGCAACGCGGCCACCACGAGTATTCGGGGGCGAGGGGAGTGAGTGCATGACGCAGATCAGTTCCGGAGACACCGCCTGGGTCCTGGCCTCCGCGGCCCTGGTGATGTTCATGACCCCAGGGCTTGCCTTCTTCTACGGTGGGCTCGTGCGTGCCAAGAATGTGCTGGGCACGATCATGTACTCCTTTGGGGCCCTGGCGGTCGTAACGGTGCTGTGGGTGCTCCTGGGACACACCCTGGCTTTCGGCCCGGACGCCGGCGGCATTATCGGCACCCTCAAGTACGTGGGCTTCAACCACGTCGGCGCGTCGCCCCTGAAAGATCTGGCCCCCACGATCCCCCACAGCGCCTTCGCCATTTACCAGATGATGTTCGCCGTCATCACGCCCGCACTCATCTCGGGAGTCTTCGCGGAGCGAATGAAGTTCTCCGGGTATCTGCTCTTCGTCGCCCTGTGGTCGCTCGTGGTGTACGCGCCCATCGCTCACTGGGTCTGGGGACTTGGATTCCTGGGACCCCGGGGACTGGGCGCTCTCGACTTTGCCGGCGGGACGGTCGTGCACATCAGCGCGGGGGCGTCAGGCCTTGCCGCGGCGCTGGTGCTCGGGCGGCGCAAGGGTTGGCCCCACGAGTCGATGTCACCCCACAACGTTCCCTTCGTCGTTCTGGGGGCCTCCATACTCTGGTTCGGCTGGTTCGGGTTCAATGCCGGGAGTGCGCTCTCCTCCGGGGGGTTGGCGTCGGGCGCCTTCACGGCCACTCACCTCGCCGCGGCCGCGGCGGTGTTCGGTTGGATCGTTCCTGAGTGGATTATGCGCAAGCGAGCCACCACCGTCGGCGCCGTGACGGGCGCGGTGGCCGGACTGGTGGCGATCACCCCGGCCTCGGGATTCGTGCGCCCCTGGGCCGCGCTGGTCATAGGCTTCGCGGCGGGCGCCGTCTGCTACTTCGCGGTCGGACTCAAGCACCGTCTTGGCTACGACGACGCTCTGGACGTTGTCGGGGTCCACTTCGTGGGAGGCGTTGTCGGGGCCCTGCTGACCGGGGTGTTCGCCTCTCTCGCGGCCAACCCGGCCGGCGCCGACGGTCTGCTCTACTCCGGAAGCCTGGATCAGTTGGCCAAGCAGGCAGCCGCCATCCTGATCACAATCGCCTGGTCCTTCCCCGTCAGCTTCGGAGTCCTCAAGCTTGCTGATGCTGTCGTGGGCCTTCGCGTCAGCGAGGAAGACGAGTCGATCGGGCTCGACCTGACCCAACACGGCGAGGCCGGGTATGCCTTTGCGGACCACGGCGCCTCGATGAGCGCATAGGGAGGCTCGCAGCCGAGAACGCACGCACCGCACCCGGTCGGTCTGACAAGAAGACCCGACCCAGCCGCGAGGAGGACAAATGAAGCTCGTCACGGCCATCATCAAGCCCTTCAAGCTCGACGAGGTGAAGGACGCCTTGAGCGAGGCCGGCATCCAGGGCCTCACCGTCACCGACTGCCGGGGCTTCGGCCGTCAGCGCGGACACACCGAGGTCTATCGTGGGTCGGAGTACCAGGTGGACTTCCTGCCCAAGGTCAGAGTCGAGGTGCTGATCGATGATTCCTTGGCCGAGCGGGTGGCAGAGACAATCCTGCGCAGCGCCCGCACCGGCAAGATCGGCGACGGCAAGATCTGGGTGACTCCGGTGGAGGCCGCGTTCAGGATTCGAACCGGCGAGGCCGGCCATGGCGCCATCTAGCCAAACGCAACACGACTTCCGCCGTGCGCTGTACCTGGCGCAGCGCGCCTACTTCAGGGAGGAGCCGGGCCGGGTCGTGGCACGGCTGCTCTCAGACGAGACCGATCGCATAGTCATCTCACTGTTCAACGAGGCATTGGGGCCCGAGGGGCGGGCGGGCGGGGGCCTAGCCCTCATCGCCGTGGGAGGCTATGGACGGCGCCAGCTTGCCCCCTACTCGGACCTCGACCTGTTGCTGCTGCACGACGGATGGGGCGCGGGGGATATCGAACATTTCGCTCGCTCGCTCACCTACCCGCTGTGGAACGCCGGCCGGGACCTGGGATTTCGGGTGCGGACTCCCAAGCAAGCGTTGCAGGCCGTGGACGACCTCAGGGAGGGCATGGCAGCGCTGGACGGCCGATTCCTGGTCGGCGACCAGGCCCTCTGGGACCAAACGATGGCGACCGTTCGCTCCTCGCTCGCCCGATCGCCGGCGAGGGTGCTGGCCCGCTTGGCCGATGCCAATTCGGAACGCCACGCTACCGCCGGGTCCGCCGGCCGGCTGCTGGAACCCCACCTTCGTGATTCCGCTGGGGCGCTTCGGGACATCCAGGCGCTTGCCTGGGCGGCCGCTCTGATTTGCGGCAGACCCGGTCTCGAGGCGTTGAACGCCGCTGGGCACCTTGACGAGCTCGACTGCGAGAGGGTCGACGAGGCCGCCGAGCTGCTCATGCGCACCCGAATCGGGCTCCACTTCGCGTCGGGGCGCCGTCAGGACCGGCTGTATCTCGCCGACGTCGATGCGCTGGCCGTGAGCCTCGGCTACCGGCGACTGGGATCTCTCGAGGAAGGCGATGTGCTCATGCGCGAACTGCATCGCCGCGCCCGGACCGTCGAGGCGGTATCGAACAGCACCTGGGACTCGATGTTGCGAGCCATGCCATCTCGCAGCCGCGCCGGGACTCCAGCACGCAGGTCGGCGACGCCGCCCGCCGCCCGATCCCTGGATCCCGGCACCCTTCCCCATCCGCGGGAAGACACCGCCGCGTGGCTGGGTCCCTTCGTGGCCTCGGCTCAAATCGGCTCCGCGCCCGGTCGAAGCTGGTCGAACCACCTGCACATGTTCCTTGACGGGGCCGCGCCCTTGCCGTGGACCCCCGGTACCCGAGACGCCCTGATCCAGATTCTGGCCGCTGGATCAAAGGCCACCCCCGCGCTGGAAGCCCTGGATGAGAGCGGGCTGCTCGTCGCCCTGATTCCGGAGTGGGCCCCCATCCGTTGCTGCCCCCAACGCAACCCCTACCATCAATACGCGGTCGACACCCACTCGTTTGCCACCGTTGCGGCCATTGTCGATTCCCTTGGTATCGACGAGCCCCACCTTGACCAAGCGTGGGATGACGCGGGATCCGACCCCCTCGGGCCGGCCCCAGGGGCCACCCTTCTTCTGGCAGCCCTTCTGCACGATATCGGGAAGGGCCGGGGTCCGGCCCACGCTGAGCTGGGCGCCGATCTCGCCCTGACGGCTGCCTCGCGAATGGGACTTTCTCGGGAGCGTCTGGAGGACATCGCGTTCCTGGTTCGCGATCACCTGACCCTCGCGGAAACAGCCACTCACCGCGACCTGACGGACGAGCGCACGGCCGCCGGCTTGGCCCAGCGGGTTGGCAGCGGCAGGCGCCTGGCGATGCTCTTCCTGCTCACTCGCGCCGACGCGGTTGCCACGGGTCCCGAGGCCTGGTCACCCGTACGCGCCTCTCTCATTCAGGAGCTCTACGGCAAGGCCTCTCACATCCTTCATCGCGGATCGAGTCTCGGGATCGAGACCAGTCAGGCCGCGGCCGACGCCCAGGTCGCGCTCGCCTCCTTCAGCGGTCGCACGACGGGCGAGATCCGCGCTCTGATAGAGCCACTGGGGCAGGAGTGGCTCCTCGCCTTCGACGCCCCCGTCGCCGCGCGCCAGCTCGACCTCATGACGGAGCCCTTGAGTCGCGATGAGGTGCGCAGCTCCGTACATCGCGGCCGGCATTCCGACGAGCTCCTCGTAGTCGCATGGGACAAGCCCGGACTGTTCGCGACCGTCTCCGGCGTGCTCGCCGTGCGCGGGATCAACGTGCTGTCGGCCCGCATCTTCACCCGCGCCGACGGCATCGCTCTCGAGGTCTTCCGTGTGAGCTCCGCTTTCGAACCCGGGGCCGATGGGCGTTGGAACTCCATCCCCAACGACATCGCCTCCGCCGTGCGCGGTCACCTCGACGTCGAGGGAGCCCTGCGTACCAAGGCGGCCAAAGGGCCCCGGCCCGCGCTTTCGCCTTCGAACGTCAAGGTGGCCATAGACAACTCGGTTTCCGACTTCTCAACCGTGGTTGAGGTCCGCGCTCCCGACCGACTCGGACTGCTTCACGTCATCACCAAGACCCTGACCGATGCCGGGTGCGACGTGAACCTCGCCAAGGTGGCTACCTACGGAACCCGCGTCGTGGACGCCTTCTATGTGCGCGATCTGAACGGCGAGCGTATCGAGGATCCGCACGTGGTGCGCCACCTGCAGGAGATGCTGATCCGGGCCGTGTCTTCATAACGCTTGTGGCATGGGCCCCTGCCCGGCATGCAGGAGTCCCCTCGGCGCAAGTGCATGCATGGGGGCCCACTCAGACCTCCCCCGCGCACCGCCCGGGATCGCGCCGGCCCCCCCCGGACCCCGGGTCGCCATTCGCTTGTCTCAGTAGGTCCCCAGTTCGAGGCCCTTCTCGAGGAAGTGCTTGTAGGTCTCGTGCTCCACCGTGTACGGAATCGAGTGGTCGCTGTGCAGCACGTATCCGTAGCCTTCCTTCAGCAGCGGGATCTTTTCCTCCAGTTCGGCGTCGACCTTAGCGATGTCGTTCGAGTAGAGCACTCTCACGTCGATCCCACCCATGAGGGCTATGCGCTCCCCATAGGAGCGGTGGATACGGACCGGGTCCATCCCCGCTTTGACCTCCATCACCTGAAGGCAGTCCATCCCCGCCTCGATCATGTCCGGCAGAAGGGGCTCGACGAATCCGCATGAATGCACTATCACGGGCAGACCCTGCGCGTGCGCAAAACCGAAGGTCTTGGCGTGACCCGCCCAGATCATCTCGCGGTACATCCGCGGCGACATGAAGGGGTTTGCGCGGTAACCCATGTCCTCGTAGTACCAGATGCCGTCGGGCTTGCCCGCCTCGGCAAAGGTGATCTCCTGCAGTTCGACGATGAGGTTGGCGTAGGTCGTCACCATGTCCTCTACCCACTCGGGATCATCGGCCATGGCGAAGAGCAAGCCCTCATGGCCGATGACGGGGTGGATAAGCTCGAACACGTTGGGCTGGCACGTGACGAAGAAGCGCCCCTTCTCGGCGCAATACTGCTTCGCCCATTTGTAGGCGTCCATGAAAATCCGACGTGAATCGGCTACGAGGTGCGGCTTGATGCGCTCCTCCCAGTCCTCGCGAGTCTTCACGCTGAAGCGCACGTGTTCCGGGGTTGCCGAATGGAGCTTGTGTCTGCGGAATAGCGCACCGTTGCCATCCCAGGCCAGGATGGTTTCCTCGGTCTCCTCCTCCACCTTCGGCTCGAAGTCGAGGTCGGCCACCATGTGGAAAGCCCACATCATGTCCATGTCGAACCCGAAGTGGTCGGCGGGAATCTCGTACTGGCCCATGTGGCCTTGCTCGGCCCACTTGGCCGCGGTGTCGACCCAGAAGTGCTCGAAAGCTCCGATCCGGTCCACCGGCTGGTGCTTCAAGATGTTGCCGATGCGTTCGATTCCCGTCATGGCTTCCACTGGGGGTTTCCTTTCGTCCGCAAACCGGACCTCCGCGAGGCGCCCCGCCCGGCAGTGCCCGGATGTCCTTGGCGACCCCAGGCCGCGCGGCACGATTGTACGAGTTGACACCCCAGAGCGCCTGTCGACCCCGCGGAGATAGCCGGCGGCCTCGAAGCCGCCTGTCGCAACACTCCCGCCGCTTCAGCTTCGCCCGGCCCCGACCGTGGAAGCCCACTAGTCTCTACGGCAGAGCGAATTGCCGCTGTTAGGTATGCCGCTGTATGCTTGTTAGTGGCGCCTAAGCCGGCGACGAGCGTCGGGCCAGGTTGTGGCCATGGAGGTCCGCATGCGATTCCCAGGGGAAGTCGACGCTCGACACAGCAAGAGGGCGAAAGCCGCGGGCGCATCGGTAGCTTCCGGGCCGGAACCTTCACCCAGCGAGGAGATGTATCTCAAGACCCTCCAGCGCCTCGAGGGCGAAGGCAGGGTGACCGGCGCCCAGTTGGCTGAAGCGCTCGGGATTTCAGCCCCCTCCGTAAGCGAGATGCTCCACCGGCTTGAGAAACGCGGCTGGGTCAAACCGGGGTCCGGTGGCGTGCATCTGAGCGCCCGGGGTCGGCGCTTGGCAATACGCACGATCCGCCGGCACCGCCTGGCAGAGAGGCTCTTCACCGATGTACTGAGGCTGCCCTGGGAGCAGGTTCACGAACCGGCCTGCGCCCTCGAGCACGCCGTGTCCGATGCCGTGGCCGATCGCATCGACGAGGTACTCCAGCACCCGTCCACATGTCCGCACGGGCATCCCATACCCTCCCGCGACGGCGGGCTACCAGAGGAGACGGGGCGGGGACTGGCCTCACTGCAGACGGGAGGCAGAGGTGTCGTACTGCGCATCTCCCGCGAAGATCCCGACTTGCTTTCCTACCTTGGCACACTCGGACTTGTCCCAGGCGCGAACGTGACCGTCGAGCAGGTCGCTCCGTTCGGCGGGCCTCTCTTGGTGCGCGTCGGACGCACTCGCTACGCGCTGGGCCGCGAGGTGGCCGCGATGGTGGCCGTGCGCGAGGTACTTCAAGATAAGGCAAGCTAGCCGATGGGCCCCCGACACCGAAGCGACCGGAGTCCATGGGGAGGCAGTGGAGACTGCCACTGCGGAGGATGCCACGGCGGCCCGAGTTCATGTGAGCAGTCGAGTGGAGGGTTCGGGCGCCAGATCCGCCGGCGTGCAAGAGTTCGCGCCGGCCGCGGGGTCCCGCCGGCGACGCGCGAGCTGACCGTCGCCCTTGCGGGCAACCCCAACGTGGGCAAGTCCACCCTGTTCAACGTCCTGACAGGCGGATCCGCGGCAACTGCCAACTACGCGGCAACCACAGTCACCGTTGGCGCGGGAGTAGTGCGACTGGACGACACGCGCGTGCGGGTTCTGGACCTTCCCGGCGCCTACGCGCTTGGGGGGCCGGCCATCTCGGACCAAGCCGTGGCCAGGCGGGCGCTGGTGGACGCCGCCCCGGATGTCGTGGTTGTCCTCGCCGATGCCTCTAACTTGGCTCGCAACCTCTACCTCGTTCTGCAGATCCTGGATCTGGGTGTTCCAACGGTGCTGGCGTTGAACCTGATGGATGCGGCGGCTCGGGCCGGCTTGGTGACCAACGTTCAGCGGCTTGCCCAGGAGCTGGGCATCCCGGTGGTCCCCACAATTGCCTCTCGTGCCGTGGGAGCGCAGAGGGTTATCTCGACAGCGGTGGCTTGCCCGGCTCGGCCTGCGGCGCCCCACTACGGCCGGGAAGTCGAGTCCGCGGTCCGCGCAGTCGAACGGGCCCTCCCGGTGTGTGCCGCCCCCCGCAGCGAGGCCCTCCTTCTGCTGGAAGGCGACCAACTCACAGCGCAAAGCTACCCGGCCGCAGCCGCCCTCGCGGAAGTCCGCGCATCTGCGTTGGGAGACGAAGGAGAGGTGCCTCGCGTGGTCGCCGAGCGACATCGGCTGGCCGGGCGGCTGGCGGCGTCCACGCAATATGCCAGGCACACACCTCCTTCAGACCGGGCGTGGAAGGTGACCACCCATCCGGTGCTGGGGCTCGCGGTACTGGCGGCCGTCCTCGGCGGAATGGTCTCGTTCCTGTTTCTCGTGGGCAACGGGCTGGCAAACGCCTTCTCCACAGCCTGGTTGGCCCTGGCATCGCCCTTGATTCAGGCCCCCATTCACGCGCTCTTTGGATATGGGGCCTTCGCACGGACACTACTTTGGGGCTTCGATGCCGGAATCCAGGCGGCCCTGTCCGTGGGTGTCCCCTATGTGCTCACCTTCTACTTCCTTTTGGCCTTGCTCGAAGACTCAGGCTACCTGAACGCGGCGGCGTTCCTTGCCGACCGCACCATGAACCGTCTGGGTCTGCACGGACGGGCGGTTATCCCCTTGGTTGCGGGATTCGGCTGCAGCGTGCCCGCCATCATTGGCACCCGAGTCCTCTCCAGCCGCCGGGAACGCACCATCGCAAGCCTGCTCATCACGATGGTGCCCTGCAGCGCGCGCACCGCGGTGATCGCCGGGGCGGTGGCCCGCTACGTGGGGTGGGGACCGGCTGTCGCCCTGTTTGCCGTGGACCTGCTGCTGGCTGGAGCAGCCGGGCGGGGGCTGAATGCCCTGCTGCCCGGCAAACCCTCCGGCCTGGTGCTCGAAGTCTTCCCCTTTCGCCCCCCCGTCTTGCGCCACGTCGCCCGCAAGACCTGGCAGAGGTTCAGGGGCTTCATAGTGATGGCCACGCCGATCATGATCGCCGGCAGCCTCGTTCTGGGGGCCCTGTACGAGACCGGCTTCATATGGAAGCTGACCGGCCCCCTCTCTCCTGTCGTGCAGGGGTGGCTGCTGCTTCCTCCGGTAGCTGGTCTGGCACTGCTGTTCGGGGTGCTGCGTAAGGAACTGTCCTTGCAGTTGCTTGTCACCCTGGCCGTCGTGCGCTACGGCCGGGGGGCGGCCAACCTCACTCACTTCCTGACCGTTCCCCAGATCATGACCTACGCCCTCGTCAACACCGTCTATGTACCCTGCGTCGCCACCATAGCGGCCATGAGGGCTGAGCTCGGCATTCGGCGCACCGCGTTTGTCAGCGCGCTATCGCTGGGGATCGCGCTACTTGCGGGAGGCGCACTTGCTCGCCTGCTACCCCACCCCTGAAGATGGTGCCGTTCGGCACAGGTCAGAGGGGCCCGTCGATGCAAGGATGTGGATGACGGGCCCCGTCAGCGGGGCTACAGGGCCTGACACCCACGACGTCCGGCGAGGAGAAGGAGGAGAGGGCGATGACGGATCGAAAGCGGCCGGCCACAACAACCGACGCCGGCATTCCGGCGCCGTCCGACGAGCATTCGCTCACCGTCGGATCGAACGGACCGATCCTGCTGCAGGACCACTACTTGCTCCAGAAGATGGCGCAGTTCAACCGTGAGCGAGTTCCTGAGCGCGTCGTGCACGCGAAGGGGGCAGGAGCGCACGGTTTCTTCGAATGCTTCGAGGACGTGAGCCACTGGACCAAGGCAAAGCTCTTCCAGAAAGGGATGAAGACCGACGTGTTCTTGCGATTCTCGACCGTCGCCGGTGAGCTCGGATCGGCCGACACGGTGCGAGACCCCCGCGGATTCGCCATCAAGTTCTACACGGAAGAAGGGAACTACGACCTCGTCGGCAACAACACGCCGATCTTCTTCATCCGTGACCCGCAGAAGTTCCAGGACTTCATCCACTCCCAGAAGCGCCGAGCCGATACCGGCATGCGCGACAACGACATGCAGTGGGATTTCTGGACCCTGTCGCCCGAGTCCGCACATCAGGTCACGTTCCTGTTCACCGACCGGGGAACGCCGCGCACCTACCGCCACATGAACGGCTACGGCAGTCACACCTTCACCTGGATCAACGCCAAGGGCGAGGCCTTCTACGTCAAGTACCACTTCAAGACCGACCAGGGGATCGAGCACTTCACCGATGCCGAAGCGAAGGCGATGGCTTCGGAGGATCCCGACTATCACCGCCGCGACCTCCGGGAGACGCTCGCGCGCGGCGGTGAGGCCTCGTGGACGCTCGAGATGCAGATCATGCCGGTCGAGGAGGCCGCGGGCTACCGGTTCAACCCGTTCGATCTCACCAAGGTCTGGCCGCACGCCGACTATCCCCCGATCAAGATCGGCCGGCTCGTGCTCAACCGCAACCCGGAGAACTATTTCGCCGAAGTCGAGCAGGCAGCCTTCGAGCCGGCGAACATGGTGCCGGGCATCGAGCCGAGCCCCGACAAGATGCTGCTCGGGCGCCTGTTCAGCTACCCGGACGCGCATCGCCACCGCATCGGCACCAACTACCAACAGTTGCCGATCAACCGGCCGAAGTCGCCGGTCAACAGCTACAACCGTGACGGCGCGATGCGTTACCAGAACCCCGGCGATCCCGCGTACGCGCCCAACAGCAAGGGCGGGCCGGCCGCGGACCCGCAACGGTACGGCGAGGGCTTCCGCACCGGGGTCTCAGGAAATCTTGGGCGCACGCCGTACGACAAGCATCCCGAGGACGACGACTTCGTGCAGCCGCGTGAGCTGTATCGCAACGTGCTGAGCGGAACCGACCGCGATCACCTCGTCTCCAACATCGTCGGCCATGTCAAGCAGGGTGTCACCGACGAGGTGGGGCTGCGGGTCATCGAGTACTGGCGGCAGGTGGACGACGACCTCGGCAAACGCGTTGCCAAGGGCCTGGGCAACAGCGGCTGAAGCTGAACATGTCTCCCCTCATCGCGTGCGGAGAGCTTGTTCTCGACCCACAGCGGTAGCCAAGCATGAGGCCCATTCGGACCCCACCTGGGGTCGTCGGTGGCGATATGGAGTAGGTCAAGGCGAAGGGGAGGTTGGAGAGCGAAGAAGCCGTTTGGCCCTCAAGGGGGTAGGGGATTCGGTTGCCCACCACTGGCCCTTGCGCCGGGCTGCTGACGCCGGCGGGCCTGGTGAGTACGCACCAGGATGCTCGCCAGTCGAGATGGTTCTTCGCGTGTCTCAATGCTCTCACGACGACTGCGCGACTAGGGCGGTCAGGACGATCGCGACGACTGAATGGCCGACTCGAGGTGGCTGAGAAGCGCCTTCAGTGACTCCTCGTCCTGCTTCAACATCTGGCGGTACTTAAAGCTGTCGGTCCCTCCGACCTCCATCCGGAGGTCGGAGATGTACTCGGTCAGAACCCGCTGAAGGAGTTCCGCCTGCTCGGCACTGAGTCCCAGTTCCATACTTGAATTGTAGGACCGCACCCATCGGCAAACCAGCCCCAGCAGTATCTTGCGCGAGCCCTTTGCACCCCTCACCGTCGTCCGTGATGACCATACCCACGTAGAGGGCGGACGAGCAGTGGTAGGCGTCATTCGGCTCACCACGGTCTGTGCCGCCCGCTACCCCGCCGGCCCCCGCCAGAAGGGAAACCAACAGTTGGAGCCTCGCCAGGAAGGCAAGCAAGGCAGGCCGTGTCGGAGAGCCGAGTCACGAGAACCGCGCGGGCCGTTCGGCTGGTGCGAACCGGGCCTATTCCGTGGAAGCAAGGACGATAGCTCAGACTCGCATCTCTGCCCCACCGGCGACCCGCCCGAACCCCGAGTGGCGGCTCACGAGCTGGTCTCGTCCTCCACCTCTGGGTTGTTCATAGGTCCTCCCAGGTCCGGGCTCCACCTGGGCATAATGGGACCGCTGACAAGGGAAAGGGGATTGTCTGTGGCCAAGGAGCGTGAATACGAGGTTGTGCTGGTCCCTCAGCGCGAGGGCGGCTTCACCCTTTCCGTTCCAGAGCTGCCGGACGTCGTCACCGAAGGTGAGAGCCGGGAAGAGGCCCTCGCGATGGCCAAGGAGGCCATTGAAGCCTATCTCGAGACCATGCGGGATCACGGCTGGATATCGCCACGAGCGAGCGGGACCACGTCGTAGTTCGCGCCTCGTGAGCACCAAGCTTACGGCGGTCAAACCCAAGGATCTCACCCGCTGGCAGCTTGCCCACAGCGGGGGTGACCCAACTCCCGTACCCGACGGTGCAAAGGCGGGAACCCCACTGGTTCCTTCGAGGCAACGCCCATACTGCCCACGGCGCAGTCCCCGGCCCGGTCAGCCCAGTGCGAACCCAAGGGCCGACGCGGCAGCCGCCTGTCGCTCGTCCCGAGTGACGAACACGATCTCCTCGCCATCGGCCAGCGCCGGACATTCCTCCAGAGCCACCGCCAAGTGAATGGCGTCGAGCGAACGCAGCGCATGATCCAGCACCAGCCGGTGAGCGGTCGGTAGAACGAACTCCGACCGGAGCTCCAGCAATGTGATCGGCCCGTCCTCCCCGCAGTCAGTGTCGATGCGGGCCAGCAGTCCCCGCCAGCGTTTGAGCCGCCCCGTCCGGGAGGCTGCCCCGATCGCGCTGGCCAACTCGATGCGCGCGATCTCGCTCGTGACCACCGCCTTGCCACCCTCGAGGAGCAGGGATCTCAGTTCGGCGTGCTCCGGCTCATCAACGAAATACGCACGCACGATCGCGCTCGTGTCGGCGTAGATGAGGCTCACCGGCTGGCACGCTCAGCCGCAAGAGCCTCGCTTGCGGCACGCCCCGCGCCGCGGGTCGATGCGATAGCGACGTCTCGCGACGGGGCACGACGCCCAGGCCGGGGCACGACGCCCAGGCCGGCGGACTCCACCCGGATCCGCATCCGAGCCCTCTCGTTACCGCTCGACAGGCCAACTGACAGCAGGTCACCCACGAGGGCGTTCAGGGAGCGGCCTTCCGCCGCGGCGCGAGCCTTGAGGCGCGCGTGGAGCTTCTCGTCGATGCGAGCAATGAGTTGGGTGACCATGGCAAGAGAATGATAGCACGGGGCCCAGATGGTGCTATCAGATGTTCGGCTCCCGGTCGCGCGGACGGCGTTGCCTCACGCGAAGCCGACGTTCAGGCGGGTTGCCGAGTAACTCGCCGGTCCCCGGACCATCTGCGGCCAATGGCGCCGTCTTGTCGTGTCGGAGAGCCGACTCGAACCTTATGCCCACCGCTGATCGTGTCCGGAGAGCTTCTCCCCGCGCCGCAACCGCAGCCAAGCGGCAGGCCCGTTCGGACCTGGCGGACCGGCGCACCAGCGGCTGCCCGCTACGGTTCAGGCAGGATCTCGAGGATCGATCGGAGCTTGCCGCTCAGACAGGGCAGGTCGCGTTCGACAGTCACCCACACCCGCTCGATGTCGATGCCAAAGTAGTCATGGACCAAGAGGTTGCGCATGGCGGCCATCTCTCGCCAAGGCACGTCGCGGTGACCTCTTTGTAGGGCATCAGAGATGCGGGCAGCCGCCTCGCCGATGATCTCGATGTGGTGGATCATCCATGCCTGGACCAGTTCATCTTCCTTGAACCGGCGGCGCCCAAGGCGTGCGTACTTCTCGATGCGGTCGATGGCCTCCAGGATGTCCAGCAACCGCTCGCGGTCGGACCTCACAGCGAGACCACTTCGCGGAGAACGCGCTCACGCACACGCTCGCGGAGGCCCTGATCGGTCACAACATCCACCTCGCGCCCGAGGATTCCCCGTAACTCCAACAGCAGAGCGGCCTGGTCCAGAAGGCCGCGTCCCGGGTCCATCGCGACCAGGAAGTCGACGTCGCTTCCCGGTGTGGCCTCCCCTCGGGCAACCGACCCGAAAACGCGGACGGAGCGGGCGCCGTGCTTGGCGCAAGTCTTCAGGATCGTCTTCCGCTTCCTCCGCAAGGAGCGCATGAGGCTTCCCGGCGTCTCGCGGGGCTCGCGGTCCTCAAGAAACCACTCGATTGGGCGACCCAGCGCCCGGGCGATCCGGGCGAGCTCGATCGAGTTCACCTGACGGCGACCAGACTCGATCTTGGAGACGGCCGTGCGGTCAAGTGAGATGCGCCCAGCTACGGCGGCCTGAGTAAGGCCCCTGAGCTTGCGCGCTTCGGCGACGCGCCGCCCCAGCGGGTTGTCCGCGCCTTGCTCGCTTCCTCGTACCATGGCATGTGCGAATATAGCACAGTCGCGTGTACTGCGGCGTGGTGTTCCGTGTCAAGGCGTGCGCCCTTCGGGAAATGGACGTCGACGAGATATGGCGCGAGGCGACCGAGCGGGAGCGGCGAGTTCTGATCGAGGATCTGCTGGAGGGAGTCGACGTGTTTCCCGACCACTTCGAAGTCAGGGTCGCCGGCGTGCCTCGCCTAAATGTGCTGCTAGAAGAGGTGGGGCTGCATCAAAAGGTGCAGTTTTGTGGTGTCGGAGAGTCGACTCGAACCTTATGCACACCGGTGGTTCTGCGCGGAGAACTTGGGCTCGCAGGATAGCGCCGGGCCCCTCTCTCCCATCCTGGCCGAAGCTCTGCCCCGGCTGGAGGCCGACGCCCAGGCGGCGGACCCCCTGCAGCGCAAGGCGCTCATCCGGTCGGCAGCAACCCCCACGCTCTTGGTTCGTACTATGGCCGGTTGGGTGGTCCCAGCCTCGCATGATGCGAACCCTTCTGAGGGTCTGGGCCTGACCGCTCCCCCGCTGCGCGTGGCCTGGACAGACGGCCGATGTGAGGAAGTGCTGATTGAACGGTGCGCGAACCTGGGAACGCTCGTTGGCCCGTCCTTGAAGATTGGACCGGCCCGATGGGGCAGCCCAAGGGCCTACTCCCCGGAGTCGCCGATCTGGGCATGGGCCCTTTGTCTCGTAGGTCTTCCGGTCCCGGCTGGACAACGGAGACGGTTACTACCGCTAATGAAGCAACCTTCAGCAGACTGAGCGGTGTCTGGGTCGAAGCCAGAAGACAACAGCTGCGGCCGCCGACAGCGTCCCAAGTGCTCCGGCAGCACTGGCTCCCCCTCCGGTGGCAGGGAGTGACGCGCCTCGCTTCACACGTCCGACCGCAGGTGAGAGTGTCTCCTGGGCAACTACCCGTTCGCCTTCGATCTGTCGACTTACCCACGCGTTGGCTACGTGGAACCAATCCCGAGCGTTCGGCATAAGGTTCATGACATGCCCGGCGCCAGGCAGCAGGTACCCGTCCACACGCGGGACCTGGGAGCCCAAGGATGACGCCTCTTTGGAGGCGAATGCATCGCTGCTTCCGCACTCGTCATGAGGGAGCGCGCCACCGCACACCACCGGATCGTGCTCGCCCGCAGCAACGAGCACCGGCACTCGGATATCGAGCCTCTCGCTGAACGCCAGGCTCACGGTCGCCAGTTCCTCCGCTGTGCCGGTCTCCTTGGTGACCTCGTCGCGCGAGACGACCAACGGATCGACAGACGCCGGCTCGTAGAACCATTTGCGCGTGCCGGGACGGGTCGTCAAGTACCCGGGATCGAGTGTGGCGCTCGCGAAGCGCGGATCCAGCACCGCCGGGTACAGGCTCGGGTAGAGGCCTAGCGCCGTCGCGTCGGTTCCGGGGTTGTGGGTGGCGCCCGTCAGAATCACCCCTTCAACGTCTTTGTTCCGGCTGGCCTCGAGCCAAGTTATCGCCGAGCCGAACGAATGACCGACAGTGACGATCTTGCTGAACCGGATATCGCCGACCGCCGTGGAAACCCGACCCTCCCGAAGCGCCTGCACGAGCTGATGCAGGACCCAGACAGCGCTGTCGATCGTCACCAATGCGCTCGCCGGATGCGCGCTCGCGCCCGTCCCGATCCGATCGAACCGGAGAGTCGCATAGCCTGCCGTAACTGCGGCGACGACGTAGGAGTAGCGCTCGGTGCCCGCCCGAGGGTCCGGGAAGTCCCAGTACGCCCCACCGTAGGTGAAGCCCGGCACGAGCACCTGTACGGTAGTAGGCTTAGGGCCCGCCGGCAGGCAGAGCTCTGCGGCCACGCTACTATCAGCGGCTAGGCCTTCCGCGAGCGAGACCGGGACCAAGGAGTCGGCGCACCTCGCGCGCCACGGGGTGGGCGGGGAAGAGCCGGCAGCACTTGGAAACGCGACGGGCAGTACGAAGGCGAAGACCAGGACAACCCCTCTCCAATGAGTACGCCCGCAAGCCCTCGATTCGACCGATTCTCGCCGGTTTCGCGCTGTCGTAGTGACCCTGCCGAGCATGGAGACACCCCCCCCCGGAGCTACCCCTGGGCAGCGCCCTTGCGCTTGTTAGCTCCGCCACGACTTCCGGGCGCCGCACGCTTCGGGGCCTTACCGCCCTTCCCCGACTCGGGCGCGCCCGGCGGGACATTCCGCCCCGCCAGCGTGCCGGCCACTCCCTTGCCGAGCATCCTGCCTATGCCCAAGTGGGCGACCAGGGCCTCCTGGTCGAGCGTGTTGACATCCCCGGAATACGCGATCCGCCCCATTTGAAGGATGTTGACCTTCTCGACGAGCTGAAGCCCGAAACTGACGTTCTGCTCGACCATGAGGATCGTCACACCCGTGGCCACGACCTGGCGAAGGGTGTGGAAGAGCTCCCGGACGGCCACCGGCGCGAGCCCGGCCGATGCTTCGTCCACCAACAGCAGTCGCGGCTGGTTGATCAGCGCCCTGGCTACGGCGAGCGATGCCTGCTGGCCACCTGAGAGCGACCCACCAAGCTGATTTCGTTTCTGTGCCAGGACCGGGAAGCGTTCGTACACAGCCGCAAGCGCTGCTGGGTAGCGGCCCTTGTCATGTCGCCGCAAGGTGTAGGCGCCAAGACGCAGGTTCTCCTCCACCGTCAGTCCGGGAAACACCTGACGCCCCTGAGGGACATGGCCCATGCCCCGCGCCACCCGCTCCTCCGCCGGCACTCGCGTGATGTCGGCCCCATCGAAGGCCAGTCGCCCGGACCACAGCGGCAGCACCCCGGCGATGACCTTCATCAGCACACTCTTGCCGGCCCCGTTGAGGCCGAACACCCCGACGGTCTCGCCCTCTCGAACGCTGAGTGAGGGTCCGTGCAGGACCGTGTTCGACCCGAAACCGGTGACCACGTTCTCGACCTCGAGCAGAACCTTCCCGCTGCGCGAAACACAGGACTCACTCTCGGGCTGCGAGTCGCCTTCGGACCCCCGAGTCCCGAGTCCGACCTGAGCCGTCATATCGCCACCGCCTCACCCAGGTAGGCACCGATCACGTCTTCGCGGCGCACGACCTCATCGGGAGCCCCGTGCGCTAGCATCTCCCCGCTCGAAAGCACGTACAGCTCGTCGCAGACATCCAGCACCAGCGGGATGTTGTGCTCGATCAGAAGAACCGTCCGTCCCAGCTCGTCGCGTATGTCGCGCAAACGCACGGCCAGGTTCTCGGCCGCCCCCGGCGCCATACCGGCCGAAGGCTCGTCGAGCATCAGCAGCTCAGGCGCGGTCACCATCGCACAGCCGAGTTCGACGATGCGTTGCTGGCCATGCGACAGGTTCTTCACCGGCGTGCCGGCGAAACGCTCGAAGCCCAACGCCTCCAACGCCTCCGCGGCACGATCCCTGAGCTCCCGCTCGACCTTGGCGGCCTTGCCTATGCGCGTCAAGGCGGAGACGACCCCGTAGCCGGCGACCACGTGCTGGGCAAGCAGCAGATTCTCAGTGACCGACAGATCCTTCGCCAATCCGATGAGCTGGAAAGTTCGGCCCACTCCCGCCCTCGCCCGTACATGGGCAGGCAACCCCGAGACATCCTCGCCCAGCAGATGGACGCTGCCCGAGTCCGGCCGGAGCAGCCCCGAAATCGCGTTGAACATCGTCGTCTTGCCGGCCCCGTTAGGTCCGATGAGCCCGACGATCCGACCTCGGTGCACATCGAGCGACGCGCGATCGAGGGCTTTGAGCCCTCCGAAGCTCACACATATGTCCGTTGCGGAAAGCAGAGGCATGCCGGCCATTTCGGCGGGCCTGGCCGGTAGCCCGGACGGGCGGGGCATCTGGGGCAGCTTGGGCACAACCGGCTGCTCGTCCCCGGCTTCTCCCTGGGCAACGGCCGCTCGCTTCGCCGCCTTCACCGCTTGACGTTCCTTGCCTTGCCGCATGGCCTCGGCCATGCCCCCGGGGTAGCGGGCAACTGTGTACATGAGCAAGAGCGCCCCCACGATGAGGTCGGTCCCCCGAAACCCTGTCCCGAAGACCTTGATCAACCCAACGGGCAACAGCGAGAAGAAGCCCGCGGCCGCCACGACTCCGGCCCGGCTGCGCAGGCCCCCAAGAACCACAACTATCACAAGCAACAGGGACTTGTGATAGCCGAAGGACTCCGAGTTGACGAACTGGTAGAGATGGCCGTACATGGCTCCGGCGATCCCCGCAAAAGCGCCGGAGACGACGAAGGCCAGCAGCTTGTAGCGTGTGACATCAACGCCGAACGAGGCCGCCACGGCCTCGTCGGTGCGCACAGCGTGGAACGCGCGACCGAGCTTCGAGCGCGTGATGTTGACGTCGAACTGCCAGACGAGAAGCAAGAGCAGCAAGAGCACGGCCAAGAAGTCGGCATTGCGGGTGAAGACGAAGCTGCCCAGGATGGGTCGGGGCAGTTGCATGCCCGACGAGCCCCCCGATATGAACGAGGCTCTGAAAAGAGACTGTTCCGCCGCATAGCTGAGCGCGATCGTCACCACCGCCAGATAGAGGCCGCGCAGCCGCAGGGCTGGAAGGCCGATTACGAAAGCGATGGCCGCCCCAACGGCCGCAGCTCCAGCAATGGACACGACGAAGGGCAGGCCCATTCGATCGGCTCCACTGAAGATCCCGCTCGCGAACGCCCCCACACCGAGCAGGGCGAAGTGGCCGAGCGAGATCTGTCCCGCGTAGCCCATGAGAAGGTTGAGTGACAATCCCGCCACGGCGTAGCAGACGGCGCCGCCGACCAGGATGGCCGAGTAGTCGGTTAGCAGACCGGCTCGGCCGACGAGGGGAGGGATTGCGCCGAAGGCCAATGCGAGCAACAACATCCTGGGTGCGGGGAGGCGCTTCATGATGCGGACTCCCCCTTCGCCACCAGACCTGAGAGCAGACCTCCGGGGCGGAACAAGAGCACGCAGAGGATCAGGCCCAGCACCGTCAGGCTCTTGATTCCCGGGAAGGCGGCGGAGGCGAACACCCGGGATACGCCGGCTTCGGTCACCCCGACCACCAGACCTCCCACGAACGCCCCCGGCAGACTCGTGAGCCCTCCGACGACGGCCGCCGCCAATCCCTTCAGGAACAGCTCACTGGCATATCCGGGCGCGAATACCCCAACGGTCGGCTCCACCAACAGAGCGGCCAGAGCGCTCAGCGCGGCACCCATCGCCCAAACGAAGCCAGACACGCGTGCCAGAGGAACTCCCACCAGCCGGACTGCCACGGGGTCCTGCGCCGCGGCAAGCACGCCCAAGCCGAAGTCGGTCTTCTTCAGCATCAGGGCGAGCCCCACAGCTACCAGCGCGGCTACCCCGATGGAGAGCATGTGGGTGGGGCTGACCACGACTCCCAGGATCTCCTTGCCCACTCCGCCGATCGGCGCGCGGAGGGACCTGGCGCTGACGGTGACGATCTTGAACTCCACAGCCAGCAACAACATGAGAAGGCCGACGCTGCCCACCGCCACCGCCACGCGGCTGGCGTCTATCATCACGCGCACGACCAAACGCTCGAACACGAATCCCACGAGAGCCGCGGCCAGGATGGCGACCAGCGCGCCGACAAGCCACGGAAGACCCACGCGCTCGACCAACCCGAACGCGATGAACAGTCCCATCGTGCCGATCTCGCCCTGGGCGAAGTTGAAGGTGCGTGAGCCTCGGTAGACAAGGGCTATCCCAAGCGCGAACAGCCCGTATATGCCGCCAGTCATCAAGCCCAGGATCAGCGTCTGACCCATGCTTTGCCTGTCTCCCTGTTCGGCCAAGCCGGAATTGGGGGACCGGTGGGTCCCTGAGGCCCGTGCGTGAACCTAGACGAAGTGCTCAGCGCAAGTAACTACATTGCGCAGGTTCACCTTGCCCGACGGCGATTTCCAGGCCTCGAGCCACATGGCCTGGTAGCTGCCCACCTGAGGGTCCCGACTGAAGTCGGCCTCGCACGGGTGCGGCTGGACGGGCTTCGGGGCGTAGCTGTGCCAGGTGTCGATCAGCTTGTTCCGTGTGCAGTCGGGACCGCAGTCGACAAGCTGGTCGGCCGTGTTCTTCTGAGCCATCCAGTTCATGAATAGCGTGTCCCCGCTGGGGCCCGATAGATCAGTGTTCGGCCGGTACTTGGCGTACTGGCGCTCGAACTCCTTCATGAGATCGGCATAGGGGGCGAACGGGCCTGTGTAGTCGCCCTTGCTGTAGGCCAGCCAGGTGGTCACCCCCTCGAGAGGGGGGTTGAGAGCATCATCGCCGTTCACCTGGGTTACCAGATTGACGGCCATGACCAGCCAATGGGGGCTGTAGAGCTGCGCCTTCGCCTGCTTGACGAGTTCCATGGCGGTCATGGCGTTCTCATTCGCGTATACGACCTCGACCCCGGCGTTCTTCATGTCGAGGATTTCCTGGGTATAGGTTGACTGATTCTTCTCGATGACACGTTCAGCGACGATCTTCAGGCCGTACTTCTTGGCAACAGCCTTGAAGCCGGTGCGGGCCGGTTCCCAGTTGGGGCTGTTGCGCGTGAGGATCCCGATCTTCTTGTCCCGATACTTCTTGACCACCAGCTCGGCGTGCATCTCGCCGTATTTCGTCATACCGATGTTTCCGGCGAAGCTGTACTTGTTGCCCTCACGACCGGCCTCAGGAGCCAGGCTGTAGCCGTACAGCACGTGGTTCTGTTCGGCCCAGCTGCGAACCGCCGGAACCTGGTCGATCCCGAAGCCACCTCCAATAAACAACGGATTCTTGGCCTTGCATGCCTCGGCTGCTTCGATGGCCTTCTGGGGGTCGTTGCCGTCGTCCTCGTAGTAGGCGACCAGTTTCCGACCGTAGACGCCACCCTTCTCGCCGTTGAGGGCCGTGAAGAAGACGTTCATGTCGTCCTGCCCGGTGGCAAACGCCGCGCCGTAGGTCAGGAAAGCGTGGAAGCAGACCGTGATCTGGTCCTTGGTGATCCCGATCTTGTCCTCTTGCGGGCTGAACAAGGTCGACGGCGCATACCGGCCGGCGGTAGATCGCGATCTCCCTGGCGATGGAGACCCTCCCGCCGTCGCGGTCTTGCCTCCCGTCCCCGGGGTAGCGCCGGTAGTTGACCCCGATGCGGCGTCACTCGTCGGCTGCTCCGTCAGACCGGGCGACTCCAGTTCGACCCCGTCCGCCACCGTGCCGCCCTGGGCGGTGCTGGGGTTCTTGGCACCACTGCACGCGGACAAGGCAACGAGCAGCACGGTCGCCAGAGCGACGACCAAGCGAGTACGGGACGGATACCCAAACAAGTGTCGCAGATGCATCATGCCTGCCCTTCCGGTGCCTCGGGGCACCTTCTGTCCGGCCGGCGAGCCTCGCTCTTGCCTCGTTCGGCTCATCTCATGAACTCCCTGATGGCGCCAGCCGTAGCTCGGGCCCCCGCCACCGAGCACAGAACGGTGTGATGGTTGGTGTCGGGGACGTCTACCACAGTGGTTGGGCCACCCACCGTCGAGATGATCAGGTCCCTGACCGCGTCCGGGATCAACGCATCCCCCATGCCCGACAACCCTCCCGGCGCTCTGATCACAAGCAGAGGGCTTCTCAGGGCTTCGAGGCGTCTGGCCAGCGTTGGCTGGTCCAGCACCTCTCTCCAGTCCACACCGACACACTTCTCGACGATCTTCGCCCGCATCGCCCCCGGCTCACCTTGGAGGTCGTAGGCGAAGTGGGCGCGCCCATAGTCGTCGAGACCGTTCGCGTACAGGGGCGTCGCTTCGAAGTAGGCGTAGTACTCCTCGAGGTCCCGCCACGTCCGACGGAACTTCTCCATGTACGGCCCGATGAGCACGTTCAGCAGCTCGTCCGGATCCGCCTCGTAGGGCAGGAAGAAGCCCCCGTCGAGGAACACAACGCGGTTCGCGCGCCGGGGAGCCATGCTCGCCGCCGCGGTCACCACGAACGCCCCCATCGAATGCCCCACAAGAGTCGCGGTGTCGATGTCCAGGGCGTCCATCACGCTGATGAGGTCGGCGGCATGCTGCTCCAGTCCGAACGGCCCCTTCTTGGTCGACTCCCCCCGACCGCGGCAATCGATGGCAACCACCCTGACATCCGGCAGTTCGCTCGCTATCCCCGTGAACACCCTCGAGCTGGAGGTCAGTCCGTGCACGCACACGAGCGGACCGCCCGCTCCAAGCCAGTCCGCCACGGCTATCGGTTCGCCGTCGCTCCCGGTGACGACACGCTGGACCGGTTCACGGACAGTGGTCTCCTGGCGGGTCACGTGGTTGCCCCTCCTTCGCATTCCCCGACTCGCCGGCCCGTGGCACGCTTCCTGCCACCGTCCCCGTCGCCGTCTGTTGGGCAATCTCACCACAGCCGCGCATCGTGCAGCCGGGCAGTTGACCTTGCGATGCTCAACCTCGACATGCCCAATCGCGTCGCCCACCCTGAGACGACGTGCTCCACCGCGGGTTCTCGCGGCGATCACGATAGAGGGGCGACCGGAAACGCACTAGGTGGGGTGCGCACATATGAGTATCGAGGAGGTTGGAGGAACTCCCCAAACGGCAAGACGAGCCCATGGGCCACCGTCTTCCGCTCGACCGATGTCGGGATCGGCCCTACGCGCCTTCCTGGTCCTCCATACGCAAGATCCTGTAGGCGAGCTGCAACTGTATGCGCACCTCGGGATCCTCGAGATCCCATCCCGACAGCTCGCCTATACGCCCCAGCCGGTAGTAAAGAGAGTTGACATGCAGATACAGGCGTCTAGCCGCCTTGGCGGGACTCCCCTGGGCTTCTAGGAATGCCTCCAGGGTAGGCAGTAGATCGCTGCCGTGCACTTCGTCGTAGTCCAGCACCGGCGCCAGCAGCGCACGAGCTTGGGCAACGGCCTCGTCGGCCCGGCGAGGGCCCAAGAGCAGCGAGTACACACCCAGGTCGTCGCTACGAACCAGCCCTGAGCGCTTGAGCATCTGCGCGACCTGGAGGACCCTCGTGGCCTCAGCCACGCCCTCCGCGATCCCGGCGATCCCACTGACCGGTCTGCTGCATCCGGCCAGGGGCAGCTCCGGGAGGGGTACCCCATCCGCCAGGAGCATCACCGTGTTCCCAAGCCTCGTGGTAATGAAAGCCCTTGGGTGCCGCCGGGCAACATAGGAACCCTGGTCTCCAGGCGCCACGATCACTCGGTAGGACCTGACGAGGTCCAGATCGAACACGGCCGCTCGCCTTGCCAGCGCCTCGGCCGGCATCGAGCCGGACAGAATCGCTTCCAGTAGCTCGCCACGTGTGTGCATCACAGCCTGTATGACCGCTCGTTCCTTCAGCAGGTGGACGGCCACAACGTTGGCTGCCTGCTCGAGGAAAGCCCGCTTCTCCTCGTCAAGCCCCTCGCTTTCCACTACAAGCGCGCCGAGAGTCACCGGACCCGCGCGCACGGGCGCTACTGTTCCCCCCGCAAGGCTGTCCTCATCCACCGGGCCCTCCAGGATTCGCACTGTAAGACCTAGTGCCTCCCCTATCTCGCGTTGGAGAACCTCAATGGGCTGCTCGGTAAGAACCAAGTCGGTCAGACGTCGGTGGAGGAGTTGAGCGCGCTCAAGCCGGCCATACAGACGTGCATTCTCAATGGCGATCGCTGCATGGTCGGCCAGTGACTCGAGAAAGGCGACATCCTCCTCGCCAAACGACGACAGGTGGCGGTTGCCCGCATACAACACCCCGATCACGCAGTCGCCCAGTTTCAGCGGTACGGCCATGACCGAGACCATGCCCTCTGCCTCAACGGCGCTGTCAACGACATGTGCAAACCGGTCGTCATGCAGGTAATCCGATGAGTAGTACGGCCGTCCGTCCCTTGCGATCAGGCCTCCCAGGCCATAGCCATAGCGCAACCGCACGCATTTGAACCCCTCAGTACGGACCCCCGCCGTGGCGCAGATGTACGTCTCGTCGAGTCCAAGGTCATTCATCGACAGGTAGCAGATATCGGATCCGGTCAGAGCCTTCCCTCGTCGCACGATCGTATCCAAGGTGCTCTCGATGTCGAGTCCCGAGGAGAACTCCTGCGCGGCCTCGTACAACGAACCTAGCCTTGCGGAGCGCCCTCGCTCCCGCTCAAGAGTCTCGAAGTCCGTCAGCCTTGCCGCCAGCTCGCGGGCGAACACCGACCCGTCCACACCGCTGGGGACTGTAAGAGTCCCGTGTTCCCCGACTGGGAAACTACTCCCGTCGGATGGCCCGCCGTCCGAGATGTCCCATGAGGGATCAGCCAGTACCAGATGCGCCCCGCCGCCGAAAGCGTCGTGCACAGCACGCCGAATCGCGGCAGCCATGGAAATCCTGGTTTCCTGCGCGACTGCCAGATCGTCAAGGTACCCCATGCTAGCCGTCCCAGATGACAATCCGGATGGCGGACACCAACGTAGGCAAGTCGCCTACGCCGGCTATCATCCAGGCGGCCCCGCGGGGGTGTCAAAGCCCACCGCCGGGGGGCGAGCTCCGCCCCCTAAGTCCCAATGATGTAGTGCAAGGGGTCCACTTCCTCCCGCAGCATCTCCAGTTCCTGCCCGGTCGGCGGGTGGCTCTCATCAAGGTTCTCAGCCCACAGGAGCTCGAAGTCCGTGTTCTCCTGGACCCGTTCCTTGGCGATGCCCGGGTGCAGGCTCTCGACCTTCATCCGTTTGGTCTCATCGTCGAACCCGATGATGCACAGGTCAGTGAACACCTTGTAGGGCCCGGTTCCCGGCGGAAGCCCCGCCGCCTCGCGAGCTCCCGGGCCGGTCAGGTAGCCGGGAGTAGTGATGAAGTCGCACCTCTCGACGAACCGGCGCCGGTCGTGCGGCGCGATGGTCATAGTCCGCCAGCAGAGCGATCCGAAGTCGTTAGCGCCGCCGCTTCCGGGAAGCCTGACCTTTGGGCTCTCGTAGTCCAGACCGATCATCGTGGAGTTGATGTTCCCGTACATGTCCACTTGGGCGCCGCCAAGGAAGGTGTAGTCGACCATACCCCTCTGGGAGAAGGACATGATGTCGTCCATGGTCGTGGCGATGGCGGCCTTCCAGAAGGTTCGAGAGTCGCCCACCGAGATCGGCATGGTCGGCAGGATGGGATCTATGGATCCGGACTCGAACAGGACGATGAGGTCGGGAGCGTGAAGCCTCTGGGCGAGCATGGCCGCGGCGAGAGGCGCGCCTGTGCCGACCACTACCGTGCTGTGGTCCTCGAGGCAACGAGCGGCCAGGCAGACCATGAGCTCCTTAGAGTTGTAGGCAAGATCAGTTGCCGCCATCCTCGCTCCTCCTACTTGAAGTCCGGCCGTTCGAGCATGAACTCGACGGCGCGAAGATGACGGAGCCTCTCAATACCACCGCATTCCTCAAGATACTCGTTGAAGTCCCGGGTCTTGTAGATATGTCTGTCGACGAACTCCCTATAGGTGGCAAGATCCTGCTCGGCGGTGAGCCAGGCCCTTATGTGGTCTTCGTCCGAGTAGTACTCATAGGCCATGTTCCCCGGATAGGACCCGTACGGAACCTCACACACGGCGTCAACGCACAGGAATGGGATGGACGTTCGGTGAGGCGACCGGCGGATCTCTTCGGTCGGCACCAAGCGCTCCGTCGTCACGATCACGTGCTTGGCTGCTCGGGCGAGGTCGGCGTCGGCAAAGTTGTTGCCGTCGATCTGGCAGTTGCCGTAGGGATCGGCGCGGTGAACGTGGATTATGGCGATGTCGGGAGACAGCGCGGGCAGAGCGAGAAGCTTCGCGCCGGTGAAGGGGCATTTGATGACCTTCGCCGCGCTGTAGCGGAATGTGTCGGTGCCTAGCATCACGCGGGCGGGTATGAAGGGCAAGCCCATGGCCGCTGCCTTGTACCGCCAGGCCAGAGCGGCGTTGGTCCACTCCGTGGCCTTCACGCGTCCCTCCTCGAACAGGCGCCGGCCGGCCGGAGACAAGCCACGGATCTCGATCCCGATCGCATAGGCCATGTCACATCGATCGATACAATCGCCCGCGACCAGCACCTGGAAGTCGTGTGTGGCCGTGTGGCACGAGATCCCGAGGTGACGACGTCCCTGGCGCACGATCTCGTGCAGCGGAGCAGTCGGAATTCGGTTTGCCCCGAAGCCCCCTATGCCGACGTAGTCGCCGTCATGGACGAACTTGGCCACCGCTTCCGAAACGGTCATGACCTTCTCGACCCGTCGCTTGGGCTTCTGCCTGAAGAACTGGCGCGCACCGTCGGCGTCGGGAGGCATAAAGAGGGGTCGGATGCCGGCCTCCATGCAGTCCACTCCCTTCACTTGTCTCCACTTCTAAAGACGTTGAGGTTGCGCAACTTCGCCGTCGAGGCGGCAACCTCGCCGCACGGACAGCCTGCGGAAAGACCGACGCGCGTCTATCGCACATTCTCAGAGCGGGCTCCCGCAAAGCCTAGGTGGGGTTCATCCAACATCCGGCTCCGAAGCAGCAGCGCGATTGTGGGAGTCTGCCAACTACAAGTCCGCGTCATGTATGGCTGCCTCACCCAAAGGGGCAAAAGCGGTAACCGGGCGGGTGTGCTCCGCGTGGGCGGCCCCGCGCCTTGCTGGCGGCCCCTTCTCGCGGGCTACCTCGGTCGCGATGGCAGTCCTTCTTCGTTACCACAGAGACACCGCTCCGGTGGAAACGCAAGATGGTGGCCCAGCAGATGGCCCTTCCCCAGTCGTCGACTGGGACGGTCACCCCTTCACGTTGACATCGAGGTTGTCGGCGCCCGCCAAGCTGTAACCCCCTGGCGCGGGAAGGCCAGGCACACGTGGAGACAAGACCAAAGTACGCAAATGGGACAAATCGTGTCGGAGAGCCGACTCGAACCTTATGCCCACCGGTGGTTCTGCGTGGTGAGCTGATGTTGCGCGATAGCGCCGGCCTTCTCTCCCCCACGCCGGTCAAACCCGGGCTGCGGCCCAATTAGCCGCTGACTGCTCCGGTTCCTCCGGCAGCATCATCCTCACAAGGCCGGCCTCGACGGCTGCCCCGCAGGCGTCTGACGGGGTGGCTTCGGGCCGGCGTTACGGCGCGAGACGGAATCGCTTCTCACGTAACAAGCTGAGGCAGGCGTCAACGGCGTCCGGATCGAACAGCGTTCCGCGGTCCATGTGCACGGCGGCGGTCGCGGCGGTTACTCCCAACGGTTTGGATCCGGCTCCGCGCCCAGCTCCGGGGCCGGAAGGGAGCGGTGCGAACCCTCTCTGTTCGTTCACCCAGCGGACGGACCCCGAGCCAGCGGGATCTTCCTTGATCGCCGAAGGCCACGATCCCTCGTGATCAGCGGCACGTTGTGGACGACGCTCGTCGCCGCGATCAATTCGTCCGCAGGGTCGCCTCGAACGTCCAGGCGGGTGCTCGCCTTAGCGATCTCGGCCGTGATCGGCCACACGTGAACCGCTGCCAGGGTTCTCACGACC
>JBBAAN010000025.1:0-26675 GCA_041658225.1 Actinomycetota bacterium
CCGAAACCGCGGTGGGCGACAAGGTCGCATGGGGCCGAATGGATACCGCAAGGCCTTGCGCGCCCTGGATTTGGGCGCCCGCCTGGGATTGCCGCTCGTCAGCGTCATAGACACCCCCGGAGCCGACCCCGGCTCGGAGTCAGAGGGCGGCGGGCTGGCGGGCGCCATCGGCTCCTGCCTTGCGGCGGTGCTCGTCTACCCGCACCCCACCCTTGCGATCGTGGCGGGTGAGGGAGGGAGCGGCGGGGCGCTCTGCTTGGCCGCCTGCGACCGCGTGATCGCCTGGGAGAATGCGGTCTTCTCGGTCACCTCGCCCGAAGGGGCGGCGGCCATCCTGTTCCGCGACGCCTCCCGCGCTCCCGAGGTCGCCGGGCCCCTTCGAATCGGGGCGCCGGACCTACTGGAGCTGGGCGCCTTCGACCGGCTCGTGGCCGAGCCCAACGGGGACGCGGCCACGGCGCCCGATCAGGCCATCGCGCGCATCGCCGCGGTCGCGGCCGAGGAACTGGAGCTACTGACCGCTGAGGCAACTGAGGCTCGATTGACGCGACGTCGCGAGCGCTACCGCCACCCGAGGTCGGAACGGCTGGAGGAGAACTAGACACGCGCGGATAGACTCCACTGAAGCTGAAGCGTGAGCGCCGTCGGGACGAGCGCCTAACGGGGGAGAGCGGTGACCATGAAGTGTCTTGTCACGGGGGCCACGGGTTTTCTGGGTACCAACCTCGTTCACGAACTCGTCAAGCGGGAATGGGAGGTGCGCGCGCTCGGCCTACCCGGATCCGAGACGAAGTACATCCAAGAGCTGCCCGTCGAGATCGTCTTCGGCGATGTCACCGACCCCGGTGACATGAAGAAGCACTGCCGGGGAGCGGAGGTCGTCTTCCACGTTGCCGGGGACACCTCGTTCTGGAAGCGGCTCTATGAACGGCAGCGCCGGGTCAATGTTCTGGGCCCTTCGATCGTCGCGGAGGCATGCCTGGAAAACGGCGTGAGGAGGCTCGTCCACACATCCACCGTCGATGCTCTCGGATACAACCCCGATGGCGTTGCCGACGAGACGTGGGGCACCTACAACTACGCCGACCAGGGCTACAACTACGGTGACACGAAACACGAGGGAGAGAGGCGAGTCCGGGAGTTCGCGGGGCCAGCCCCGGAAGTCGTGGTCATCTACCCCGGGAGCATGGTGGGGCCCTTCGACTACACCCTTCAGTTCGGCAGGCTGTTTGCCGAGTTGCGGGACGGCAAGGTGCCCGCGTGTCCCCGCGGCGCGGCAGGGTTCGGCCACGTGGCTGAGGTGGCAAAGGCCCACATTGCCGCGGCCACCCTGGGAAGGGCCGGAGAGGGGTACATCTGCGCCGGCGTGAACGCGACTTACCGGGAGATGTTCGAGCTCATAGCGGCGAAGGTCGGCAAGCACGCCCCGAAGCACGACATGCCGCGGTGGCTCATGGTGTTGTACGGATACCTGATGGAGGCGATGTCCTCGATCACCAACAAGGCGCCGCAGATGAACCCGGGTATGGCCAGGTTCATGTCGACGCGCGCTCACTACGATTCCTCGAAGGCCGTGAGAGAACTTGGCTACGTGATCCAACCGCTCTCCCGGATGGTGGACGACGCTCACCTCTGGTACGTGGAGAACGGCTTCTTGTAGAGCACTAAGCCTTGGTGAGCGGAGCGTATTCGAGGAGAAGCCGCTTGGTGCCGCGGGACTCGAAGTTGATGGTGGCCTCGGGACGCGCCGAGCTTCCTCCGATCGAGACCACCGTGCCCGCTCCGAAAACCTCATGCACGACGCGATCGCCTGCTGATAGTTCCAGCGGCTCACGCCGCTCGGGCGCCTTGGGGGCAGCCCCTGCCTTGCCCGCCCTGGAACCGCTGGGCCCCTTGCCCTTACCGGCCTCGCGCGCCTTGACCGCGGGAGCGATCCACTCGATGACATCCTGCGGGATCTCCCCGAGAAACCGCGAGGGCGGATTGTGGCCCTGGGCGCCCCACAACGCGCGAGACCACGCGTTGATCAGGTAGAGCCGCTCGCGAGCGCGGGTGATCCCCACATAGCAGAGCCGGCGCTCCTCCTCCATCTCCCTGGCATCGCCCATGGATAGCTGATGAGGGAGGACCATCTCCTCCATGCCGGTGATGAACACGACGGGAAACTCGAGCCCTTTTGCCGTATGCAGGGTCATGAACACCACACCCTGCTCTTCCGGGTCCAGCTCGTCGGCGTCGGTCACCAGCGAGACCCGCTCCAGGAAACCTTCCAGGCCCCCCTCCGGCTCGATCTCCTGGTACTCGCGCGCAACCCCCGCCAGTTCCTTGAGGTTCTCCGCGCGCCCCATCGCCTCGATGGTTCGCTCCGCCTGAAGATCGGCGAGGTAGCCGCTGGCCTCCGTGGCCCGCTCGACCAGATCCCCCGGCCCCATGCCTTCCGCGTGCGCCCGGCGAAGCTCGGAGAGCACCGCGCCGAACTCGGACACCGCCTCGATCGCGCGCCGGGTCAGGTACTCGTTGTCGTGGACACGATTCACCGCCTCGCCGATGGGACAACCCACGGCGCGGGCGAATCGATCCAGCGACTCAACCGTGGTATCGCCTATGCCGCGGCGGGGAACGTTGATGACCCGGCGCAGACTCACCTCGTCGGCGGGATTGACGATCAGTCGCAGGTAGGCCAGCAGGTCCTTGATCTCCTTGCGCTCGTAGAAGCGCGTGCCCCCGACCACGCGGTAGGGGACGCCTCGGCGCATGAACACCTCTTCCAGCACCCGCGACTGGGCATTGGTGCGGTAGAAGACGGCCATGTCGCCGAAGCGGCGCGACTCCTGCTCGCGCAACCGCTCGATCTCGCCGGCGACGAACTCGGCCTCATCGTGCTCGTCCTCGGCCTGGAATCGGACGACTGGATGCCCGGAGCCGAGGTCGGTCCACAGGTTCTTCGCGCGGCGCTGGAGGTTATGGCGAATCAGCGAGTTCGCGGCCTGCAGGATGCGTTCGGTGGAACGGAAGTTCTGCTCGAGGAAAATGACCTTGGCGTCGCGGAAGTCCCGCTCGAACTCGAGGATGTTTCGAACGCTCGCTCCGCGAAAGGCGTAGATGGACTGGGACTCATCTCCCACCACGCAGAGGTTGCGGTGCTCCTCACCCAGCAGGCGCACCAACTCGAACTGTGCGTGGTTGGTGTCCTGGTACTCATCGACCAGCAGGTAGCGGAAGCGCCGCCGGTAGTGCTCCAGGGCCTCCGGGAAGAGCTGAAGCACATTGACCGTGAGCATGACGAGATCATCGAAGTCCATGGCGTTGGATTCGCGAAGCCTCGACTGGTAGGCGCGGTAAACCTTCGCAACGGCCTGCTCCACATAGTTGGAGGCCCCGGAGGCGTAGGTGTCGAAATCGATCAACTCGTTCTTGGCCCGCGAGATCTGCGCCAGCATCTGGTTGGGGCGGAAGGTCTTGGGGTCGATGCCGATCTGCTTCTGCACGTGCGAGACCAGCCGGGAGGAATCGGCGGTGTCGTAGATCGTGAAGGTGGATGTGTAGCCGAGGCGCTTGGCCTCGGCGCGAAGGATCCGCGCGCAAGCGGCGTGGAAGGTCATCACCCACATCTGCCGGGCGACGCCTCCGACGAGGTTGGTCACTCGCTCCTTCATCTCGCCGGCGGCCTTGTTGGTGAAGGTGATCGCCAGTACCGAGGAGGGCGACACGCCCAGGGCACGCACGAGGTAGGCCATGCGGTGGGTCAGCACGCGGGTCTTGCCCGAACCCGCGCCGGCCACGATCAGCAATGGGCCTTCCGTTGCCGTGACCGCCTCACGTTGAACGGGGGTCAGGCCGGCCAGGATGGCTTCCGCAAAGGAGGGATCGGTGGGGTTCACCCAGGCATTGTACCCGCACCCGCACACAGCCTCGCAGGGCGGCAAGATCGGCGCGAAGACAGCG
Organism: Actinomycetota bacterium; assembly: GCA_041658225.1. Taxonomy (GTDB): domain Bacteria; phylum Actinomycetota; class CALGFH01; order JBBAAN01; family JBBAAN01; genus JBBAAN01. The sequence goes on from JBBAAN010000025.1 coordinate 3,946, forward strand.
TGGCTCGGAGCCAAGCGGTCGACGGACAGCCATTCGACTGCCCGAGTCCCCCTGCCCTGTCGGAGTCTTGCCCGCATGCCTTCCCCTGCCGGTCCATTGCGTTTGGGAAGGCGATTGCCGGGGCGGTTCCACTGTCCGACAACACGGTTGCCCGGGCGGTCTTGACGCAGACAGGCAATATCGATATAAGGAAATCGCCAAGACGCGGAGGGGGTAGGAGTGGCGGCAAACGCGTACCGAAGGGGCCGATTCAGACTAGCGACCAATTGGCTGGCCATGCTGGGAGCGCTCACGCTCCTTGCCTCCGGATGCGGAGCACGTTGGTCGCCGGACCAAGAGTTGCGGGTATCCGCGGACAAGCAGCAGGGTCTGACGGGCGAATCCGCCCCGGACGCCGCCCTCGAGCCCGGCACCTCGTCCACCGTCGGCGACACCGGCGGCGCCATCTCATCCCTGTCCGGCGGCGGCTTGTCCGGCAACTCCTCTACGCCCTCCGGCGCGCGGTCGACGGGCCCCACCGGCTCCGCCAGCCGGGTGGATGCCGGCCCCCATCCCGGCGTCACGGACACCGAGATTACCCTGTGTGTGCTCGTCCCCCTGACCGGTGCCGCACCGATCCCTACCAACTGGAAAGACGGCGCAAACCTCTACTGGGACCACCTCCGGGAAAGGGGCGGAGTCCACGGACGCAATGTGAAGCTCAACATCAAGGACACCAAGTCGGACACGGCAACCGCGCTGGCGGAAGCCCGCAACTGCATCAGCGAGCAGTCATTCACCTTCCTGACGTTCGATCGCACCGCCATAGGCGCGACGGTGAGCAAGTTCCTGAACGGCAAGGGCATCCCGAACGTCATAGTCCAGGGGCCGGCCACGCCGGACATGGACACTGGGTCCGATCAGGTCAACACCTTCGCGATCAACATCGATCATCGGGAACAGCCGCGCATCGTTGCCGAGTACTTCACCACCGGCGACCTCGCGAGCAAGCGGGAGCGCGTCGGGATCGTGCGTGAGAACAATCCCGACGCCGAACGGGATGTCGAGGTGGCCAAACCGTGGTTTTCTCAGAAGGGCATCAAGGTGGTCGTGGAGGAGGTGATCGACGAGCAGGGCAACGACTACACGGCGAACGTACTCAGGCTGATGAACGCCAAGGCAGAACTTGTGTGGTTCGACGGCGCGCCCACCCCGATGATCAAACTGGCCCAACAGGCCTTTGCCGCTGGCTACCACCCGACATGGTTCGGCTATTCGGTGTCGTGGAGCTTCGAGACGGTCGCCCAGATCGGCAACGCCAACGGCGCCATGAATGGGGCCAGGGCCTTCTCGTCATGGGTGGCCCTGTCCAGCCCCGCAGCCGGCACGTACAAGGCCGCCTACCGAGAGACCTACCCCAACCAAACACCGGACGACATCGGACTGATGGGTTGGGCCTTTGGCGAGGTCATGCATGCGGGACTCCAAGCGGCCGGCCGCCAGCTCGGCTATAACACCTTCCGCTCAGCCTTCCAATCGCTCGACGTCACACCTCAGACCTGGGCCCCTCTGCACTTCGGGCCCGGCGTCAGGGTCGGAACTCACTCCATCGTAGAGTTCCGCATCGATGGCACTCACTGGGACCAGGTCGGGACTTTCAGAAGCGCCTTCTGAGAGAACTCCCTCAGATCTCCTTGCCGTAGGCTGAGACCGCTTCCATGTTGAGTTCCACGCCGAGCCCCGGCTCGGCCGGCGGGGCTATCAGGCCATCCGGCCCCAACTGAGTCGGCTCCGAAAGCATGGCGTCCCTGACCTCCGGCACCCACGCGGGAGGATCGAAGGGGAACTCAAACCACGTCGCGACAGGGCAGGAAGCAGCGACGTGGAGGTTGATCACCAATCCCAGCCCATTGGTCCAGGTGTGCGGAGAGAAGGAAAGGCCGTGGGCCTCCGCCATGCCCGCCACCTTGCGCGAAAGCCCGATTCCACCGGACAGCGTGGCGTCGGGCTGCACGACGTCCACGCACCCGCCGCCGATCAGATCCCGCAAGCCCGCCAGGTCCGAAATCATCTCGCCTCCGGCAATGCGAAGAGCCGTCTTGGATCGCAGCAGGCGGTAGCCGTCGTAGTCGTGTTGGTCCAACGGCTCCTCGAGCCAGAAGACGTCCAGTTCCTCCAGGGCCCTGGCGGTCGCCACCGCCCGCCCCAAGTCCCAGTCGGGCTTGTGGCCGAACCCGTGGATCTTCCAGCCTTGGTTGGCATCCACCATGATCGTCATCTCATCGCCGGCGGCCTCACGCACGGCTCGCACTATGGCGACGTCCTCGGCAACGGTGGGCATGCCGAGCCTAAGCTTCACCCCCTTGAAGCCGGCCTCCTTGATTGCGAGCACTTCCTCGGCGCGCTGTGCGGCAGGATGCAGCTCACCCGTGCTCGCGTAGGCCGGCAGGGCCTCATGCGCCCCGCCCAACAGCCGCCACAGAGGCTGGCCGGAGACCTTGCCGATGATGTCCCAGAGTGCCGGCTCTATGCTCCATGCCCTCATCCCGAGAACCCGGGTGGAGCTGCGCAGGGTCTTGAAGATCTCCTCGGGACGCATGGGATCGCGACCCAGCAGTGCGATGCGCGCCAGGTCTCCCATGCCTTTCGATTCATCCGCCAGGGCTACTCCGGCGGAGATGCCCTCCACGCCCTCGTCGGTGATCAGTCTCCAGATCACGCACGAATTGGCGTACTGAGGCAGTCCAGGCATCCAGGTGGGATAGAAAGGTGTGGGCAGCGGGAAGTGGCAGATGTGGGCCTTGACCTCGACTATCTTCACAGCGTCTCCCCCTTCTTCACCGTCGGGCCAACTGAGGATGCGACCTCGGATGTCCCTCGAGTATCTTCACTGCGTCTCCCCCTTCCGGATGAGTCAGGTTCGACGCGAACGGCTCATTGCCAGTGCCGGTCCGCCCGAGATCGCGGTCAACGAGTCCGGCAAAGATCGGGCCCGTCTCAAACGGCGCGCTCCGAGCCCCGCCCCCATGAGCAGCACACCAAGCGCGGCTGCGGCGGGGATTCCACCGGTGGCCGGCAGGCGGCGGTTGGACTGCATCGACTCGACGGCTGCCCGCGACGCGGGGGCGGCACCCGACGAAGCCAGCGTTTCCAGTCTGATCGTGCGCACCTCCCACGCCTTGAGCTTCAGCGTCGCGCGACACAGCCGCGCGTCGCAGGCGGCCGGAGAGGGACCCGAGATGGCCATCTCGTGAAGGTTCGCCGGCGTCACGGCGTCGAGCCCGAGCCTCACATCCCAGGCCAGCCTTGCGTTTCCGCCGGAGCCCTTCGATTCATACAACCTGACGATCAGCCCCTTGCTCCCGTCCTCCGGCGGCTTGGCCACGCTCAACGTGGCTCCGTCAACCTCGAAGAACGATCCACTCGGCTTGGACTCAGACGAGGATCCCGCAACTTCGACGCCGGCAAGAGGGTGACCAGCCGACTCGCCCAGCGCCTGCCCGTCATAGGCGCTGGAGATCGAGAAGCGATTCGTGTACACGCCCTGCGTGGCCAGGCTCCACCAGCTCGAATCCGCGATGACGGGGAAGTACCAGGGCTCCTTGGCTTCCCACGTGGCCGCATCCTTGAAGTTGGTGTCCGGGCGCCCGACCGTGAAGACCTCGGCGTCGGTGGAGCTGACGGCTACCTTGGCCCTGGCTCCCGACTCGGTCGCCACCCCACCCACCTCGTACCAGCTCACCAGCTCCCGATGAGCCCGCGGCCCGAATTGCGCCTCCTTAGCGCCGCGCTCCTTGGCGTCGTCCAGCCCGAGGCGGTGAACCCCGAACGGCACCTCGTAGCTGACCTCGCGCACGTTTCCGGCAAGAGGGAAGGCGACCATGTAGCGAACCTGTGCCGGTTGATTGAACTCGGTAACCGTCGCCACGTCGATGCGGTCCAGATCCCGGAAGACCGTGACCGTGCGCGTCCAGGGGGCCTCGCCCAGCAGGCCGGTGGCGAGCATCGAGGCGAACACCGGACCCTGCGCAAGGGGCACCGCGGAGCCTACGGTCTGGCCGGCCACTACCGCCATCGAAGCCCCACTGAGCTGGTTGACCGGGGGCCTCAGAGGAGTGCCGCCCAACAAGTGCTCCCCCACCAGATCGAACACCTCGGTGGAAGGGGCCCCGAGAAGCAGATCGCCCATCTTCCAGGGAGCCTGCTGGTCCACCAGTTCGGCGCCGAGAACCTTGTCGCGGATGCTCGTCACCGACCCAGCGGATGCGTCGAAGCGCACCTCATATCGAGGGGAGTCCAGGCTGAAGAGCTCCGCGGCCGGCGAGCCGGACGACTCCGCGGCGCACGCCGAGGAGCGGCGAAGCGCGTAGGAGCGATAGCCGACGGCGGGCACCTTCTTGGCCACGAAGGCAACGTACTGGGTGGCCGGCTGAGTCGCGGTGAGGTCCTCATTGATGAAGGCGGTCATCATGGCAGGCTGGCCGCCGAGCAGCCGGTAGGTGGCGCCGTCGAGGCGTTGATAGGAAACGGGCTTGTTGGACTCGAGGTCCACCAGGCAGAGGTCGGAAGCGGTAAGCGTCCCCGAGGTTGCCGGCGCGAAGACGATGTCGGTGCGCTGCGTCCCCGACGGGTTGAACACCGCAAGCGCCGGCTCGGCGCCACTCACGAGAGCGGACACCTTGGCAAGACCTTCGGCGAGGAGCCTTACGCCCTCGACCCGCGCGGCCCGGGCCCACTTCTCCTTGTCCAGGTCCGCGACTCCAAGCACCGTCTTGACGCCGGCCTTGTCGGCATCAAGCCAGTCCCAGGCCGCCACCGGAATGTTCGGCAAAGGTGGGGTTTCCATGCCCAGCGCCTGGAGAACCGGGATCCCCCCGTACCACCAGTCGTGGCCCTCGATCTTGGCAATGTTGGCGTAGACGTCGCGGAAGCGCTCCAGGGGCGAAGGGCCCTTCTCCATCGCGCTCGAGAGTCCCCACCATGCTTGCGCCGCAAGGGTGTCGCGCTTGGCGGCGCGAGCGAACTGATCGATCAGGGCCATGTTGGCCACGATGAAAGCCCAGTTGTCGAGAAGCTCACCCTCGACCACCGGCAGGTCGGGCTTGTCCCGCATGCGGTCGAGGAACTGACTCGTCGTGGCAAGCCCGACCTTCGGGTACTCCCACTTGGCGTTCCAGGCGTCACGGAACTCGATGGGCGAGGCATTGGCCGGCCCGTTGTCGCCGTAGCTCCAGCTCACGCTGTACTCGTCGTAGGGGTAGGCAGCGCGGGGCAAGACCTCGCCGTCGGGGTTGCGGAAGAGCCCCTTCTCCCGATCGCGCAACAGAAGCTCTACCTGATCCTCGGTCGCCTGCGAGTGCCCTGTGTAGCCCTCCATGTTGAAGTAGCCCTGTTCCCCGTAGCCCCAGGAGTTGCGCCACGCGATCACCTCGCTGCCGTCCGGCGATCTCCAGCGGGAGAGGTAGGGCATGGTGTTGAGCTCGAACCAGCGGTGGGCGATGTTGGGGGCAACCAGCAGGTAGTTCACGCCGGATTGCCGCAAGAGTTGTGGGGTCTGCTGCGCGACCGAAGAGACGTCGAAGACCATGGCCGCATTGGTCTTGACGCCGTAGCTCTTCTCGAAGGCGTAGTGAGTGCGGGCGAAGGCGAACTGGCTCTGCACCATGCTCTCCGGGGTGGCGCGGGACTGGTGGAACCCGGTCTGCTGGGCGCCCAGGCCGATCTGGCCACTGCGGATCCTGGCCATCATCGCTTCCACCTTCTCCGGCCGAGCGGCCACGAACTCCTCCAGCGCGATCGTGTCCTCGATCTGGAAGCGATAGCCCGCGTCTTTCTCGGCCAGCGACAGCGCGCCTTCCAGCGCGGCCACGTGCGCCGCGGCGGTGTACTCGGCGTTGGCAGTGGCATAGAGGTCCACGTGCGAGTTCGGCGTGAGCCAGAGCTTCCACTTGCGCTGCCGGGTCCAGTTCGCCTCGGAACTCGCCAGGGTCTGCCCCTGCCCGATCAGGGCGAAGCCGGCCCGGGCCTTCTCGTGAGCGATGTCCGGCACACGAACTTTCTGCGTGCTCTCCCCGGTCGGCAGAATGCCTAACTTCGTCTCGGCGGACGCCCCATCCACGCTCACCCTGAACGCAAGGCCCGACAGGGCATTCCCGTCGTTGCGAACGACGGCGCGAGCGACGTTCAAGAGCGTGGCCCGCTCGCGCACGAAGAAAAGCGTCGGCTCGACCCGGACTATGGAAAGCGTCTGCGCGAGCGCAGCGTGCGGCTGCGCCGGTATCGATCCGAGCACCAGTCCCAACACCACGACCACCGCCGCAACGGCCTGCCTGCCGCCGATGCGGGAAGTTCGCCCTCGCATCTTCCTCTCCAACCCTGCCTCGCCCCCCCCGACTTCGTGGCCTCCGTCCGCCGCCTAGCGAGCCCAGTTCTTACCGCCCGACTTCGTGGCGCGCGTCCGCGACGGCGAGGCCGGCTTGCCGTGCACGATCCGCGAGACCTTGCGCACCATGCCCGTCACGTCCGGATGCTGCCAGATGTTGCGCCCCAGCACGACTCCTCGAGCGCCTGCCTCCATTGAGTCCTCGACCATCTGAAGGGCCGCCGCCGGAGCGTCGGTCTTTGGCCCGCCCAGTATCAGCACCGGCACGGGAGATGCGGCAAGGATCTCGGCGAAGCGCTCCTTGGGCCCGACGTAGCCCAGCTTGATCACGTCCGCGCCGAACTCCCAGGCCATGCGGCAGGCATGGGCGATCAGCTCCGGATCCTGCGCGCGCTCGAAGGGGATCGCCCGACCGATCGGCAGCGGCTCCGCAACGAGCGGCAGGCCGAGCTGGTGGCACTCGCGGGCCAGCTTGGCCGTCGCCAGCATGTTCTTCCGGTGGAGGTCGGGGTCTTCCCAGCCACACACGAAGAGCATCTTGACCGCATCGGCGCCGAGGTCGGCAAGCTCCTGGACCTCGAACATCTGAGACCAGATCTCGTTCATGCCCCATGATCCGGGCACGCTGCAGCCCGCCATCCAGTCAGCGGTCAGCAGCAGCTTGAAGTCCGGACGATCCGCCCACATGTGACGGTAGTGCCGAGCGAAATGGGGGCCCGCCAGAATCCCATCCGGCTTGCCGGCCAGAACGGCCTCCAGAGTCTTCGGCGGGTACTCGAGGCCCGGCACCGCCCCGAGGTTGAGTCCATGATCCAGCGCCACGATGACCGACTTGCCGTCGGGGCGGCTTAGCAGCTTGCTCGCGTACTCCACTTGTCCCGCTCCTCTCTGCTTTTCTGCTTTCGTCCAGGTTCGGTTGCGTCCACTCAAGTTGCCTCCCGCGCCGGACTGCCCTGGCGCGGGGTACCGTCCGAACCGACCAGCCCGACCGTCCTTGTGGCCGCGCCTTCCTTCGGCAAGCCTTCAATTCCCCTGGATCCAACCACGAAGCCGATCTCCACTTCGAAGTCACGACTAGCCCCCGCCGCGAGAACTTCCAGAGTGCCCCGCTCCCGCTCCGTGCTGATCCCCATGACGTCGCAGTTGCCGGGCTCTATGCCGATCACGCCTTCGCGTGGGTGCTTCCAGAGCGTCAAGCGTGAGAGGTTGTCCGGGCGATAGCGAACGTAGACGGCCGGACGCTCCTGATCGTCCGGCAAGCCCGCAACCGTGACGAATCCGTCCTGGCCCGGCTCCACCTCGAGGTCGAAGACCTGCTCGAACTCGCAAGCGTCGGCCGGTGCCGCCACTCGCCGCCAATCCTCGAGCCCCAGGTCGGCCAGCACGTCCCGGGCACGTGCGCGCACGACCGGCGCGAGGATCGCGCCTGGGCCGCACACCGCAAAGCACGGGTGGTACTTCCACATCAACTCGGCCGGGTGGGAACCCACGTTTGTCACCCGATCCTCGAAGCGAATCGCCGTGCGCCCCGAAAGCCCCACCACTCGGCGCCGCACCTCGAAATGCGGCCCGGTGAGGGCGTATCGCACTGCCATCTTCCCCTCGACGACCAGACGCTCGCCCTCCGTGCGGCTTACCACCTCACCCGCCGGAGTCATGGAGAGGCTGCCGTGCGATGGAAACCCCTCAGCCGGGGGGCCCACGTTCTCGGGCCCGCACGTGAGCATTCCTCCGAAGAAACCGCGCAGCCACGCCCGGCCGTTGACGTCACATAGTGCGGGATCGACCACCCCGGTGCCGGATTCCCAGAAGAGGTTCTCCCACACCTCACCCCGCAGCACCTCCGCGCTCGGCACGTCCATGCCCCGCCGCGGAGCCACGGCGAACCGGAAGTCCTCCCGCGTTCGGACGACCGCGACCTTCATGCCCTGCTCCCGCGCCCCGTCCAGAACCCGTTCGCCGAAGGGGGAATCCATCTCACGCTCCAGTCACTGCGCCGAGTTGGGCGATGGCGGCGCTAACGATGCCTGCCTCCCGCAATGGCCGGACCACGTCTCGATCCAGGTCGGCCACGCAGCTTCTCAAGACCACGCTTTCCGTGCGAGGCCTTAGCCGGTAGTCGCCAATTCCCGCCGGGATCATCAGCGTCCGCCCGGCTTCGTAGGTCTCCTCGCCACCCGCCCCGTACTCGATGACGCCCTCGCCGTTCAGCGGGGTTAGCGCCACGAACATGTCCGGGTGCGCCGGCTCCTCCCAGACATCGCGCACACTCCAGCTCTCCAGCTCGAACTGCCTGCACGCAACAAGGAATCGGCGTTCGCCACCATCCTCGGCGAGTACCACCGGCGAAACCTTCGCCTCCTCGGCTGGGGAAGACTCGAAGGTCACCTGCTCCATGAACATCTCGCGGCCGGCGCCCGCCAGGGTGGACTCGATGACCTGGCCGTTCTGGAACAGACACCACGGCGTTAGCGTCACGTCGCTGTTTTGCTGGATCTCAAAGAGCACCATGCCCGCCCCGATGGCGTGGACACACCCGGCCGGCACGAACACCGTGTCCCCCGCTTCCACGACGACCGGCTGAAGCACTCCCGTCAGGTCACCCGCATCCGCCGCCGCCTCCAGGTCCGAGCGAGTCGCACGGGAGCGCATCCCGCGGAACACACTCGCACCGGGCTCGGCGTAGACCACGTGCCAGGCCTCGGTCTTGCCCATTTCATCCAGCCCTCGGGCCTGCGCGTAGGCATCGTCGGGATGAACCTGTGCGGCGACGAGCTGATGAACGTCGAGGAACTTCAGCAACAGGGGCAGCCGATTGCCGAAGGCCGCCAGAATGCGCGAGCCGACGAGGTCCTCTCCCCATTCGCCTATCAGATCCGACAACGTCCGCCCGGCCAGCGCTCCGTTATCCACGACCGCCGGATTGCTCGGGTGGTCGGAGAGCTCCCAGGTCTCAGCTACGACGCCGTCGGGAAGCGGCCGGGCGAACATCTCCGCCAGGCGCCGGCCACCGAAGTAGTAGTCGCGAATCAGCGGCTGGAACTTCAAGGGATAGAGTGAGACCCTGCCCATCGCTCAGCCCTCCCCTCGCTCCTCGAGGAAGGCCTTGACGTCGTCCAGGGTCGGGATGCCTTGCCTTCCGCCCAAGCGAGTGCACTTAAGCGCCGCGGTCGCGCTGGCGAAACGGCACACGCGCTCCAACGGCCACTCCTGGAGCAGCCCGTAGATGAATGCGCCGTGGAAGACATCACCCGCACCGGTGGTGTCCACCACCTCCACGTCGTAGGCCGGCAGTCTGAGGGTCTCGTTTCCGTTCATGGCCAGAAGGCCCGCCTCACCCAGGGTCACGACGACGATCTCCGGCCCCATGCCCAGCAGTTCCGCGGCCGCGTCCTCCACGTTCGCCCGGCCGGTCACACTCGATGGGAATTCCGCATCCGCGATCAGCGCCCGGGTCAGCGGGATGAGCTGCTCCATCCCGGGTCTGGCAATGGTTCCGTCGAGGATCACACCGACACCCACCTCGCGCGCCAGTTCGGCCGCCTGCTGGGCGGCCGTCGGATACCAACCATCGAGGTGAAGGAAGCGAGCCGACCGAATCAGCTCACGGTCCTTCTCCTCCAAGGAGAAGTCGAAGGTCCCGCCCGGATAGAAATGGATCGCCCGCTTGCCGGTCTCCAGACTGACGAGAATCATCGACGAAGGCGAAGAGCCGTCCATGCGGCGCAGCCCGGCCGTCTCCACGCCGTGGAGCTGGAAGTCCTCGACGATGAAGTCCCCCGTCGCATCACGCCCGATCGCGGCGATGCATCCGGTCCGGCATCCCAGTCTGGCCAGCGCCACCAGTGCGGTAGCCACCGGCCCGCCACCCTGCTGATCGAAATCGGCCATCAGCGTGAGCTTGTCGAACTCAGCCGGGGCCACGACCCGGCCGAGGTGGTCCGCACACGCAAGCCCCAGGCCCACAACGTCCGGCGTCATCTCATCACTCCGTCACTCACTACTCGATCATCTTCCGAACCCTCACCGGCACGATCTGGCCCACCAGGGCGGGCCGGTCTGCCGTCACTAGTTCCCCGGTCACGCTTCGACTCCAGGCCGCCGGCTCACCAGTGACTCGACAACGGCCGGCGTCGAACGCGCCCTGCAACCCCCTAACGCGAACTGCGCTGCACATGGGCCGTGAGTCCGTATCTCTCCCCGAGGTAGGTGCAGCGCACCGCGTCTATGCGCCGGCCCGTCTCATCCACGGTCACTCCCCGAACGCGCAGACCCGCCGCCGGCCCGCGCAGCTCGAGCAGTCGTGCGTCCTCTCCCCGGAGAAGCACCGAGTGTAGGTCCATGACGGTCTCCGCGGCCAACAGGCCGAAGTGCTGGGACAGCAGCCCGTAGAGCGATCCGGTGAGATCCATCTCAAGCAAGCCGGGAACTCGAGCCTCCGGCAGGTAGTTGGACTCCACACCCACCGGCTCACCGCTTGCCAACCGCAGGCGCCTGATGTGAACGACGCTCGCACCTTCCGGCACGTCCAGATCCTTGGCGACTTCGGCCGAGGCCTTCTCGACACCGGCGGACAAGACCTTCGCGCCGGGCTCCACACCTCGGCGCCGCATCTCCTCCGTGAAGGTACGCAAGAACGCCACGTCGAATCGCGGCGGCGGGGAAGTCACGTACGTACCGCGCCCTCGCTCGCGAACCACCAGTCCTTCGTCCGCGAGGTCTCGCATAGCCCGGCGAATGGTTATCACGCTCACCCCGTAGCTCTCCGTCAACTGGGACTCCGGAGGCAAGCGGTCGCCCGGCCTCAAGATGCCGCGGTGGATCTGGTCTCTCAGGCCTTCCTTGAGCTGGTAGTAGTAGGGGATGGGGCTATCACGGTCCATCACCAACTCGGAGGCTCTCCCGTTCGGCACGGCCCGCCGCCGGCGCGAAGCGGCCGAAGACGTGCCGGATGAGCCGCGAACGCCCTCGTGCTTGGAGGGACGAGCAGGCTTTGGATCATTCGCGAGACCGGCCGAACTGTGGCGCGTCATGAAGTGCTTATATCCATATCCTCTGCCCCGGTCAAGACCCGCAGCCGTTAACAGACGGCGCGGGCAACCGCCCTCACAAGCGCGATGGACCGGCAAGTGAAGGCATGCGGCCAAGACCCTAACAGGGCAAGGGGACCCAAGTGGTCCAGTGGCGGCTCGGTCGGCAAGCCGGACGAGAAGGAATCCGCCAGCACGTGGCGAACTACTGCTATGTCCGACCGGCTCTTGGCGCTAGCGGGCAAGGGGGAAGCAGGATGCTGGGCACGCGGGATCGGATGCTAATCGCGCTGTTCGCGGTGCAACTGGCGGCCTCTTTGATTCTTGGGATCGTCGTCGCGCATGAACTGGATCGCCACCCGACCGAGCAGGCCGTGGCAGTGGCGCAGCCGGGAGGAGGCGAGGAACCCACCGCTGTGGTGAGCCCGACTGCCGGAGCCTCGAGCGCGCCGGTCGCATCCGGCGGCCAACCGGTGGGCAAGACGACGACTGCCCGTCAGGTCAACCCGGCGACTCAGAGTCTGGGGGTATCCAAGGAGGCCATCAAGGTCGGGGTGCTCGTCACCCAGCGCGGGGCGATCAACTTCCAGGCCGCCGCTCAGGCATCCAAGGCCTACTTCGACTACGTCAACGAGCATGGCGGAGTCAACGGCCGGCGGATAGTCGCCATCTATGCCGACGACGAGTTGGACTCTGCCAAGGGCCTGGCGGCCATCAACAAGATGATCAACGACGACAAGGTGTTCGCCTTCGCCGCCTGGGACGCGCCCAACACCGAGCAGTACTCGGCGCCGATCATCGAGGACAACAAGATCCCGCTGGTCGGCTGCTGGGGGACCTACTCCTCCTACCGCAGCCCGTTCATCTACGCCTTCGTCCCCTTCTACGACGCCTACGGCCTTGCCTACTCCTCCTACGTCGCCGATCTCGGCGGCAAGGTCCCGGCCGTGATCTACGTGGACAACATGAACGCCGAGAGCAACAGCGCCGTCGAGCGAGGTTTCAAAGACGGATTCGCCAAGCGCGGAATCACCTTGAAGTCCGACCAGATCTACAAGGTGGACGTCACCAACCCCGACTTCACCCAACAGGCGGCCTCCATGCGCCAGGGGGGAGTCGACTCCATCGCGACCATCCTGGACCAGACGGCCTACGTGCGTCTGCAGTTGGCCCTCAACCGCCAGCAATACCACCCGCTCCATGTGGCCGACCCGCTGATCCTGGACTCCACGACGGTCAACGACCCCAACGTGGGGCCCAGCCTGGAGGGGGTCTACGTTGCCGGTGAGGTCGAGTTCCTCACGTCCCAGAGCCCGGACGTCCAGCAGTACATCGAGCAAGTCAAGCGCCGCTTCGGCTCCAAGGCGCTTCTGAACTACGTCGGTGAGCGAAGTTGGGTAGACGCCAAGATGTTCGTCGAAGGGCTGCGCCGCGCCGGGGCCAATCCCACGAGGACCAGCCTGCTTGACTCCATGAACTCGTTCACCAACGTGCCGACCGGCTTCACCACGCCCATCACCCTTCGCGCGGGATCTCACGATCCAAACCGTTGCTTCAAGCTGGCGAGGATCAAGAACAAGCAGCCCGAGGCCCTGACGGACTGGAGGTGTGTATAGGGCAGGCTTGGGGCCGTTTTCGCTCTCGCCGGCTCAGTTGGTCTCTTCAGTGATCCACCAGCGTCAGTGGCCCGCGGCCACAACCGCCGCCGAGGTCTCGTTGAGCGCGGTCACTTCCGCCTCTGACAGATCCAGGTCCGCGGCCGCTGCGTTGGCCTCCAGTTGCGCAACACTGCTCGCGCCGGGGATGGCAATCACGCAGGGCTTGCGGACGACCCAGGCCAGCGCGACCTGCGCGGATGTGGCGTCGTGAGCCCGGGCGACATCGCGCAGCGTTTCCACCAAAGGAACCACCCGGTCCAGCGCTTCAGGCCGGAACATGGGACTCGCCTTGCGCACCATGTCCGAGGGTCGCTTGTCGCGGTTGTATCCCCCCGACAGCAACCCCTTGCCCAACGGGCTGTAGGCGATGATCAGGCGGCCCGCCTGCTCCGCGTATGGGATGAGGTCATTCTCGGGATCCCGCGCCACGAGGTTGTAGCGGACCTGGTTGGTCAAGACCGGGCGGCCCAGCACACGCTCGGCTTTCCGCCAGCGCTTCAAGGAGAAGTTGCTCACGCCGATGTGGCGAACCAGGCCCGCGTCCTGAAGGGGCCGAAGGGCCCGCATCACCATGCCCGTAGGGAAAGCCGGGTTGGGCCAATGGGCCTGATAGAGATCGATCTCTTCCACTCCCAGCCGAGCCGCGCTCCCGCGAGCTTGCCGCGCGACCATGGGGGCCACCGGGAGCACGGGCAGGAACTTCGTGGCGACGAACAACCCCTCGCGCCGCCCGCAAATGGCCTTCCCGACGATCTTCTCCGAACGGCCGAACCCGTAGGCCTGCGCCGTGTCGATCAGAGTGATGCCCAAATCCAGGGCCCGCTTGACGATCGCGGGCGCCTCGCGCTCGGCGAAGTCCGCCCCGTATCCCCACTCCTTGGAGCCGAACTGCCAGGTCCCCAGGCCCATGACCGAGACCTTGGCCCCATCGATGTCCAGGTAGCGCATGGCTGCCTCAGAATCCCCAGATGGGCAACGGGTTTGGCCCCGGCGGCCAGGGGAACACGGTGGTCGGGAAGAAGCAGCCCACCCCCGCCGGCCCGGGAATGCAGTAGCCCCCCATCGGCATCACGGGCGGCCACTTCAACTCCTCGATCTGGCCGACCTTGAGGGTTTTCGCCGCGCCGGAGGTGTTGCCCCAGCCGTCCCTGAGCCCGTGCTCGGCAACCGCGACCTCGCCTGCCGTGGCGTCACCGGCCACTTCGGCAACCCACGTCTGGGTGGCCTTGTCGTAGGCCGCCGTCCCATCCTTGCCCGCAACACTGAACTTCAGAGCGCCGCCCGTCGGTATGCGATCCCGGTCCCACATGGAAGTCTCCGGGTCCGGCACCGGGTTGGCGGCCTGGAACTTGAGAGTGGTCTTGCCGCCGGACCTGTTCGCCATCACGCCTCGCACGGTCAGCCCATCAGAGGCCACGATCTCGAAGAGCCGCGACTCCAGCGTGTACCGGGCACTGTGGATCCTCAGGCGATAGGTGCCGGCCCCGAGGTCGGGCGGGACATCGTACTCGAGGCTGTAGGTCGAAGAGGCGTCGTCGAATCGCCACTCGAAACCGGGTTCCAGGTCGCTGGTGATCTGATGCCAGGCCTCGTCCGCAGTCGCCCGGCCAACCGAGCCCGGCAGCCCCACGCAGACAAGGCAGGCAAGGGCTCCGACCAGCACGAGAGTGCCAACGCTCTTGACGACGCCGCGCCTGCGACGCACCAGCACGCCCAGGCTCGCAGCGGCACCCAGTGCCAACATCCCGGCGGCCCGACCACCCGCGCCGGTGGCCGGAAGCTTCGCCCCCTGCCCGCCCAGGGCCGACGCTCCACCGCCCACCGGCACCGCGCTTCCCTTGCGCTCCAAGGTGATGAAGGCAGTCTCCAGGGGGCGGTCCTTGCCGAAGGCGCCACCGGTCCACTTCATCGTCACGACCTGCATGCGAGCGACCCTCTCGGCCGGCTGCTCGCTGATCGCGCCCGGGGACCCGCCGTCGCCCGTCAGCACCGGAGACTCCCCGACGCTGGAGGTGCTCAGCGTACCGGCGGGCTCCGGATTGGGCTTGCCGTGCATCAGGCGATCGGCGAGATCCCTGTGAGTCGCGATGATCAGGTTTGACGACCACTTGCCGTAGGTGGTGTGGGCTCCCTCGTAGTGCTGCTGGTCATACTCCTCGGGGGTCGTGAAGTAGCCGACGAAGTCCTCGGCCAGACCGACGACGACCGTGCGATTGATCCCGTTCTTGGCCACGGCTCCGGAGGCTGCCATGCCCGCCTGGACTCGCCGAACCATCTCGGTTGTGGGCTCGCCTGGAATGCCGGAGATGATCGCGTCGGCGATCCGGAACTGCCTGACCGGCATGACGGTCGCGTAGGGCACGGGCGTCAACAGGATCTTGCGTCCCCACACCGGATCGGCCAGCGCACTGGGTCGCCGAATGCCCTCGGTGTAGAGCTGGTAGAAGGGCTCCGGCCCGTTCTGGCCCCCTCCGAGTATCGCCAGGCCCCAGAACGCCTGTGAGGAGATCTGCCCGCCTTCAACCTGCTGGCCGCAGAAGCAGATCACCGCCGTCCGCGTCTCCAGGATGGGCTCCGTGGTCAGGGCCTTCTCGGCCTGCCCCCAAGCGATCCTCATGCCCCGTGCGATCTTCTTGGCCTCGGCGTCCGCATCCGCGTACCCGTTGTAGGAAACGCTGGGGGTGACAAGGTCGCCTTCGTTCCCATTGGCGAAGCTGGACACCACGCCCGGATGACCCTCGGCGGCAAGACCCTTCTCGAAGTACCACTGGGCCACGACCGACCAGTCGCCGGCGAAAACGGTGTTGGACGGAGGAATCGCCGTGTTGTGGGACGAGAAGCGGAACCACACCCCCATCGGCGTGCGCTTGCCGTCATCGTTCACCGCATCCACGCGCAACAGGTGCAGGGTGCGCTCGACGGTGTGGAGCGGGCCAAGGGGATCGTCGGCCGGGGTCTTGGTATGAGGCGGGGAGTCGATGCCGTGGTTGGCGAGATGAGCCTCGACGCTGCGGCTCTCGTTTGAGTCGGCAACCTCCACACTGGCCCACCCCAACGCGGCGGGGCGAAGGGAGGCGTTGGCCTGCCTCACGGCCTTGGCGATCTGGGCAACGATGAACGCCTCCAGGCTCGCTCCCGGGTCGCCGCTCAGGGTGGAGGCCGTGCTGAAGGTGTTCAACGCGAAGTCGGGGCCCGAGTGGGTGTGTGTCGCCGACATGAAGATGGTGTCGGTGGTCAGGCCCAGATCGGCCACGCGCGCCGCAACCCCGGATCGGAATCCGCCGGTCACACCCCTCAAGTCCAAGGAGACCAGGGCCAGCTTGCGTGATCCCCTCTGGAGAATCAGCGCCCGAGCCTTGACGCGGGTCGCCACACCCTTGACGAAGATGTCCGGCCTGACATATCCGTCCATGTTCCGGCCCACGTCGGGGGTCAGGTCCGCGGTACCGACCCCAGCCCTCAGCGCATCCGAAGGCGCCTTCGCTCCGGCAACAGCGCCTGTGGCCATGACCGTCGCGGCCGCCGCGAGAACCACCGCCACAACCGCCGCCAGCCGCGACCTCCGCCGCTCAACTCGCATCCCCGACCTCCGATCCAATCCCGGAAACCTCGTCGGCGGAGGCTTCCCGACAATCAGTCATGAGTCCAGCGCGTGAACTGCCGCATGAGTAGGGGACCTCGCCAGACAGACGAATCCCAGTGAAGGATTCGCCGCCCGATCGCGTGTTCCTGCCGCGAACCGGGGAACCTCCGCGTCAAGATCTAGACCCAGTACCCGCCGGCGACCGACCGAGCCCTACTCCCACTCGATGGTGCCGGGCGGCTTGGAGGTGATGTCGTAGGCCACGCGGTTGACCCCGCGCACCTCATTGATGATGCGAGAGGCGATGCTCTCCAGCACGTCGTGCGGAAGCCTCACCCAGTCGGCGGTCATGGCGTCCTCGCTGGTGACCGCCCGCAGCACGATCGGGTAGGCGTATGTGCGCTCGTCGCCCATCACACCCACCGAGCGCACGGTCGGGAGCACGGCGAAGTACTGCCAGATCTCGCGGCTGAGCCCCGCACGCTTGATCTCCTCGAGGAATATCGCATCGGCCTCGCGCAGGATCTCCAACCGCTCGGTCGTGACCTCGCCGATGATGCGAACGGCCAGACCGGGGCCCGGGAACGGCTGGCGCCAGACGATCTCCTCGGGAAGACCCAGCTCCTCACCAACCCGGCGCACCTCGTCCTTGAACAGGCTGCGCAAGGGCTCCACCAGCTCGAAGTCCATGTCCTCGGGCAGTCCGCCCACGTTGTGATGGCTCTTGATCGTGGCCGCCCCGCCGGGTCCCGATTCGATGATGTCCGGGTAGAGGGTGCCCTGCACCAAAAAACGGTAGGCGGTCCCCCCCTCGGGGGTGCGGTCGCGCTCACGGAGCTCGCGGGCCACCGACTCGAACACCCGGATGAACTCCTCGCCGATCGCCATGCGCTTGGCTTCCGGGTCGGTCACGCCGGCGAGCCTTGCCAGGAAGCGGTCCTCGGCCTTGACGTGCACGAGGTCCACGTGGAAGTTGCGCCGGAAGGTGTCCTCGACCTGCTCCGCCTCATCCTTTCGAAGAAGACCGTGATCCACGAAGACGCAGGTGAGCTGGTCGCCGATCGCCTTGTGCACCAGGGCCGCCGCGACGGATGAGTCCACTCCGCCCGATAGCCCGCAGATCACCTTGGCGTCGCCCACGGCCGCGCGCACCTCGCGCACGGCCTCCTCGATGATGGAGACCATGGTCCAATTGGGTCGCGCCTGACAACCCGTGTAGAGGAAGTTCTTCAGGACGTCCAGGCCGCGGGGGGTATGGACAACCTCGGGGTGAAACTGCACTCCGTACAGGCCGCGCGCCCCATCTTCGAAGGTCGCGCAGGGGCTGGCCGGCGTTGAAGCGGTCACCCGAAAGCCCACTGGAGCCTGGGTGACCGTGTCGCCGTGAGACATCCACACGGTGTGTTGATTGGGCAGGTCATCGAAGAGCACGCCGGCTTCCGAGACATCGAGAGCGGTCTTGCCGTACTCACGCACGCCGGTGCGTTCGACCACGCCGCCCAGCGTCTGGGCCATGAGTTGCTGGCCGTAGCAGATGCCCAGCACCGGGATGCCCAACTCGAAAAGGGCGGGGTCGACCTTGGGAGCGAAGTCGGCGTAGACGCTGCTGGGGCCCCCGGAGAGGATCAACCCGGCAGGCTTGCGCTCGGCAATCTGAGCAACCGGGGTGTCGCACGGGATGATCTCGGAATAGACGTGGCATTCGCGCACACGGCGGGCGATTAGCTGCGCGTACTGGGCCCCGAAGTCGAGGACAAGCACCGTGTCGAAAACCTCGGGGGCCATGCGCAGCGCTCCTCTCGTTGGGTGCAGTCATTGTAGCGGTGATGTTCAACTGGGGCCCCGGCCGCCCTCGTGGAGCTCACGATCTCCTGATTGCGGCCACGGCCGTGAGTCGCGGGCGAACCGTAGCGACCGCCGATCCCGCGGGATTCGAGGACCTACCCGGCGTGCTCATCCGGACGTTCGCCTGACCTAACGCGGACAACATCCAGGGTCCGGCCGGCCGGCGTCCAGCGGGCGAAGGCATGCTTGGTGTGCCCACCGGGTGCAGTGATCGGCCGGCTCGCCGGTTGGGCAACGCAATGTTATGGTACTGAGTATGCGTTTCTCCCTGAGAGCCCAGCGCGCCCTGCGACTTGCCGGGTGGCTGGCAGTCGAGTCAACCGAAAGCCTTCTTTCTCTCGAATCCCTTGCCGTGCGCGAGGGCATCTCGCGCATCTGGGTGGAGCAGGTGATGACCGACCTTCGTCGCGCAGGGATCGTGGCAAGCCGCCGGGGTGCGCGCGGAGGCTACCAGCTCGCTCGCCGGCCGGAAGAGGTCACACTCGGCGAAGTCCTCCGCGCCGTGGGAGAACAGCCCCAGATAGACCTTTGCGCCCCGGACTCTGAAGGTCGCTGCTGCTGTCCGGGCCTTGTGTGCGTCACCCACGAGGCGTGGGAACGGGTGCAGGGGGCGCTCTCGGGAGTGTTGGAGGAGACGACCCTCGCCAGCTTGTGCCAGGACGGCCTGGCCCGCCGCAAAGACGCCGCCACGCCGGTCACCTTCCTAACCAGCCCAGCCAAGTCCGCGCCAAGGATGAAACGAGGAGGAACGCGTGCCCGAGCTACCTAAGGTCGAGGTCTTCGACCCTCCGATGTGCTGCCCAACCGGCGTCTGTGACTCATCCGTCGACCCCGCGCTGGTTCAGTTCGCCGCCGACCTGGAGTGGCTCAAGAGCAAGGGCATCCAGGTAGAACGCTGGAACTTGGCACAGCGCCCCGCCGCTTTCGCTCAGAACGAAACCATCAGGCGGGCCCTGCATGACGCGAAGGGCCAGGGCCTGCCCATGATCCTGGTGGACGGAGCTCTCGTCGCCAAGGGTGCTTATCCGACGCGCGAGCAGCTGGCCGGATGGTTCGGGATGGAGGTTGGAGAAGATAGCCGCGAGAGCTCTCGCGCCACGGCGGGCGAACACAGGATGGCGCTCACTGTTCTTCCCACGCTCCCCGCGCAGTCCGACTGCGGACCGGGCTGCGGACCCGCAGGCTGTTGCTGACTCCGGTGAGGTTGCTCGAGTGCGCGACCCGATACCTCCTCTTCACGGGCAAGGGAGGGGTCGGGAAGACTTCGCTCGCGTGTGCCGCCGCGGTGGCCCTGGCCGACCGAGGACGGCGGGTGCTGCTGGTGAGCACGGATCCCGCCTCCAATCTCGATGCCGTCATGGAAACGCAACTGTCGGGTGAGCCCACGCCCGTGCCGGGGGCTCCGGGCCTCGACGCGCTGAATATCGATCCTGAGGCCGCCGCCCGCGAGTACCGCGAGCAGACCGTCGCTCCGTATCGGGGTGTCCTTCCCGACGAGACGGTCAAACAGATGGAGGAGCAGCTCGCCGGGGCCTGCGCCGTGGAGATAGCCGCGTTCGACCGGTTCGCGAGACTGCTCGGCAACACCGAGGCGAACAACCCCTACGACCACGTGGTGCTGGACACCGCACCCACCGGCCACACCCTGCGCCTGCTCCAACTCCCCGCCGCGTGGAGCGGGTTCCTGGAGACGAACACCAGCGGCGCCTCTTGTCTGGGGCCTCTCTCGGGTCTCGAGTCCCAGCGCACCCTATACGCCAATGCCGCCAATGCCCTGGCCAACGGGTCCATGACCACCCTGGTGCTCGTGGCACGCCCGGAGCGTTCTGCCCTGGAAGAAGCCAGCCGCACGAGCGCGGAACTGGCGGCACTGGGCGTCACCAACCAGCGACTGGTCGTGAACGGGGTATTCCGCGCGAGCGAGGCCGCCGACCCAATCGCCGTTGCCCTCGAGCGGCAGGGCCGCGAAGCGCTGGCCACGATGCCGGCTTCACTTAGAACGCTGCCCGACGAGCAGATCCCGCTTCTCGCGCACGACCTGATCGGGGTCCCCGTCCTGCGGGCCCTGGTGGCCGATCGCGAGCAGACACCCCGCGCCGCCGACGCGAAGGCCACCCAAGCGACCCTGCCTTCGTTCCCGCCCTTGGCGGAGTTGGTCGATGAGATAGCCGCAGCCGGCCACGGAGTGGTGATGGTGATGGGCAAAGGCGGAGTGGGGAAGACGACCCTGGCGGCGGCCATCGCACTGGAACTCGCCCACCGCGGCCTGCCCGTCCACCTCACCACAACAGACCCGGCGGGCAACGTCGGGGCCGTGGTCGATGGAGAGGCCGCAGGCCTGACACTGAGCAGGATCGACCCCAAGATCGAGACCCGCGCCTACGTCGAGCACGTGTTGGCGACCGCCGGAGCCAACCTCGATCGGGACGCCCGATCGCTGCTCGAGGAGGACCTCCGCTCCCCCTGCACCGAGGAGATCGCGGTGTTCCAGGCCTTCTCCCACAAGCTGTCTGAAGCACAGCAGGGTTTCGTCGTTCTGGACACCGCCCCGACCGGCCACTCGCTCCTGTTGCTGGACGCGACGGGGGCCTACCACCGCGAGGTGATGCGCAACGCCGCCAAGCTACCCGGGCGCGTCGTCACGCCGCTGCTGCGCCTGCAAGACCCCCACTACACGAGGGTGTTGATCGTCACCATCCCGGAAGTGACTCCGGTGCTCGAGGCCGCGCAACTTCAAGAGGACCTGCGCCGCGCGGGAATCGAGCCCTTTGCCTGGGTTCTCAACCGAAGCCTGGCCGCCGCCGCACCTATGGACCGTCTTCTGGCGACGCGAGCACAGGCCGAGATCCGGCACGTGGACCGCGTTCGGGCCTCCCTCGCCCGGCGTGTGGCGCTCGTGCCTTGGCAGGCGGAAGAGCCCATCGGACTCAAACGGCTCCGAAATCTCACCAGGAGATAGCGATCATGGCGCAAAGGATCACCAGGCGGCTGTCGTTCCTCGACCGGTATCTGACCCTGTGGATCTTCGCGGCCATGGCCATCGGTGTGGGCCTCGGCTACTTCGTGCCCGACGTCGCCGACTTCACCAACCGCTTCCAGGTGGGCACCACCAACGTCCCCATCGCGGTCGGGTTGATCCTGATGATGTACCCGCCGCTGGCCAAGGTACGCTACGAGGAACTGGGCGACGTTTTCCGCGACCGCAAGGTGCTGGGCCTTTCCCTGGGACTGAACTGGGTGGTCGGGCCGATCCTGATGTTCCTGCTGGCGGTGACCCTGCTGCGCGACCGACCTGAGTACATGGTGGGCCTGATCATGATCGGCCTGGCCCGCTGCATCGCGATGGTCATCGTCTGGAACGACCTCGCCAAGGGGGACTCCGAGTACGCGGCCGGGCTGGTCGCGATGAACAGCGTGTTCCAGGTCTTCCTCTACAGCGTCTACGCGTGGGTGTTCATCACCAAGCTGCCGCCGTTGTTCGGGCTGCACGGCAGTGTCGTGAACGTGGGCATCAAGCAGATCGCCCAAAGCGTCTTCGTCTACCTGGGGATCCCCTTCATCGCCGGGATGCTCACCAGGTTTGTTCTGCTGAAGGTCAAGAGCAGGGAGTGGTACGAGCGCAGCTTCATCCCCAGGATCAGCCCGATCACCTTGGTGGCCCTGCTGTTCACGATCCTGGTGATGTTCAGCCTCAAGGGAGAGCTGATCGTATCGATCCCGTTGGACGTCGTGCGGATCGCCATCCCCCTGCTCATCTACTTCGTCGTGATGTTCCTTGCGAGCTTCGCGATATCCCGCAAGCTGGGCGCCGACTACCCCAAGTCGGCGACGCTTTCGTTCACGGCCGCCTCCAACAACTTCGAGCTGGCGATCGCCGTGGCGGTGGCCGTGTTCGGCATCGACTCCGGGGTGGCTTTCGCGGCCGTCATCGGCCCGCTGGTCGAGGTGCCGGTGCTGATCGGCCTGGTCAACGTCTCTCTATACATCCAGCGCCGCTACTTCGCCCCGCAAGACGAACGGCAAGCTGCTCTCACCCAGGAGGCCTGACATGGGAGAAGGCCACAGCGGACCTGCCGCCGGATCGAGGTCACATGGCGCTCCCCCACTGTGGTTGAATGTGCACCAGGGGAGGTGAAGCGTCCGTGACAAGCCGAGCGCAAGATTGGTTTCGTCAGGCCGGGCGAGACTTAGAGCAGGCCGAGGAATCGCGCAAGAGCGGCCGGCACGAGTGGGCGTGCTTCGCGGCCCAACAG
>JBBAAN010000026.1:0-26554 GCA_041658225.1 Actinomycetota bacterium
GCAAGAGCTTGCGCAGCTTACTCATGGCGTGGACTCTTTCCCCCGGGCCGAAGACCTCACCTGCTCCTCCAGCATCTTCAGCAGCAGATCCTGCGGGTCCACCCCCTCACGGCGGGCTCTTTCCTCGAGGCCGCGCTTGAGCGCCGCCGGTATGAATAACGAGTACTCCTCGGCCAGGGTGACGGCGCCGACTGTTCGCGATCCGGACGGCGCCCGTGCGGCGGCTCGGGCCTCGCCGGCGTGGCCGAGATAGGAGCCGGCGACGAACTCCTCGTCGGCAAGGAGCTTGGAGGCGGGGCCCTCGAAGGTGACCACGCCTTTCTCCACGACGTAGGCACGCTGAGCGACCTCGAGAGCCTGGCCGACGAACTGCTCGACCAGCAGCACCGCGGTGCCTTGCGGTGGAAGCGTGGTGAGGATCTCGAACAGCTCGGCGACCAGGGTGGGCGCCAGGCCCTGAGACAACTCGTCGACGAGCAGCACCCGCGGCCGGGCGATCAGGGCGCGCGAAAGCGTGACCATCTGCTGCTCGCCGCCTGAGAGTGTGCCCACCGCTTGACGGCGCCGCTCGGCAAGCCTCGGGAAAACGGCAAAGACTTGCTCCAGGCGCTCGCGGAAGTCGCGGCCGGCCACGCCCATCGCTATCCCGGCCAGTCGCAGCGTCTCGTCCACCTCCAGGCGCGGAAAGAGACCGCGTCCTTCGGGGATATGGTTCAAGCCCATGCGTGCCAGGAGGTCGGGGGGTCGATTGGAGATATCCTTGCCCGCCAGGACCACGCGCCCGGATCGCACACGGACCATGCCGCTGGCCGCGCGTAGGGTCGTGGTCTTGCCGGCGCCGTTGGATCCGAGCAGCGCCACGATCTCGCCTTCGCGCACCTCCAGGCTCACCCCGTGGAGCACCTCGAGGTGACCGTAGCCGGCTTTCAGGTTCTCGATGGAGAGCAGCGCGCTCACAGCTTGACCCCCTCGCGCTTGCGACCCTGCTCCCCCAGGTAGGCGGCGATCACCTGCTCGTTCTCGCGGACCTGCTCCGGTCTCCCCTGGGCGATCAGTCGCCCGAAGTCGAGCACGTAGAGGTAGTGGCAGGCTTGCATGACCAGAGCCATGTCGTGATCCACCAGCAGGATCGAGACCCCGAAGCGTTCCTGGATCCTGGGGAGCAGGGCCGCCAGCTCCGCGGTCTCGGCGGCGTCCAGGCCGGCGGCCGGCTCGTCGAGCAGGAGAAGCTGCGGCTTGTTGCACAACGCCCGCCCCAGTTCCACACGCCGCTGCTGGCCGACGGAGAGATCCCACGCCGGCGTGCCCGCATGGGGGAGAAGGCCGAGGAAGTGCAGGATGGCGCGGGCTTTCTCCAGCGCCTTGCGCTCCTCGGTGCGGGCTCGCGGAAGGTGCAGGGCATCGGCCACGACTCCCCGGTGGGCGCGGGCGTCCAGTGGCACCATCAGGTTCTCCTGCACGGTCATGCGCCCGAATAGCTGGAGGTTCTGGAAGGTGCGGGCGATGCCCAGCATCGAGCGTTGGTGCGTCTTCATCCGGCTCAGGTCCCGCCCACGGAACCGCATGGACCCGGAGTCCGGGGCGATCACGCCGCTGATGCAGTTGAACAGTGTGGTCTTGCCGGCGCCGTTGGGCCCGATCAGGCCGAGGACCTCGCCCCGGTTCAGGTCGAAGCTGACTCGATCCAGAGCCTGCACGCCGCCGAAGCGGATTGAGACGTCGCGGACCTCCAGCAGGGCCACGGCTCAGCCCCCTTCCGCGCCCGAGCCGGCCGGCAGGATCTTCGGTGCACCCCTGGCCAGGAGCGAGTAGTAGGTGTGTCGAAGGGCGCCCCACAGTCCCTCCGGCGCCAGCACGATCTGCGCTATCAGCGCCGCGGCCAGGATCAGGGGCACCCAGTCGAAGGCGATGTGCAACACATCCGTGGCCAGCACTTGGAAGTAGCGGTCCAGGATGCCCCCGATCACCGCGGCGGGAATGAAGTTCACCCCAACCAGCACCGCGATCGCGGTGATGTTCAGCGAGTGCACGAAGTCGAAGGGGCTGGGGGAGACGCTGCCGGCGTCGAAGCGGATGGCGAGCAGCGCACCGGATGCCCCGGCGATGGCGGCCGAGAGCCCGAAGGCCAGCAGCTTGTAGCGGGTCAGGTCCAGGCCGTTGACCGACGAGGCCACCTCGCTGTCACGAAGAGCCCGAAGCACCCTGCCGGTCTTGCCTCGCCGCACGTTGCGGACCACGAGCAGGGCCAACACGAATACGGCCAGAGCCAGGTAGTAGAAGCGCAAGGGGCGGTTCTGGAACTCGAGGCCGAGAAGCGTGGGACGCCTGGCGCCGGCGACGAACTCGGGTGCGTGGGTGAGCCAGCGGAAGTGGGGGGTGTAGAAGACGTAGTTGTCGAAGACCACGGCCACGGCCAGCGTCACGATCGCAAGTTGCAGGCCGCGGAGGCGCAAGGCGGGCAAGCCCACCAGGACGCCCAGCAGGGCGGCGGCGGCGATGGCGACGGGGGCGGCCACCCACCAGGAGAGCCCATGGTAGGCGACGAGATTGCCGGCCACGAATGCGCCCAGTCCCTGGAAGGTCGCCTGGCAAAGAGAGATCTGTCCGGTGAAGCCGGTCAGCACCACCAGCGAGAGAACCAGCAGCCCGGCGATGAACACGTCGGTCAGAGTGAGTTGCTGCTGAGGGAAAAGTGGTCCCAGCACTATGCCGACGGCCAGAGCCGGGATCGCCAGCAGCCAAACGGCCCGCGGGGAGCCCAACAGCAGACTCATGCCCCGGCGCATCAGACGGTCCTCACCGCGGAGGCCAGCCGCTTCGCGCGGGCCAGCAGCACGACCAGGATCACGATGAACACCGCGGCCGAGTCGATTCCGCCCACGCTGCCGAAGGGGATTCTCGGCAGGTTCTCCACGACGCCGAGCACGATGCCGCCGACCAGGGTGAGCGGAAGGCTGACGAGGTTGCCGATCAGCGCTGCGGCCAGCGCGTGGATGACGATGATCGTGAGCGCGGTCGGCGTGAAGTTGATGAACGGGGTGATCAGCACCCCGGCGATCGCGGCCATGACGCTTCCGGTCATCCACGAAAGGGAGGTGATTCGGTTGACTCGCACGCCCCAGAGCTTGCCGGTCGAGGGGCTGTCCGCGACGGCCCGCATCTGCAGCCCGATCGTGGTGTAGCGCAAGAGGGCGGCCAGTCCCAGGGCGAGCACGACCGTGATGATGATGACCGCAAGCTGGTCATAGCCGATGACGACATCGATGCCTGGAAGGTTGAAGCCCGCTTTGGACACGAGCCTGACCGCCTGGTGGTAGGCGTTGTTGCCCCAGATGATCCCCGCCACCTGCTGGAGCGCCAGCAGCCAACCCACCGTGACTATGACCTTGGCGACGGTGGGCTTGCCCTCCAGCGGCCGGATCGTGAAGCGCTCGATCACGTAGCCGAGCGCGGCCCCCACGACCAGCGCGGCGAGCACGCCCAGCACCGCCGGTGCGCCCCACTGGATGCTCACCTGGTAAGCGCAGAAGGTGGCGAACATCCCTACCGCCCCCTGGCCGAAGTTGAGCACTCCGGATACCCGGAAGATGAACACCAGCCCCAGGGCGGCCAGGGCGTACAGGCACCCGGTCGCGATGCCGGCCGCGGTGTACGAGAGAATGTTGCCCACCGTGAAGTTGCCCAGTGCTAGCGCCTCATGCATGCCTATCTCCTGGTGTCGGGCCCGGCGTCGGAGGCGGCCTGCATCAGAAACAGTTCCAGTCCGAAGTCGTGTTCCAGGTTCCGTTGTCGTTCTTCATCCAGCGGAAGCAGCGGTTGGGGTCGTGGCTGTTTCCCGCCTGGAAGGACAATGGAACCGTCCAGCCGATGTCGAAGTTCTTGGTCGCATTCAGCCCGTCGACGAGGGCCTTCCGTGAGACGTTGGCTCCCACCCGCTTGATCACGTCAACGAACAGTGCCGCGGCCGTCCAGGATTGCTGGGTGTAGATGTCCAGCTTGGACACCTGGTTGGGGAAGTATTTGCGGACGGTGTCCAGGTAGAGCCGGATCGCGGGGTTGCTCTTGTATTGCGGGTCCAGGGGTTCCAGGAATGGGCTTAAGGACTGCGAACCCTTGATGGGCTCACCGTACGACGTTTGAAGGTTGCCCTTGGTCATGCCCGCGCCGAGGAGCGGCGGCTTGAAGTTCTGCCGCTGCATGGCGTCGAAGAGCCTTTGATACGAGTAGGGATCCATTACCGTCATGATTGAGTCGGCGCCGGCTTGCCGCATTGCCAGCACGATGGTCGTGTAGTCGGGCTGGGTTCCCGTCGGCTTCTGTACGGTCGCTTCCTTGACGCCGTACTTGTGCAGGGCGTCCAGCATGGAGTTCAGGGCGGGAGCGATGAACGGAACGTCCAGCACCACGATGCCGGGCTTCTTGAAGCCCAGGTCCCGCGCGGCGTGCGTGCCCATTGCCGTTCCGTAGGTCACGAAGTCCGCGGAGACCGGGTAGGAAAGCGGGTACTTGAAGGCGTTGGGGGCGCCCAGCCCGCCGATGTAGGGAACACCCATCTGGTTGATGGCCGGCACGGCGTCGTTCTCGCCCTGGACGGCCAGCGAGCCGACGATCGTGAGGACCTTGTCGGTGTTGACCAGTTTCTCGGCGCAGCGCATCGCCTCGTTGGCGTCGTACTTGGAGTCACATGGTATGAGAGTGAGGTTGCGGCCGTTCACGCCTCCCTGGGCGTTGACCATGTTGAAGTAGGCCCGGACGGTGTCGCGCTCGACGGTCGAGTCGAGCGGCCCGGTTATGTCGAAGATCCCTCCAACCCGGATCTCCTTGTCGGTGACCCCCTGGGCGGCGCCGCCCGCGGAGGAAACCTTGCCCGTGGTGACCTTGCTGCCGCCGGTGCTACCTCCGGTCTTGCCCGCCGTGGTGCCGGTTTGCGTCCCCGGTGCGACGGAAGCGGTGGTGTCCTCGCCTCCGGCGGTTCCCGGCGTCGCAGCCTCGCTGCCCTGGGTCCCGCTGGTCCCCCCGGAAACGATGACGCTTTGGGTGGGTTCCTTGCGGGTCAGGTCGGCGATGAGCAAGCTGCCGAAAACGAGTGTCATCACCGAGGCGAGCGTCATGAAAATCACGACGACGCGGTCGCGGAACATCTCCGGTCGCTCCCTTCCCTAACGGGCCGTCCAGGAAAGCCCGCGCGCGTGCCAGGCGATATCCCCGGAAGGCCTTACCAGTGTGGCGGATGAGACGAGCACGCCCACCTGCGTCTCGGACCCTGCACTAACGGGCATTCCCCACAACGCCGCGAATCCCTGCCTGCCGCTGCGGACGTCTACCCTCGAGGACTGCTCCGCTCATAGCCTACCCGACAAGACAACGGTGAGGGCCGAGTTTCCGGTCGTACGCCTTCAGTCCCACCCGAGCCGGTCGAGGAAGGAAGCCAGGGAGGAGTTGAAGATCTCGGGGTTCTCCAGGTTGGCCAGGTGGCCGGACTCAGGCACGCGGACGAGTTGGGACTTGGGGATCGCGGCGGCCATGGCCTCGGCCTCGGGTGGACCGGTGATCTCGTCCTCCTCGCCTACCAGGATCAGGGTGGGGAAGTGGATTCGGCCGAGCATCGGAGTCGAGTCCGGCCGCAGCGCCATGCCGCGCAGGGCCGATGCCACCGACGCGGGGGCGGCCTGGTTGCCCCAAGCCCGCACTTGCTCGACGAGGTCGGGGCGTCCGGCGCGTGTCGTCGGGCCCAGCAGCCGGGGGATCAGGGCTTCCACGACCGGCTCGGTGCCCTCGCGCTCGACCAGTCGGGCGCTGGCCTCCCGACCATCTCTGCCCTCCGGGGTGTCGGCTCCGGCGCGGGTGTCTGCCAGGACCATGCCGGCCACTCGCTCGGGCTCGACGCGCAGAAAGGCAAACGCCTCGTATCCGCCCATAGAAAGACCGCCCAACACGAATCGCTCGATGCCCAGGTGGTCGAGCAGCCGGCAAAGGGCGTGCGCCTGGGCGTCCACGGTTGCGGGACCGGGCATGCTACCGCCGAATCCGACGGCGTCGGGGGTGATGACACGGTAGCGGTCCTTGAGGGCTTCCACCTGGGGAGCCCACATGCGATGGTCCAGGGGGAAGGCGTGCAGGAGTACGACCGGGCGCCCGCTTCCGGCCTCTTCGTATGCCAGGGTCATGACCGCCTCCTCAGGATGTGGCCTTGCCGCTAAGGCTACACCGGGCCCTTATGATGGCGAAGGGTCGGTGCGGCCCGGGCGGCATCAGAGGGGCGCGCTGTGCGGCAGGCCGATCAGGTGTGAGCGCTGTGCGGCAGGCCGATCAGGTGTGAGCGCTGCGCGGCAGGCCGATCAGGTGTGAGCGCTGTGCCGGCGAGGAGGCGGATCTTGGACGTGATCCTTGAGGGCCCGGGGCTCTCGATCGAAGACGTGGTTGGGGTCGCACGGCAAGGCGCGCCCGTCAGGTTGGGACTCGGAGTTCGCGAGCGCATGGCGCCGTCCCGGGCGGTGGTGGAGCGCGCGGTCGCCGAGGGCGCCACGGTATACGGCGTTACCACCGGCTTCGGGCTGCTGGCCAACGAGCGCATACCGGCCGAGGAAGCCCTCTCGCTCCAGGAGCGCCTGCTGCGCTCGCATGCCTGTGGGACCGGGGAGCCGCTGGCGGACGAGGTCGTGCGCGCGATGCTGCTGCTGCGCGCTCGCTCGCTCGCGATGGGGATGAGTGGCGTCCGCTTCGAACTGGTCGAGCGGATGGTGGAGATGCTCAACGCCGGCATCGTCGCGGTCGTGCCGTCGAAGGGCTCGGTCGGCGCCAGCGGGGACCTCGCACCGCTGGCCCACCTCTCGCTGGCACTGCTGGGCGAAGGGCAGGCGCGTGTCGACGGCGAGACGATTGCCGCCGCGGAAGCCTTGGCGCGCAAGGGTCTCAAACCCTTCGTCCTGGGAGCCAAGGAAGGGCTGTCTTTGCTCAACGGCACCGACGGGATGCTGGCCATGCTGTGCCTGGCGCTTGCCGACACGGCGAACGTGTTGCGTTGTGCTGACGTGACATGCGCGATGAGCCTGGAGGCGCTGCTCGCCACCGACCGTCCGCTGGATCCCCGCGTCCAGGCTCTGCGGCCCCATCCGGGCCAGCGGGACTCGGCCTCCAACATCCGCCTGCTGGTGGGCGAGAGCCCGCTGGTCGCCGGCCACCGCGAGTCCACCCATGCGCTGCAGGACGCCTACTGCCTGCGGTGCGCTCCCCAGGTGCACGGGGCCGTGCGCGACGCCTATGCCTTCGCCCGCGGCATTGCCGAGCGCGAGCTTGAGTCGGCCGTGGACAACCCTGTGGTCTTCGCGGATACCAAGGAGGTCATCTCGACGGGCAACTTCCACGGCGCGCCGCTGGCTCTGGCCTGCGACGTGCTGGCCATCGCGCTGACCGATCTGGCCTCGATCAGCGAGCGGCGCATGGACCGGATGCTCGACCCCGCGCTCTCGAGCGGCCTGCCGCCGTTCCTCACCCCGAAGCCGGGACTGGACTCCGGGATGATGCTCGTCCAGTACACGGCCGCCGCGATCGTGGCCGAGTGCAAGGTGCTGGCGCATCCGGCAAGCGTTGACTCCATCCCGACTTCCGGCAACCAGGAAGACCATGTGTCCATGGGGTTCTACGCGGCGCGCAAACTGCGGGAGGTCGTCTCCAACGTGGGGGTGGTTCTCGGCTTGGAAGCCCTGTGCGCGGCGCAGGGTCTGGACTTCCGCCTGCCCGTTTCGCCGGGCCCGGGCACGGCTGCCGCTCACGCGTGCCTGCGGCGCAGGGTCGCGTTCCTCGGAGAGGACCGCTACATGGCGCCCGATGTGGCCGCCGCGCGCTGCGTGGTCGAGGACGGAAGCCTGGTGGCAGCGGTCGTTGAGGCGGTCGGCCCCCTGGCCTGACCCCGAGCCGCGCTGCGGGTTCCAGCCTTCGCGGGCTCCTGTAAGATCAATTCCTGGACCGCATTCGCGCCGGGAGGTACGCGTGACTGCCAGGCTCGTGCGCGCGCCGCGGGGAACGCAGCGCTCTTGCCGGGGGTGGGCTCAGGAAGCCGCTCTGCGGATGCTGATGAACAACCTCGATCCCGAGGTCGCCGAACGTCCTGATGACCTCGTTGTCTACGGCGGAACAGGCAAGGCGGCACGCAACTGGGCCTGCTTCGACGCCATCGTCGCCACGCTTCGCGACCTTGGCGAGAACGAGACGCTGCTGGTTCAGTCGGGCAAGCCGGTCGGGGTATTCCGCACCCATCCCTTCGCTCCGCGAGTGCTGATCGCCAACTCACTGCTGGTGCCCGAGTGGGCGACCTGGGAGAAGTTTCGGGAACTGGAAGCCCTGGGCCTGACCATGTACGGCCAGATGACCGCCGGCTCATGGATCTACATCGGGACCCAGGGAATCCTCCAGGGCACCTACGAGACGTTCGCGGCGGTTGCGGCCAAGCGTTTCGGGGCGAGCCTGGCCGGGCGCGTGGTGCTGACCGGCGGCCTCGGAGGGATGGGCGGGGCCCAGCCGCTGGCGATCACCATGAACGGCGGGGTGGCGCTGTGTGTGGAGGTCGACCCCGCGCGCATCCACCGCCGTATCGACACCGGCTATCTCGACCTGCGGGCGGCCGATCTGGACGAGGCCCTGTCCATGGCGGAGCAGGCACGCCGGGAGCGGCGGGCGGTGTCGATCGGGGTCTTCGGCAACGCCGCGGACGTGGTGCCCGAGATCCTGCGGCGAGGCTTCGAGGTGGACGCGGTCACCGACCAGACCTCGGCCCATGACCCCTTGAACGGCTATGTGCCTCAGGGCGTGAGCGTCGAGGAGGCAGGCGAGCTTCGGGTCAAGGACCCGGGCGGATACATCGAGCGAGCGCGCGCCTCGATGGCCGTGCACTGCGAGGCGATGGTGGGTTTCGCGCGTGCCGGCTCGGAGGTCTTCGACTACGGCAACAACCTTCGCGGAGAGGCCAAGCTCGGCGGGTTCGCGGAGGCCTTCTCCTACCCGGGATTCGTGCCCGCCTATATCCGGCCGCTGTTCTGCCAGGGCAAGGGGCCATTTCGGTGGGTGGCCCTTTCGGGGGACCCCGCCGACATCGCGGCCACCGACCGCGCGGTGCTCGACGAGTTTCCCGGGAACGAGAGCCTTGCTCGTTGGATCCGTCTGGCCGGCGAGAGGGTTCACTTCCAGGGCCTGCCCGCGCGGGTTTGTTGGCTCGGCTACGGCGAGCGCGACCGCGCGGGTCTGCGCTTCAACGAGATGGTCGCCTCGGGGGAGGTCTCGGCGCCCATCGTCATCGGGCGTGACCACCTGGACGCCGGCTCGGTCGCCAGCCCCTATCGCGAGACCGAGGACATGATCGACGGCTCCGACGCCATCGCCGACTGGCCGGTGCTGAACGCCCTGCTGAACACCTCTTCCGGCGCTTCGTGGGTGAGCGTGCACCACGGCGGAGGGGTCGGCATCGGCAAGTCGATCCACGCCGGCGCGGTCGTGGTGGCCGACGGAACCGAGGAAGGCGCTCGTCGCGTGGAGCTGGTGCTTGCCAACGACCCGGGCACCGGCGTGATGCGCCACGCGGACGCCGGCTACTCCGAGGCGATCGAGGTGGCCGAGCGTGAGGGCATGTGGCTGCCGATGATCACGGGGGAACGGGGCAGTGCGGGGTCCACGCACCGGCGGGCCGAGCCACCGATGGTCACGGGGGAGCGGGGTGGCACGGGGTCGGGAAGTCGAGGAACCGAGCCGCCGGGCGAGCGGGATGTTGAGCACCGTCCGAGCAAGGAGTAGCGCTGTGGTCGAGGCGGACTTCCTCTTGAGGAACGCGGCGGAGATCGTCACCAACGATCCTCGCTATGGGTCTCCTCCTCTGGGCATCGTGCGCGACGGAGCCCTGGCCGCCCGCAACGGCAAGGTCATCTGGGTGGGCCACACCCGCGAGGCCGAACGCGAGATTGCCTTTGGCCCGGGCGTGCGCTTCGTGGATGTGCGCGGCAAGTCGGTGACCCCCGGCTTCGTGGATGCGCACACGCACCTGGTGTTTGCGGGGGATCGCTCCGAGGAATACGCGGCGCGGCTCGCCGGACAGACCTACCAGGAGGCCCTGGCTTTGGGCGGCGGCATCATGTCCACCGTGCGCGCAACCCGGGCGGCCTCGCACGCGGACCTGCTGGAGCAGACACGCCATCGCGCCGACCGGGCCCTGGCCCACGGAACCACGACGCTGGAAGCCAAGAGCGGATACGGGCTCACCGTTGAAGACGAGGTCAAGTGCCTGAGGGTGCTTGCCGAGTTGGACGCCCGCCACCCGTTGGAGATCGTTCGCACGTTCCTGGGAGCGCACCTGGTTCCGCCGGAGTTCTCCGACCATCCCGGGGACTACATCGATCTCGTGGTCGGCCGGATGCTTCCCGCTGTTGTGGGGCTGGCTGAGGCGGCCGACGCTTTCTGCGATGGGGGGGCTCTGACGGTCGCGCAGTCGCGCCGGGTTCTCGAGGCTGCGCGCGCGAGGGGCCTGGCCCTTCGCCTGCACGCCAATGAGTTGGGGCCGACCGGCGGGGCGGAACTGGCGGCGGAGTTGCGGTGTGATTCGGCCGAGCACCTCGTCTACTGCGACGAGGCCCAGGCTCGGGCCCTGGCCGCGGCCGGCACCGTGGCCGTGCTGCTTCCGGCCACCACCTTCTTCCTGGGCACGCGCCGATACGCGCCGGCCCGGATGATGCTGGATGCCGGTGTCACCCTTGCTTTGGGAACCGACTGTAACCCCGGCACCTCCTACACCGAGTCCATGCCTTTCGTGATCGCCCTGGCTTGCCGCGAGATGGGGTTGACGCCGGACGAGGCCCTGTATGCCGCAACGGCCGGAGGAGCGACTGCTTTGGGCAGGGCGGGTAGGATCGGACGACTCGCCCCCGGCTTCGACTGCGACCTTGCCGTCCTGGGAGAGCCTTCTCCTCTGGCTCTGGCCTACCACGCCGGGGTCAACCTGGTGGACCTGGTGGTCAAGGCCGGTCACAGCGTGGCCGGCGCCGGCAGAGCGGTCGAGTTCTGATGGACGGACAGCGCGGGGTGCGGATGCGCGTGGACTGCT
This sequence comes from Actinomycetota bacterium, assembly GCA_041658225.1. Lineage (GTDB taxonomy): Bacteria > Actinomycetota > CALGFH01 > JBBAAN01 > JBBAAN01 > JBBAAN01. Next base: position 11,084 of record JBBAAN010000026.1, read on the forward strand.
CACTTCGCCCTCGACACGGCGGGACACCGGAGACCGGACCTTGAGCATCGTTGAGAGCGTTCCGAACCAGAGACGGAGGACGGCGCTTTGAGCATCGTTGAGTGCGTTCCCAACTTCTCCGAGGGCCGGCGGAGCGAAGTCATCGATGAGATCGCCGGCGCGGCGCGCGAAGCCGGCGGGGCCTATGTGTTGGATCTCTCTTCTGATCCGGATCACAACCGCTCGGTGCTCACCCTCGCCGGTGATGCGCCGGCCGTCGTCAATGCCGTCTTGGAGGCCACCCGGGTCGCGGTGGCGCGCATAGACCTTCGCGTTCACGAGGGGACCCACCCGCGCATGGGCGCCATGGACGTCGTGCCTTTCGTCGCTCTGGACGAGCGAAGTGAGTCGGAGATCATGGGCTGCGCGACGGGGTTCGCCTTGCGCGCATGGTCGGAACTCGGTGTTCCCTGCTACTTCTACGGGCGAGTGGCCCGTGATCCCGATCGCAGAGAGCTTCCCAAGGTGCGAGGCAAGGGTTTCGAGGAATTGCTGACCGCCTCTGTAGAGGATCCGGCGCGGAAGCCGGATGTTGGGGGCCCGGGCATACATCCGACGGCCGGCGCCATCGCCGTGGGCGTGCGCCCTCCGCTCATCGCATACAACGTCAACCTGGCCAGCACCGACTTGGCTCTTGCCAAGCGGATCGCCAATCGCATTCGTGAGCGCGACGGCGGTCTCCCCGGCGTGCGGGCCCTCGGCATGGCTCTGGAGGAAAGGGGAATGGTGCAGGTCTCCATGAACCTGGTCGACTACAGGCGCACCCCACCTGCCGGGGCGTTTGCGGCCGTCGCCGCCATCGCGGCCGAGCAGGGCGTCGACGTGGTGGAGTCGGAGGTCGTCGGGCTCATTCCCAAGGCTGCTCTGGAGGGGACCAGTCCCGAGGAACTGAAGGTTCGCGATTGGCGCGATGACCTGGTGCTGGAAACGCGTCTGGCCAGGGTCATGACGGCGAAGGGAGGCCCGGGTGGAACTGGCTGAAAGCCGGGGGTTTCTGGGCGAGTACGCTTCGGCCCGGCCGGTTCCGGGTGGTGGCTCGGCGGCGAGTTTGGCCGGAGCCCTGGGATGTGCCCTGCTGGCCAAGTGCGCCAAGGTGGCCTTGCGCCGCAAGGGCGAGGAGTCGGGTGCGAGGGAGATCTCTGTCGAGGCAGAGGCCCTGGTCGAGGAGTTCCTGCGTCTGGAGCAGGCCGACATCACCGCCTACCGCGCGATGGTTGATGCCTCCAAGGCCCAGCGGGAGGCGCCGGAGGACCCGCGCCGTGCGAGCGAGGTGGCATCGGCGACGCGTCAGGCCATCGAAGTGCCCTTGCGCGTGGCGGAGGAGGCTGCCCGAGCCCTCGGAATCGCTGAGATGCTGGTGGGGCTGGAGGAGGAGCGCACGGCGAGCGACCAGATCACCGCGGTGTCCCTCTTGCTGGCCGCACTCGATGGAAGTGTCGCAACTGCCCGGATCAATCTCCCCTGGGTCGATGCCGAGGATCATGCCGCGACGGCGGGGGCCCTGGGAGCTTTCGGGGAGTCCCGGCTGGTCGCCGAGCGCACACTCGGGATCCTGGAGAGATTGCTGCCGCCCGTCCATCCGATGCGGCAGTAGCCGCCCGCAGCTACAGATCCACAGGCCGGCACGTGCCACGGGGGCCGCGAGGGCGACGCATCGCAGTCGAGTGCGGGCTTGAGGCGCGGGGCAACGATTGGCGCGCGCGCCGCGTAGACTCCAACTCATGAGCATCTATTTGGATCATGCTGCCAGCACCCCGCTGCTGCCCGAAGTGGTGGAAGCGATGGCGCCCTTCCTGACCGGGGAGGGTGCGGCCAATGCTTCCAGCCTTCACGCCCTCGGCCGCTTCGCGCGCGCGGCCGTCGAAGAGGCGCGGGAGGTGATCGCCGAGGCGATGGGCGTGCTGCCTTTCGAGCTGCTGTTCACCTCCGGGGGGACGGAGGCCGACAACCTGGCGATCAAGGGTTGCGCCCTGGCGATGCGCGATAGGGGCCGGCACCTCGTTGTCTCGGCCATCGAACACCACGCGGTGCTTCGTTCGGCGCGCTGGCTGGAGTATTCGGAGGGGTTCCAGGTGAGCGAGGTCGCCCCCGACCACGAGGGCATCGTGCATCCGGAGGCCGTGGTCGAGGCCATGCGAGCGGACACGGTGCTCGTCTCGGTCATGGCCGCCAACAACGAAGTCGGCACCATCCAGGACGTGGCCGCCATCGCGCTCGCCGTCTCGGATGAGGGAGTGGTCTTCCACACCGATGCGGTGCAGTCGTTCGGGACGGTGCCGATCAGTGCGGCCGCCGCCGGCATCGCGATGGCCTCTGCCAGCGCCCACAAGCTCGGAGGCCCCAAGGGAGTTGGCTGCCTTGCGGTTCGCCGCGGCACGCCGCTCGTCGCTTTGCTGCACGGCGGCGGTCAGGAACGCGATCTTCGCGCGGGGACTCTGAACGTGCCGGGCATCGTGGGCTTCGCCGCCGCCGTTCGTCATGCGCAGGGGGACCGGCAGGAGCGGGTAGCGCGAATCGCCGCTTTGCGCGATCGCCTTGAAGTCGGACTGACCCAGGGCATCAACGGCTTGACCCTGAATGGGCATCGGGTGCACCGACTGCCCGGACACGCCCACGTGAGCATCCCGGGACTGCGGGGAGAGGATCTGCTCGTCCTGCTGGATGAGCGGGGGATCGCCTGCTCCACCGGGGCGGCCTGTGCCAGTGGCGCGGTCGAGCCTTCGCACGTGCTGGTTGCGATGGGTCTGGAGGGAGACCTGGTGGCCGGATCGCTTCGATTCAGCATCGGACGCCAGACGTCGCCGGAGGACGTGGATTCCGCGGCGGAAGCTTTGCCGCGGATCGTGGAGCAGTTGAGAGCCGATCGATGAGGTGGCTGGTTTCCCCTGCCGTCCGGGAGGCGAGGGAATGAAGATCCTCGCGGCGATGAGCGGCGGCGTGGATTCCTCGGTGGCGGCGGCGCTACTTGCTCAGGCCGGCCACGAGGTGACCGGCGTGCACTTGAAGCTGCTCTCCTCTCCCGCGATGGATCGCATGGCCGGGCGGGGCTGCTGCAGCCTGGCCGATGCCGACGACGCGCGGCGAGTGGCCGAGAAGCTCGGGATCCCTTTCTACGTCTGGGATCTCTGCGACATCTTCCGGGACGCGGTGTTGGAGCCGTTCGTCGAGGCATACGCGCAAGGGGAGACACCCAACCCCTGCCTTCGGTGCAACGAGCACGTGAAGTTCCGGGCCTTGCTCGACCGGGCGCTGTCGTTGGGTTTCGACGCGCTGGCCACCGGCCACTACGTTCGCCTCTCGCGGGAGGCAAGGCGCATCCGGCTGCACAAGGCCATCGACCTCGCCAAAGATCAGTCCTATGTCGTGTACATGCTGGGCCAGAGCCAGCTCGCCAATGTGCTATTCCCACTGGGGGACCTGACAAAAGAGCAGACGCGCCGTGAGGCCGCCCGGTTGGGCCTGCGCGTCGCGGCGAAGCCCGATTCCTACGAGATCTGCTTCATTCCTGACGGGGAAACGGCGGCCTTCCTGGAATCCAGGCTCGGTAAGGCCCCGGGAGACATCGTCGATTGCGAGGGGCGGGTGCTGGGCCGTCACGATGGCGCCTACCGGTTCACGCTCGGGCAGCGACGGGGGCTGGGCGTCGGAGGGGGCCGGCGCCGTTACGTTGTCGAGGTGGACCCCGCGAGCCGGCGAGTGGTGCTGGGCACCCGGTCCGATCTGGGCAGGCACGAAGTGGGCGTGTGTGGGGTCTCCCTTGTATCGGGCGAGGCGCCGGTCGAGAGTCGGGTCTGGGTGAGGCTTCGCGCGCATGCCCCCGAGAGCGAAGCGTCCTTGGCGCTTGGTGGTGACGAGGCGGTGCTTCGCTTCGAGCAGGCGCAGCACGGTGTGGCGCGAGGGCAGGCCGCGGTCTTCTATCGAGGAGACGAACTACTGGGCGGCGGCACGATCGCCTGGTCCAAGTAGGCAGCGCTCCCGGCGCGCACCGCATCTGCGGGGGTGAGCACATAGAATGGCAGAGTCGGGTCGCCGTTTGGCCGCACCGCCGGACGGGTTTGGCCCCCGAGAAGACGAAGCGCCACCGGCAATGCCGGGACGACATGGAGCGGAAGGAGCACGTGTGATGGCCGAGATCAGACTGCCCGACCTGGAGGTCATCCGCGCCTATTCCATAGCGGTTCGCCGAGAGAAGGTCGATGCGGCGGAGGTGGCTGAGTTGCTTCGCAGGGACCTGGCCTTCGTGCAGGCTGCCGCCGCGGCGAAGCCCAAGCCCAAGCCCGCCGGCGCGCGCGGCACGGCCACGGCCAAGGGGCGCTAGAAACCGACCTCAGGACGGATGTGCGGGTACCACGAGCCCAGGGGCGGGAGGCGAGGGATGGCGGGAGTTCCCGACACCATCGGGGAAGCGGCCCGCCGAGCCGATGAGCTTCGAGCTGAGATCTCCTACCACAACTACCGCTACCACGTGCTCGATGATCCCGAGATCGCGGACGCGGAGTTCGACGAGCGCATGCGCGAGTTGGCCGCCATCGAGCGGGCCTACCCACAACTCCTGACGTCCGACTCACCCACCCAACGTGTGGGCGGCGTGGTCACCGAGGCCTTCGCCGAGGTTCACCACCACCGCCGGATGCTCTCGCTGGACAACGCCTTCTCTCGTGAGGAGTTGGAGGCCTGGCTTGTGCGCGCGGAGAAGATCGTCGGCCCCGTGTCCGGCTTCGTCTGCGAGCTGAAAATAGATGGTCTGGCTGTCGCGCTCACCTACGAGAACGGGCGGTTCATTCGCGGTGCCACGCGCGGAGACGGGGAAGTGGGGGAGGACATCACCCCCAACCTGCGCACGATCAAGGCGATCCCGCTGCGCTTGAAGGCATCCGATCCCCCCGCGGTGCTGGAGGTTCGCGGAGAAGTCTTCTTGCCGGTGGCCGATTTCGAGGCCATGAACCAACGCATCCGGGTGGACAATGAACGCCTCCTGGCGGAGGGCAAGCCCCCCAAGCCCGTTTTCGCAAATCCACGGAATGCGGCTGCCGGGAGCCTGAGGCAGAAAGACCCCAAGGTCACCGCTGGGCGGCCGCTCACTATGCTCTGTCACGGCCTCGGCGCGGCTGAGGGCCGTTCGTTTGCGAGTCACTCGGAGATGCTCGAATGGCTCGGGGCAGCCGGCTTGCCGGTGGCTTCCGAGACCAAGCGCGTCGGCGCCTTCGAGGAGGTGTGGGCTTTTGTCGAGCGCTGGGGCGAGCACCGGCATGACACCAGTTGCGAGATCGACGGCGTGGTGGTCAAGATCGACTCGGCCTCGCTGCAGCAGGACCTCGGCGCGACCAGCAAGGCGCCGCGCTGGGCGATTGCCTACAAGTACCCGCCGGAGGAGCGCACCACCAGGCTGCTGGGCATCGAGGTCAACGTCGGTCGCACCGGCGCGGTCACACCGTTCGCGGTGCTGGAGCCGGTGAGGGTCGGCGGGTCCACCGTGGGCCTAGCGACGCTGCACAACGAGGACGAGATCCGTCGCAAGGACGTGCGTGCCGGCGATTGGGTGATCGTGCGCAAGGCCGGCGACGTCATCCCGGAGGTGGTCGGCCCCGTGCTCTCCAAACGCGAGGGAGACCTTCCGATCTGGAAGATGCCGGCTCGCTGCCCGGTGTGCGACTCGGAGATCGTGCGAGCCGAAGGCGAGGTCGTCTCCCGCTGCACCGGCATGGACTGCCCGAGCCAGCGGGTGGAGCGCATCTTCTACTTCGCCTCCCGCGGGGCGATGGACATCGAGGGTCTGGGCTACCAGCGGGTTCAGGCGCTCGTCGGTGCCGGGCTCATTGAGGATGTCGGGGATATCTACTCAGTCAACGTTGACCAGCTTCTCGGGCTGCCCAGGGTCGAGATAGCGCTCGGGGGCAAGAGATCGCCGGGGTTCCAGCGGAAATCCGCGGAGAACTTCATTCGGTCCGTGGAGCAATCCAAGCGGCGCTCGCTCGCGCGGCTGCTCACGGGCCTGGGCATCCGTCACGTCGGGGGCCACGTCTCCTCGGTTCTCGCCCGGCAGGTCCGCTCGATCTCCGCGCTCCAGGCGGCAAGCGTCGAGCAACTCGAGGCGATTCCCGAAGTCGGTCCCACGATCGCGGCCAGTGTGGTCGAGTTCTTTCGCCAGTCGCGTAACTGCAAGATTCTCGAGAAACTCGAAGGCGCCGGGGTGCGCATGGAAGAGGATGCCCGCGAAGAATCGGCGCAGTCTCTTGCGGGTAAGTCGTTCGTGTTGACCGGCGCTTTGGAGAGCTTCACTCGTGAGCAGGCTCAGGCCGCCCTGGAGGCTCGGGGCGCACGCGTGAGTTCCGGCGTGTCCAAGAAGACCGACTACGTGGTCGCAGGCAAGGATCCCGGATCCAAGTACGAGAGGGCCCGCGATCTGGGGGTCCCCATCCTCGACGAAGCGGCCCTGATGGATCTGCTCGGGGAGAAGTGACCGCTCCGGCGTTTCCGGCGCGCTATCACCCCGGTTCGCACCGAGGACCTGGTCGATGCTGCCATTGCTCTGCCGGAGTGCGGCAAGCAACTCGGCGGTTCCAAGCTCATCGCTGGCGGCGGCTGCTGCGATCCGGCAGAATCGAGGAGTGAAGCGCTCCTCAGGGAACCCCGACCTTCGCCTTTCTGGCCCACTTCTGCGCGAGATGGCTGATCTCGTCCAGCAAGGAGCGACGGCGACCAGCAAGATCGCCTCGCTGGCGGGCAGGGAGGCCAAGGTTGATCCGTCCTTGCTCGGCGGGTTCCTCGATGCCGTCCTCTCATCCGCGCGACGTGGGACGAAGTTCGGTCCCGAAAGCCTCAGCGCCTGCCACAAGGCGGGTGTGGAGGCAGCCGAGCAAGGGGTCCGGTTCTCCGCGCTCGTCGACCTCCACCTGAGTGCCGCTTGGAGGCTCTGGCGAGAGATAGCCTTCGTCGCCGGTCGGGCGAGCCCCGAGGCGATCGCCGCAGTGGCGGATGCCATGTTCCGGTCGGTGGACGACGCCGTTGCCGCCCTCGCGAAGGGCCACGAGGAGGCGCAACGTCGCATCATCCGACGCGAGGAAGGCCTCCGCCGCGAATTCGTAGATGACCTCTTGGGCGCGGCGGCGGACTCTGAGGCGCTCGCGGAACGGGCCGTGCGTTTCGGGTTCAACCTCGCGGGGACCCACCTGGTCGTGGTGGCCTGCACCCACCGCCCCCTCGCGGATGCCGGCCTTGTGCATGCCCGCGTGGAAACTCAAGTCGTGCCGAGTTTCGGGGGGAGGGACGTGATGGTCGCGACCAAGGAAGGACTGCTTGTGTGCGTCTTCCCTGCCCCTACAGGTGACCCGGTACCCGATCTCGTGCGCATCCTCGAGGGTACGGGCGAAGGACCCTGGCAACTGGGAGTAGGACGTGCGTACGCGGGCCCTGGGGGGATCATGCGCTCCTACGATGAGGCTCGTGAGGCCCTGGACCTGGCCACTCGACTGGGTCTCGATAGTCCGGTAGTCCGCTTGGAGTCACTCCTTCCCTATCGAGTGATCGCGAAGGATCGTGCCGCGGTTTCGGAGATGGTTGGCATGGTGCTGGGACCGCTCCACCGGGCGCGGCGTGGCGCCGAGCCCCTGATCGAGACCCTCGAGGCCTTTCTCGCGGAGTCGGGAAACGCCTCCGCCACGGCCCGCCGGCTCCACCTGAGCCCCCGGGCGGTCACGTACCGACTCGAACGCATTGGCCGAATGACCGGCTATTCCCCGCTTCATCCAGATCAGCGCTTCATTCTCGAGCTTGCGGTGCGCGCCCTGCGCCTCATTCGCCCGATCTAGCTCCCCCTCTCGGGCTTGCCTGACCATGTCCGACCCTCCAGTCATCGCCTCTACTCCTATTGTCGGCAACGTCGCGCGCCCAACTTGTCTGAACATCCCTCTTGTTTGCCGATACCAGGATCCTTGATCATGTGTTGGCAATCGGAAACGGAAGGGGGTGGAGGTTTGGGGAAGTCGCCGCACGACAGCGGCGGGAGTTGCGAGCCGGAAGCCATGCAGACCAGCCCCGCAAGAGCTTTTGGCGAACCGGCCGGCCGAGACCCGCCGCCGTCGTGTTCGGCTGAAGAGATGAGAGGGGATGAATCCAGTGCTCGGCAGATACCCTACCGGCTCCAGTGACAACCTCGGCCCGCCGGTGGTCCTTGCCGCAGTGAGCGACTCCCCGCTGGCGGTCCCGGTCGCGCGGTGGGCCGGACAGATAGCCCACGCGACGGACGGGGAGGTCGTGGTATTCGCCGCGGTGGCAATCCCGCCCGATATCCGCGGGATGGCCGGAATGGGCTGGATCAAACAGGCGGAGTGGGCGGAGCAGGAGGCCGCGGCGATCGCAGCCTTGGTCCGCCCAGTCCTCGATGAACTTGGCGTGCGCTACCGGGTCGGGGCCCGCGCCTGCCGGACGTGGCGTGGGAGATGGGCCCAGGCCCGGCAGGTCGCGGGCGCATTGCTCCGGGCAGCGCGGGATGTCGGCGCCGACCTGGTTGTGATTGCACACCGGCCGGAACGCCGGACCGTGCGATCGAGCGTGGCGGCGCGGGTGCTGCGCAACTCCCCGCTTGACGTGTTGGTGGTCCCTCTGGGGTTGCCCGGCGAGGAAGCGGCAGAGCCCCGCCGCGCGGCGACCCTGGAAAGGCGAGCATTATGAGCTGGACGGTGTTCTTCGTCATTGCGCTCGCGGCGCTCGCGGCCTGTGGCATCCTGACTGCCTGGCTCGCCGGGCGGCTGGGTAGGAGTCGGTTCGGCTGGTGGGTTATCGGTACCTTCTTCGGGCCACTGGCGCTTCCGCCCCTGTTCACCCTGGTGCGCGAGGCCCGCCATCACCCTTTGGAGCCGTGGCTTCTCGGTCCGCCAACCACGAAGGGAGTTCCGCGGGTGCTCGCGGTCTCCGGTAGCGGAACCGGACTCGCGGCCGCGGCGGCTGCGGTGAGCAAGCGCCTGGGGTGGATGAACCCCGCCGTAGACCTTGCGATCGTCGCGGACGCGGAGCACGGGCGGACGGCGACACGGGACCCGGATTGGGAGAGGGTGACCTGTTCCTTGTTCGAAGAAGCCGAGCGGACTCTGGCCGTCGCCCCTGCCCAAAGGGAGGTTCTCTTCGGCGAGTTCGCCCCGGCTGTGGCTGCCCATCTCAGCCGGGGCACGTACGCACTTGCCGCGCTGGGCTCCGGCAGAGAAAGGCGTGCCGCGGCGAGGCTCGTCCTGCGGACTCGCGTTCCCCTGCTGGTCCCCGGACGAGGCTGCGGGAAGTGACTTCGCTACACGATCGCAACCGGAAGGACCGCACGTGACTATCGAGTGGTGGGCCTGGCCCGCATTTCTAGCCTTCATCGTGGCGATGCTGCTCATAGACTTGCTTGTGTTCCACCGCAGGCCGCACGAGGTGTCCATGAAAGAGGCGGCGCTCTGGAGCGGCGTCTGGATCGCCATGGGTCTCAGCTTCGCCGCCGTCGTGTGGGCCTGGGGCGGCGGGGTCGCCGCCGGTGAGTACCTGGCCGGCTACCTTATCGAGAAGAGCCTCTCGGTCGACAATATCTTCGTCTTCGCTCTCCTCTTCTCCTACTTCGGCCTCCCGGCCGCCTACCAGCACCGCGTGCTGTTCCTCGGAATCCTCGGGGCGCTGGTGTTCCGGGCGATCTTCATCGCGGGGGGCGCGGCGCTGCTTGCGCACTTCCACTGGATGATCTACGTGTTCGGGGGCTTCCTGCTCCTCACCGGGGTGAAGATGGCCCGCCATCGGGACGTGGAGGTGCATCCCGAGCGCAATCCCGTACTGCGCCTCATCCGACGCGCCGTGCCGATGACGTCGGAATACCGGGGACAACGGTTCTTCGTCCGAGAGGCCGGTCGGCGCTTGGCCACGCCCATGCTGGCGGTGCTCGTCGTGATCGAGACGACGGACATCCTCTTCGCCGTCGATTCGATCCCCGCCATCTTCGCGGTCACGCGTGACACCTTCCTCGTATTCACCTCCAACGCCTTCGCGATCCTCGGCCTGCGCGCCCTTTACTTCCTGCTCGCCGGGATGATGAAGCGCTTCGCCTACCTCAAGACCGGCCTTGCTGCAATCCTCGTTTTCGTCGGGGCGAAGATGATGGTGAGCGAGATCTACAAGGTGCCGATCTGGGCGTCGCTCGCGGTGATCGCAGCGATCCTCGCAGCCGCGGTGACCGCGTCCGTGTTGGTTCCGCCCCCCCGTTTGACGGCCGATCTGTCCGGGACGGCAGAAGGGGAACCCACGCTCGGCGGGGGGGGCGAGAAAGGAAGGGACGACCATTGATGAAGAATCCACGTGCGGGGAGAGAAGGATGGGCCTGAAGCGGTTCGACCGGGAAGGAAGCCAGGTCGTTATTCATACCGACGGCGACCTGTGTGGATCCCAGGCGGCGCTCGTTCGCAGCGAGGTTTTCCGGAAGATCGTCGGAATGTACCTTGCCAGGCTGCGCGCCCAGGATTCGCCGGTCATCGAAGCGTTGCCCATCGACACCTCGGGCGAAGATGGGGAGGCTCTCCTGATCAGGCTTCTGGAACGCCTGTCGGCGGAGCCTTTGGACCTGGCCGCCAGGAACCTGCCGGACGCGAGGAGCTTCCAGGATCCGGGCGCCCGAAGGGCTCTGCACGAATTCGTGGAAGGGCTCTACGACTTCTGGCGAGGCTTCGACCGCTTTGTGGTGCTGCGCTCAGAGCCGGGACCCTCCAGCTTCGAGCGAAGGCCCTACCGCGCGTTCAACACCACGGTCGAGGAGCTGACCCATCTCATCAGGGCGCTCTACCGGGACATCTGCGAGAACATCACCGACGACCACCCTCGAATCTACCGCCAGGTGGCGGCCGGCTGCGACGTGGGCGTGATCGCGGTGCCGAGACGGGCAAGCCTTGCGGCAACGTACCAAGAGACGCTGGGGGTGGTGCCGTTCATCCGGCAGGTGTGGATCACTCCGCCGATGATCATCGACCCTCCGGCGAACACCCGGTCCGGCCAGTTCCGCAAAGTGGATCGCAACCCCATCGAGGGCCTGTCGCTCAGCCGGGACGAGTGGTTGTGCTACCCGGCCCGGGTGGGGCCCCTGACCATATTCATCTACTTTCACGAGCGCTTCATCGGGCTGGGCTGCTCGCTGGCCAACCTGTTCGAATTGGCTTCGGACGAGCAGATCGCAGCGGGTCCGGATGCCATCTACACCTTCGGGGTGCCGGCGGGGGCCCTGGAGTCCTTCGGCGAGCCACCCACGGTGTTCTTCGACGATGAGGCTGCCGGGCTGATCGTGGCGGCGATACCGAATGAGGACCGCTTCGGCTACTTCGGGTATCTGAAGAAGATGACCCTTACGCTGCACAACGTGGTGATGATGCGCCGGGGGCGCATGCCTTACCACGGGGCAATGGTGCGCATCTCGTTGAAGGGCGGGCACGCCGCCACCGTCCTCATCGTTGGCGACACGGCCACGGGAAAGTCGGAGTCGATCGAGGCGTTTCGCGCGCTTGGAGAGGAGTTCCTGCGGGACATGCGGGTCGTGGCCGACGACATGGGCTCCCTCGAAGTAGATGAGAAGGGCCGGGTTCTCGGCTATGGCACGGAGGTAGGCGCCTTCGTCCGCCTGGACGACCTGCAGCAGGGATACGCGTTCGGTCAGATGGACCGGGCCATCTTCATGAGCCCTCAGAAGGTGAACGCACGGGTAGTCCTGCCCGTGACCACAATCGACGAAGTACTGCACGGCTATCCGGTCGACGTGTTGCTGTATGCCAACAACTACGAGCAGGTCGACGAGATTCACCCGATCCTCAGCCGCTTCACCACGGCCGAGCAGGCGTTGGAGGTCTTCCGCGAAGGCGCCGCCATGTCTAAGGGCACAACCAGCGCCACGGGCCTGGTGCACAGCTACTTCGCCAATGTCTTTGGACCGCCGCAGTACCGGGAGCTTCACGACGGTCTGGCCGCGCGGACCTTTGAGGCCGCATTTGGATCTGGGGTCTGGGTGGGGCAGTTGAGGACCCGACTGGGCATCCCCGGCTGTGAGACGAGCGGGCCGCGGGATGCCGCGAGGGCCCTTCTCGACCTCATCAGGGCGGGCCTCCAGTCCGGCTGACGCTTGGATAGCTGTGGCATAGGCCGACTCGGCCAGCCGCAATATCGAAGTCGAGTGGCCATAACTCGAGTTGTATATTGCCACAACAGTCGTCCAGACGCGGTTGTTCGGCGGTCTGGACGTGGCGATTCCCTGTCGTCCGGTTCCGGTAAGGTGGGCGGGGGCTGCGGTTCGCGACGCCATGCGGGTCTCGGACCCGGGGCCCCAGTGGGGCTAGACTAGGCGAGTTCCCGTTCAAGGAGTCCGACATGGCACTGACCCGCGCCCAGGTCGAGCACGTGGCTCGCCTGTCCCGCCTCTACTTGACCGAGGAGGAGCTGGACCGCTTCCAGGGCCAGCTCTCCGTGATCCTCGAGCACGCCGGCAAAGTGCAGGCGCTGCCCACGGAAGGCGTGCCTCCCACCTCGCATGCCATCCCCATGGTGAACGTGCTGCGGCCCGACGTGGTGACCCCCTGCCTTTCCCAAGAGGAGGCGCTGTCCACCGCCCCGGAGGTCGAGGACGGCTGCTTCAAGGTCCCTCGCATCATCGAGGAGGAAGAGTGATCGCCGCGTCGCGTTCGCGGACTACGAGGGAGATCGGCGTGAGCGCCGCGTCGGGCCCGGCGATGGCGGGAGAGACGAAGTGAGCGCCACCGCGAGAGAGCTGATCGACCGTCCGGCCCATGAGCTGGCCGGAATGCTGGCCCGTCGCGAGACCTCATCCGAGGATCTCACCCGCGCGCACCTGGACCAGATTGCCCGGGTGGACGGCGAGGTCCACGCGTTCCTGGCGATCCTGGAGGGCCAGGCTCTGGCTCAGGCGCGTGCCGTCGACGCGCGCCGCGCGGCCGGCGAGGAGCTCGGCCCCCTGGCCGGCATCCCGCTGGCTCTCAAGGACATTCTCTGCACCAAGGGCATCCCGACCACCTGCGGATCGAAGATCCTCCAGAGCTACCGTCCTCCCTACGACGCGACCGTGGTGGAGAAGCTGCGCGGGGCGGGAGCGATTGTGGTCGGCAAGGCCAACATGGACGAGTTCGCCATGGGCTCCTCCACAGAGAACTCGGCGTTCGGCCCGACGCACAACCCCTGGGATCTCGCCACGGTGCCCGGTGGCTCCAGCGGAGGCTCCGCCGCCGCGGTCGCCGCGCGCGAGGCCGTGCTGGGCATCGGAACCGACACCGGCGGATCGATCCGTCAGCCGGCTGCCCTGTGCGGAGTGGTCGGAGTGAAGCCGACCTACGGCATGGTCTCCCGCTTCGGGCTGATCGCATTCGCTTCCAGTCTCGATCAGGTGGGCCCCTTCGCCCGCAATGTGCGCGACGCCGCGCTGCTGCTGGAGGCGATTGCGGGACACGACCCGCGTGACTCGACCTCGATCCCTCGCCCCGCTCCCGACCTCGTGAGCGGCCTGGAGGGCGGCGTCGTCGGGATGCGGCTGGGCGTGGTCAAGGAACTGATGGGCGAGGGATTCCAGCCGGGCGTGCTGGCGCGGCTGCGTGAGGCCCTGGACCGCTTCGAGCGGCTGGGCGCCGTTGTGAGCGAGGTCTCGCTTCCCACGTTCGACACGGCTCTGTCGGCCTACTACCTGATCGCGCCGGCGGAATGCTCCTCCAACCTCGCCCGCTACGACGGGGTGCGCTACGGCTACCGCACGCCGGATTCCAGGGACATCGTGGACATGAACTCGCGCACGCGAGGCGAGGGTTTCGGCCCGGAGGTCAAGCGGCGCATCATGCTCGGCTCCTATGCGCTCTCGGCCGGCTACTACGATGCCTACTACGGGCAGGCCCAGAAGGTGCGCACGCTGATCGCCCGCGACTTTGAGCGCACCTACGAGAAAGTTGATCTGCTGATCTCGCCCACCTCGCCGACCACGGCCTTCCGGCTGGGGGAGAAGGCCGAGGACCCGCTTGCGATGTACATGTCCGACGTGTGCACGATTCCGACCAACCTGGCCGGCGCGGCGGCCATGAGCTTGCCGTGCGGGGTTTCCCCCGACGATGGGCTACCGGTGGGCCTGCACATCATGGCCCGGCCGCTGGACGAGGCACGGATGCTGCAAGCGGCCTACGCCTTCGAGCAGGACCTGGGCTGGCAGGAAGTGCCGCCCGGGGCGCGGCTGCGTCCCGGCGGGTGAGTGGCCGTGGTCGGGCTGGTGAGTGCCGGCGGGGGGTTCCGCCCGGGGCGCGACTGGGCGCGTGGGCATGGAGGAAGGGTGTCGTGACGGTGAGCCAAGCAGCGCAAGGAAGGGTGTCGTGACGGTGAGCCAAGCAGCGCAAGGACAGGAGGCCTACGAGACGGTCATCGGCCTGGAGATCCACGCCGAGCTGGCGACCAACTCCAAGATGTTCTGCGGCTGTCCCGTGAGCTTTGGTGAGGCGCCCAACACCCGCACCTGTCCGGTGTGCTTGGGTGAGCCCGGATCCCTGCCGGTGGTAAACGAGCGCGCCGTGCGCGACGGAATCGCGATGGGGCTTGCGCTGGACTGCCGCATAGCGGAGCACTGCCAGTTCCACCGCAAGAACTACTTCTACCCGGACATGCCCAAGAACTATCAGATCTCCCAGTACGACGAGCCGTTGTGCATCGGGGGGCACCTGGACATCCAGGTCGACGGGCAGACGCGCCGGATCGGCGTCACGCGCGTTCATCTGGAGGAGGACACGGGCAAGACGATCCATGCCTCCAAGACCGGCCGCATCCACGGGGCCGAGTACGCGCTGGAAAACTACAACCGAGCCGGCATTCCCTTGATGGAGATCGTCTCCGAGCCGGACCTGCGCTCTCCCGAGGAAGCGCGTGCCTACGTGGTCGAGCTTCGGGCCATCCTGCTGGCGCTCGGGATCTGCGACGCCAAGATGGAGGAGGGCAGCCTTCGCTGTGACGCCAACCTCTCGCTGCGCCGCCCCGGGGCAAGCGAACTCGGCACCAAGGTCGAGGTGAAGAACGTCAACTCCCTTCGCAGCCTGTATCGCGCGCTCTGCTATGAGGTGGAGCGGCAGATCGCGGCCCTGGAGGCAGGCGAGAGGTTGGTCCAAGAGACGCGCCACTTCGATGAGAACACCGGCGCGACGGTGCCGTTGCGCTCCAAGGAAGAGGCCACCGACTACCGCTACTTCCCGGAGCCGGACCTGGTTCCACTGGCTCCCTCGCGCGAGTGGGTCGAAGAGATCCGCGCGTCCCTATCCGAGCTTCCGGCTGCCGCGCGTGCCCGTTTGCGCAAGACGTACTCGCTGCCGGAGCAGGACGTGGCGGTGATCGCCTCGAGCAGTGCCGGCATCGCTTTCTTCGAGGAGTTGGCCGGAGGGCGCGACGCCAAGCTCGCGGCCAACTGGA
>JBBAAN010000027.1:0-25655 GCA_041658225.1 Actinomycetota bacterium
TGGTGTGCCGGTCGGATCGGCCTATCACTCAGCCGCTCAAGAAGAAACTGGCACTGTTTTGCGACGTGGATGAGCAGGCCATCGTCTCTGCCGTCGATGCGGACACCATCTACGACATTCCGATGGTTCTGCGGCAGGAAGGCCTGGATGACTTCGTGGTGGAGCGCTTGGGCATCGAGACGGGCGAGCCCGACCTCAGTGAGTGGGAGAACTTGCTGGAGCGCGTGAAGAACCCGAGGGGATCGGTGCGCATCGGCTTGGTCGGGAAGTACGTGAACCTGGTCGATGCCTACCTCTCGGTGGTGGAGGCCCTGTACCACGGGGGGTTCTACCATCGGGTGGGGGTCGAGATCGCCTGGATCGCCTCGGACGATCTGACGACGAACCGGAGTGAGGAAATCCTCGGGTCGGTGGATGGGATCCTGGTCCCGGGCGGGTTCGGGTTCCGCGGGATCGAAGGCAAGATCGCGGCGGCGCGCTTCGCCCGTGAACGCCGGGTTCCTTTCCTTGGAATCTGCCTCGGGCTGCAGGTTGCCGTGATCGATTTTGCCCGCCATGTAGCGGGGTTGGAGAACGCCAACTCCAGCGAGTTCGATGAGGCGACTCCTCACCCGGTGATCGATCTGATGCGCGATCAGCGCGACGTGCTCGACGTGGGCGGGACGATGCGTCTGGGGCTATACCCTTGCCGGCTCGCGGCGGGCAGTGTGGCCGCGAAGGCCTACGGGCAGGATGTGGTTTTCGAACGGCATCGCCATCGCTACGAGGTCAACAACCGCTATCGGAAGATGCTGGAGGAAGCCGGGTTGGTGCTGTCGGGCACGTCGCCAGATGGCCGGCTGGTAGAGATGATCGAGAATCCCGCGCACCCCTGGTTCGTGGGGAGCCAATTCCATCCTGAGTTCAAGTCGCGGCCGAATCGTGCGCATCCGCTGTTCAGGGACTTTGTCGGTGCCGCGGTCGAATTCAGCAAGAGCCGGGAGTCGGGGCGGGTGACGGTGGAGGCCGGCGCGGACTCGGGCGTTTGAGGACCCCACAGGGCGGCAGACGGCCTATTGCTCGGGGATGCTGCGAGGGAACGGGTTGCGACTCGCCGGCCCCGGGGAGCGCTTGGGCGAAGTTCACGGCAGCACGCTGAGCGAGGTGAGTCCTTTGGGCGGCTACGAAGTGAGTGAGTCGCGACTGGCGTTCGAGGGTCAGGTGATCCGGGTTCGTGTGGACGATGTGCGATTCTCGGACGGAAGCACGGGCACCCGGGAGGTCGTGGAGCACCGTGGGGCCGTGGGAGCGCTGCCGGTCCTGCCGGACGGCAGGGTGGTGCTTGTCCGTCAGTACCGGCATCCGGTCGGGGGCGAGCTGATTGAGATCCCGGCAGGGAAGCTGGATCTGGACGGGGAAGCGGTAGAGAGTTGTATTCGCCGAGAGCTGATCGAAGAGGTGGGGTTCCAGGCGGGCCGCCTTCTGCCGGCGGCGGTTTTCTACACGACCCCGGGTTTCAGCAACGAGTTGTTCCACCTCTTCGTTGCGCTGGACCTTTCGCCGGTTGCGGGAGCGCCGGGAAAGCACGAAGAAGCGGACATGCAGGTGATGATCCTCGATATGGATGCCGCGTTGGACCGGGTCCGTTCCGGGGAGATTCGCGACGCAAAGACGATAATCGCGCTGACATTGGGCAAGGAGATTGTCGAGAGGGAGCGTGCGGCCGCCGGATGACGGCGGGTCGCGATATAGGTGCCGAACTCTCGGACGGCTACTGTCGACTTGGGTTCGACCCGGAGAAGTGCAGCGAGGATCCGCCCGATTCGCCGCGAGGCGCCGAACCGGCGGACGGCGACAGGCAAGGGAGCGTGGGTCATGATCGTCGGGGTGCCGAAGGAACTGAAGGACCACGAGTATCGTGTGGCCGCAACCCCCGGGGGTGTCGGGGATCTGACGGCCGCGGGGCACCGGGTGCTGGTGGAGCAGGGAGCGGGGGCCGGGTCGTACCTGGCGGACGAGGAGTTCGTGCGAGCGGGAGCTGAGATCGTCGCGAGCGCGGACGACGTATGGGCGGAGGCGGACCTGGTTCTGAAGGTCAAGGAGCCGATTCCCGCCGAGTATCCGAGAATGCGCGCCGGGCAGGTCCTCTTCACCTTCCTCCACCTGGCGGCGAGCCGCGAGTGCACTGAAGCGGTGCTGTCTTCGGGTGTGACCGCCGTCGGCTACGAGACCGTCGAGCTTGCCTCAGGAGAGTTGCCATTGCTGGCCCCGATGAGTGAGGTGGCGGGGCGTATGGCTCCCCAGGTGGGGGCGCACCTTCTGGAGCGTGAGAGTGGCGGCCGGGGAGTGCTGCTCGGGGGTGTGTCCGGAGTGCCTCCGGCGACGGTGGTGGTGCTGGGAGGCGGAATAGCGGGGAGCAGCGCGGCGCGGATCGCTCGGGGCATGGAGGCCGAGGTGATCCTGCTCGACAACAACGCTCGGAAACTCCGTGAGATCGACCTCGTCCACCAAGGGCGCATCCAGACGGTGATGTCCAACCGGCTGAACGTGGAGCGGGCTGTGCTGGGGGCCGACCTGGTGGTGGGAGCCGTGCTGATCACCGGGGCAAGGGCCCCGAAGCTGGTCGAGGAGGACCTGGTTCGCCAGATGAGGCCGGGCTCGGTGATCGTGGATATCTCCGTCGATCAAGGCGGCTGCATCGCGACTTCCCACGTCACCACCCACTCCGAGCCGACCTATGTCAAGCACGGGGTGGTCCACTACTGCGTGGGGAACATGCCCGGGGCGGTGCCGCGCACCTCGACCTATGCGCTGGCCAACGTCACACTGCCCTATGCGCTGGCCATAGCCAACTTGGGACTGGAGGCGGCCGTGCGGACCGATCAGACTTTGGCGCGGGGGGTGAACGCTGTGGGCGGCGCTCTGACGAACGAGCCTGTTGCCATGGCGCACGGCATGTCCAGCAGGTCGCTGGCAGAGCTGATACCCGGTGTGAAGTAGCCGGCAGACCATGGCAGACAGGAGCCCGCTCGCCGGGGCGATGCACCGATTCCTGGACTACCTCTCCGTGGAGAAGGGTCTTGCTTCGAATTCGCTGGGGGCATACCGGCGGGACCTGCGCTTGTACGGCGAGCATCTGCTGCGTGCGGGGGTGGAGGACCCGGGGGAAGTATCTGAGGAACTGGTAGTCGGATTCCTGGGCTTCCTGCGTTTGGGCCGGAAGGAGAAGGGCCGCGGGTACGCCCCTTCGAGCGTCGCACGAGTGCTGGCGACGGTGCGGGGGTTTCATCGGTTCTGCGTGCGGGAGGGCCTGGCTGCGGCGGACCCCACCGCCTTGCTCGGCTCTCCGCGGGTCCCCAAAGCACTGCCGAAGGCCATTTCCGTGGATGCGGTGGACCTGCTGCTTCGCGGGCCGGCATGCAGCGACGCTGCGCTGCCCACGCGGGATCGGGCACTTCTGGAGGTCCTCTACGCGACCGGGATGAGGATCTCGGAGGCGACAAGCCTGGACCTGGCCGACTTGAACCTCGAGGAACGATGTATCCGGGTGGTCGGAAAGGGCTGCAAGGAACGGATTGTTCCCATGGGAGGCGCGGCGATCGAATGCCTGGCGGAGTACCTGAAAGGGGCACGTCCCAAGTTGGCGACGCGTCTTTCCGCGAGCTCGGTATTCCTCAATGCCCGGGGTGGGAGGCTGACCCGGCAAGGGTGTTGGAAGATCATGAAGAAGTATGCTTCCCGGGCCGGGATTGGCGAGACGATATCGCCGCACACGCTGCGCCATTCGTTTGCCACGCACTTGCTCGACAACGGAGCGGACGTGCGGGTTGTGCAGGAACTGCTGGGGCACGCGAGCCTGTCGACCACCCAGGTGTATACACTGGTGAGTCAAGAGCATCTGCGGGAGGTGTACGCGAGAACGCACCCGCGGGCGCGCCTCAGGATCTCCTCGGAATGGGGGGCGCGGGACAGCCGCCCGGAGAATAGCGAAGGCCGGTAGCGCCCTGCGCGTCTCGGCGGCGGGCGCGTGTATCGGGTGTGTGGGTCTGAAGGAGGTAGAGGTTCTTCCATGGAGACACAGACGCTCGGATATTTCCGGGAGCGCTTGGAAGAGGAGCGCAAGTCCCTGAGGAAGCAACTGGAGGAGATTGGCGCCGACCCGGACGAGCCGAGCGTTGATAGGCTGGATATAGAGGCGGGCTTTGCCGACGCCGGGCAGTCGAGCGCGGAGCGGGCGAACGCGCTGGCGCTGATCGAGCGGGTAAGGGGAGCGCTTGCCGAGGTGGACACGGCGCTGGGCAAGTTCGACCTTGGAGCCTTTGGGGTGTGCGAGGGTTGTGGTCAGGCCATCCCGGGGGAGCGGCTGGAGGCCATCCCGAGCGCCCGCCTCTGTGTGGGCTGCAAGAACCGCTGAGATGGATGCTCTCGCGGGGCGAGGCGTGTGACCGCAGGCAGGCGAAAGGTTGCCCTGGTCGTCTGCGACTCGCTGGGCGTTGGCGCCCTCCCGGACGCGGGGTTGTACGGGGATGAGGGATCCGACACCCTCGGCCACGTTGCGGAGGCGGTGGGTGGGCTCCACGTGCCGAACCTTCAGCGCTGGGGGTTGGGGGCGGTAGCTGCGCTGCGTGGGGTGCCTCAGGCGCGTGAGCCGGAAGCCTGGTACGGACGCATGGCCGAGATGTCGCCGGGTAAGGACACCACGACCGGTCACTGGGAGATGATGGGCCTGATCCTTGACCGGCCTTTCCCGGTCTACCCCGATGGGTTCCCGGCGGAAGTGGTGGACGCGTTCGAGCGGGCGATCGGGCGCGAGGTGATCGGCAATCGCACCGCCTCGGGCACGGAGATCATCGAGGAGTTGGGCGAGGAGCATGTCCGCTCGGGGCGCCCGATCCTCTACGCGTCCGCCGACAGCGTCTTTCAACTGGCAGCTCACGTTGAGGTCGTGGCCTTGGGGGAGCTGTACCGGTGGTGCGAGATTGCCCGGGGGATACTGCAAGGGGCAAACCGAGTGAGTCGCGTGATCGCCCGACCGTTCTCGGGAATGGCGGGGGCATTCCGGAGGACCGGAGACCGGCGGGATTTTTCGATCGCCCCGGTCGGGGCAACCGACCTCGACCGGCTTGCGGAAGCCGATGTGCCTGTGGTTGCCGTCGGCAAGGTGGGGGACATATTCGCCTACCGGGGAATCCACCGGACCCTGCACACTCAAGACAACTCCTCGGGAGTGGCGGCGATCTGCGAGACGCTCTCCGGTGACGACCCGGTGTTCTGCTTCGCCAATCTGGGGGACTTCGACTCGCTCTACGGTCACCGAAACGATCCGGCCGGCTACGCGGCGGCCGTCGAGGATCTGGACGGCCGTCTGCCGGACATCGAAGAGGCCCTCTCTCCGGGTGACGTGCTGATCCTGACGGGGGACCACGGGTGCGATCCGACGACCGCCTCGACCGACCACTCGCGAGAGTACGTTCCGGTTCTGGCGAAAGAGGGGTCCACGGGAGGGCTCGGGGGTTCACTGGGGTCGAGGTCGACCTTCGCGGACGTGGGAGCCACCGTGTGCGAACTGTTCGGGGTCGGCCGGAGCGCACCGGGAACGAGCTTCGCTTCGTGCCTGAGGGCGTAGCTGCCAAGGCACGGTTCGCGAGATCAGGAGTGCCGACTCGAGCGAGGAGCGGCCCGGCGGCATTGGCACGGCCCCGAGAACGGGCACGGTTGGCGAAACCAGGGGCGAGGACTCGGGGTTTGGCTGAGCCGCGCCTGCCGTGAGGATCGAGTGGCGCCTCGCCGCTCATTCTGGGGCATGTCTGCGATTAGGGGTTGTCAGAACTCGTCTGTCACCCTAGAATCCGATGTCACCTAACGTACACATTGGTAAGGCGCTGAAGCGATTAGTAGACTTTGCGGTCAGGACCGATCGAGGTCCCCCGGGGGATGCTCAAGGAGGCAGTGGATGGGGAGGATCATCGCTCTGGCGAATCAGAAGGGCGGGGTCGGCAAGACGACCACGACGATCAATCTCGGGGCGGGCCTGGCGGAGGTGGGGCGGAAGGTCCTGCTGGTCGACTTCGACCCCCAAGGAGCCCTCTCGGTCGGGCTGGGAAAGAACCCCATGGAGCTGGACACGACCATCTACAACTTGATCATGGGGGACAAGGGCGCGTCGATTGACTCGGTGCTGATCGAGATCTCGGATGGGCTGTCCCTGCTACCGTCCAATATCGACTTGGCGGCGGCTGAAGTGCTCTTGGTGGGGGAGGTGGCGAGAGAGCAGGCGCTCCAGCGAGTTCTGGAGCCTCTGAAGCGTAAGTTCGACTACATACTGATCGACTGCCCACCTTCTCTGGGACTGCTCACCGTCAACGCCCTGACGGCGGCCGACTCCGTGATCATCCCTGTCCAGTGTGAGTACTTCGCCATGCGGGGGATGTCGCTGCTTCTGGACACGATTCAGAAGGTCAAGGGCAGGCTTAATCCTAAACTGAAGGTCGAGGGTATTCTCGCGACGATGTACGACCGTCGGACGCTGCATGGCCAGGAGGTGCTGGCCAGAGTCGAGGAGGCCTTCGGCAAGAAGGTCTACAACACGGTGGTTAACAGGACCATCCGGTTCGCGGAGGCTCCTGTGGTCGGTCAGCCGATCCTCAACTACGCGTCGAACTCGCGGGGGGCGGAGGCGTACCGGAGTCTGGTCAAGGAGGTGACGTCGAAGTGAGCGGGGGTCGGCGGGCCAGCCTGCCGGGTGCGGAGGAACTCTTCAGGGTGACGGCTCTTGCGCCGGAGCCCGACCCGGCCTCTCCGATTGTGGACAAGAGTGAGACCGGAGCGCTTGCGGCGCATTCACACGGGGAGAAGCCGACTCACCGGCGGTTTGGGGTGGGTGCCAGCGGTCGCGAGTTCCACGAGGAGAAGGTGACCTTCTACTGCACCCCGGAGGAACTGACCGAGCTGGAGCAGGGCCGCATCCGGCTGCGGGCCGAGCATGGAATAGGAGTGGACCGGGGCCGGCTGGTCAGAGTGGCCATCGCTCTGGCTCTGGCGGAAATGGAGGAGCACGGGCCTGAGTCCGGCCTCGTGAGGCGCCTGGCAGCGACCAGGCGCCGGTAGTGGGGGCAAGCTCCGAGGGAGGCGCACAGGCCCGGTGGATGGGGCGGACTTGGGGCCCGCGATTCAGGGTTGCCGGCCGCGGCTGCC
This sequence comes from Actinomycetota bacterium, assembly GCA_041658225.1. GTDB lineage: Bacteria > Actinomycetota > CALGFH01 > JBBAAN01 > JBBAAN01 > JBBAAN01. Next base: position 7,174 of record JBBAAN010000027.1, read on the forward strand.
CCGTCCGGACCAGCGGGTGAGGCCGGCGCCGACATGAGCGTGGGGACATGACTGTGGGCTATTCCGTAATGACGGACGTCTACGAAGGCCCGTTCGAGTTGCTGCTGGGCCTGATCTCCCGGCAGCAGGTGGACATCTACCAGGTGCGAGTGTCGACGATCGTCGACCAGTACTTGCGGGAGGTCCGCACTCTCAAACAACTCGATCTCAACGTCGCCACCGAATTCCTGGTGGTGGCGGCGACCCTGCTGGAGCTCAAGGCCTTCGGCCTTCTGCCAGAATCTCGACCAGTGGATGAGGTTGAGAGTGAACCGCTCGAGCTCCGCGATCTCAGATTGGCGCGCCTGCTCCAGTATCGGGCGTTCAAGGCTGCCGCGGCCGTATTCGGGGAGCGCATGGCCGGCGAGGCTCGGTTCTTCCCCCGGAGCGTCGCGCTCGACGAGGCTTTCGGGGCGTGTGTGCCCGACCTGGTCTCCCGGATCAGCAGCGATGACCTGGGCTACATCGCCGCCGCGCTGCTCAGGCCGCGGAGGCACCTTGTGTCGGACGGAGTCTTCATTGCGCCGATCAAGGTGTCCGTGAGGGAGACCATGGTGCACATCGGAAGGCGGCTCGCCGCGTGCGGGAGCGCGGGATTCCGGGAACTGACTGCTCAGTGTGAGGCGTTGGTTGAGGTTGTGGCCCACTTCCTCGCGCTTCTGGAGCTGTATCGCCGGGGTCTGGTCGATCTCGAGCAGGGAGAGCTATTCGGGGAGATCTCGGCCCGTTGGGTGGGGAACTTGGAGGTTCTGGAAGGCGAGCTTGCCGGGCTTGGTGGGGGTCCAGCGTGACAGAGGAGACGGAGTTGGGCCCGGGCAGAGCAACGCCGGTCGCGGCAATGGCAGCGATGGGGATCGACTCAGACGGAGATGGTGTCGAGATGGCGGATGAGGAGATCGGGGTTCGGGCCGCGATCGAGGCGGTGCTGCTGGTTGCCGAGGAACCCGTTTCGGTGAGCGCGCTGGCCGGCGCTGTGGAGGCGTCGGAAACGGAAGCCGAAGGGTGTCTGCGGCGGATTGCCGCGGATCTCGCGGAGGCGGGGGGCGGTTGGGTCCTGCGGCAGGTCGGCGGGGGGTGGAGACTCTACACCCGCCCCGAGGCTGGGGAGTGCGTCGAGCGCTTCGTTCGCAATGCGCGCCACCCGCGGCTCACACAGGCGGCCCTGGAGACGCTGGCGATCGTGGCCTACCGGCAGCCGGTGACGCGTCAGGACATTGCGGCGATTCGGGGCGTCAACGCGGACGGCGTGGTCAAGACGCTCGAGCGTTGGGGTCTGGTGGCGCAGGTTGGGCGGGACGAAGGACCCGGTCAGGCGGGGCTGTACGCAACCACGGCGGAGTTCCTGGAGAAGCTGGGCCTGGATAGCCTTAAGGACCTCCCCCCTCTGGCGGATTTCCTTCCGACAGGGGAGGTCTTGGAGGAACTTGAGGCGGCAGGCGCCGTGCCAGAGTTGCCCCGGCAGTGACGGGGGCTGTGCGGCTGCCTTGCGGTTTGTGGCTTCAGGACCGAAACGTCGAGCCGAGCGCTCGGATAGGGGTGCGGTAATGAGGGAGGCGAGTTCACCGGGTCAGCGGAGTGCGCCGAGTGTGCGTGCGATTCGCGGCGCGACGACTCTGGCGAAGGATACGAAAGAGGAGGTGCTCCTGCGCACGGCCGAGTTGCTGCGGGTCATGATGGAGCGTAACCGACTCGATGCTGATGACCTGATCAGCGTGTTCTTCACGGCGACCGAGGACGTCTCATCCGAGTTTCCGGCGGCTGCCGCTCGAGAGATCGGACTGTCGCAGGTTCCGCTTCTGTGCGCGCGCGAGATCCCGGTGGAGGGGTCGGTTCGGCTGTGCGTCCGGGTCTTGGCGCACTGCTACGCGAGCGCCGACGCCCGGCAGGCCCGGCATGTCTATCTCAGGGGGGCGCGCCGGCTGCGAACCGACCTAGGCTCATAGCCATGGACATGCCTTCTCGAATCTGCGTGGTGGGGCTGGGCCTGATCGGCGGCTCCCTGGCCGCGGACCTGCGCGGGGTCCACTGGGTCGACCAGGTCGTGGGCTACGACGTGGACGCCAGCGTGGTACGTCGTGCGGTGAAGTTAGGGCTGGTTGACGTCTGTGCGGGGGGTGGTCTGGCCGACGCCGTGGCAGGGTGTGGCCTGGTGATCGTGGCCGTTCCCGTGGGCTCGATCGCAACGGTTACCAGAGAAGCCATGGCCGGTGCGCCGCCAGGCGCACTGGTGACTGATGTGGGCAGCGTGAAGGCTCAACTGGTAGCTGAGGTCGAATGTGCGATGCCGGTGGGGGCACGGTTCGTCGGGGGGCACCCGATGGCGGGTGCCGAGGACTGCGGGGTGGGTGCGGCACGCCGGGGGCTGTTCAAGGGGGCGGCTTACGTTCTCACTCCGACCGGGAACACCGATCCAGAGGCGCTGGCAGTGATGAGCAAGGTGGCGACGTCGGTGGGCGCGCACGTGATGATCATGGGCCCGGCAGCGCATGACGAAATTGTGGCGGTGGTGAGCCATGTTCCCCAGGTTGCCGCGACGGCCTTGATGAACGCGGCCCTGGACGAGATGAAGTCACGGCCCGCCGGCGGGGCCCTGGCGGCGGGCGGCTTCCGCGACATGACGAGAATCGCCGGGAGCGGACCCGAGATCTGGTCCCACATCCTGACCGGCAACTCCTCCGAGATCGGGCGTGTGTTGGAGGTGTTCGAAGAGCGGTTGGGGCGACTTCGCAGGGCCATCCGGGAAAGGGACGAGGGGGCCATCTGGAGGGAGATGGAAAGGGCTCGAAGCGGGCGGGCGGTGATGATCGAGGTGGGCGACACTGCCGGCTCCGAGCAGGTGCAGGTGGTGGCAGAGGGAGACCTGCGCAACTTGGGTGAGGCGCTTACTGCGGCAGGAGAGGCCGGGGTCGGCCTCGCCGACCTTGATCTGCGTCGTTTGCGGGGTCGAGAGCGCCCGGATGGACGGGTGGTACTGACGACACTGAGCTCGAAGCAGGCCGCGCTGGCAAGCGAGCACTTGGAGTCGAGGGGATTCCGGGTGCGATTGCGGGGTCAGTAGCCGCGTGCGCCGGCACGGCCGGGAAGCTTGCGCGGCAGAGGCCGGCTTTCCGAGCGGCGCTCGAGCGGAGTGTGCCGGGTTTGAGCGGGCTTGCGGGCTGGCCGGTAGCATGTGAGCGTGGGCGGCAAGTTCCAGTCGGTCACAGGCGGCAAGGAGGGGGCTTCTGTGGAGGCCATGATCGAGCCGGTCGGGCCACTGCGGGGCTTGGTCGTCGTTCCGGGCGACAAGTCCATCGCCCAGCGCGCCCTTCTGTTGGGGAGCTTGGCGTTGGGAGAGTCGCGTGTGGCCGGAGTCCCGGGGAGCGGGGACGTGGCCAGCATGACGGAGTGTTTACGCAGGCTGGGTGTGCAGATCACTCCCGTCGAGGAAGTCGCCGGCGGCCCGCGAGGCAAGACGGTGATCGTGCGCAGCGCCGGCATGCGGGCGTTGGTCGAGCCGACAGACGTGCTGGATGTGGGTAACTCGGGGACGGCGATGCGGCTGCTGATCGGCGTGGCCACGGGGCTGGCCGGCCTGTCGGTGTTGACGGGGGATCCAAGCGTGCGCAGACGGCCGATGGACCGTGTCGCGGCGCCGCTGCGAGGCGTCGGGGCAAGTATATGGGCTCGAGGAGGCGACTTGGCGCCGATCGCGGTTGTGGGCGGAACCCCGATCAAGGGAGGGGTGCACGAGTTGCCGATGGCCAGTGCGCAGGTCAAGTCCGCCCTGCTGCTGGCGGGCCTGTGTGCCGAGGGAGAGACGACCGTCTACGAACCGCGGCCATCCAGGGATCACACCGAGCGGCTTCTGGCGATGCAGGGGGTCGGGATTCAGTGTGGGCCGGGGTGGGCTCGGGTGGCACCTTGCGAGACACTGTCGCCGATCGATCTCGAGGTGCCGGGAGACATCTCGTCGGCTGCATTCTTGTTGGGGGCGGCGGCGGTCGTTCCTGGATCTGAGGTGACAGTCGAGGGTGTGGGTCTAAATCCCCGGCGAACAGGGTTCCTGGACGTGCTTCGGTCGATGGGGGCTCAACTGACTGTTGAGGTTGAGGGTAACCTTGCGGGAGAGCCCAGCGGGCGGGTGAGCATGCGATACTCGCAACTGACGGGAGCGAGGATCGGCCCGGACATGGTGGCGGACTTGATCGATGAGCTTCCGCTTCTGGCGGGCGTGGCTTCGCACTCCGTCGGGTGTCTGGAGGTCAGCGGAGCCGGGGAACTCCGGGTAAAGGAATCAGATCGGATCGCGGCCATTGCGGCCGGACTGGGGAGGTTGGGTGTCGAGGTTGAGACCTGGTCGGACGGTTTCCGGGTCGTGGGGGGGCAACCCACCGGGGGGAGCGTGGATCCCGCCGGGGACCATCGGATCGCGATGATGGCCGCAGTTGTGGGGCTGGCCGGTGGTGGCAAGACAAGAATTGGCGGGTGGGAATGCACCCAGACGTCTTTCCCCGGGTTCCTGGAGATACTGGCCGGGCTGTCGGGGGACGGGCAGGGGGGATGGACAGGAGCGTGAGCGCATCGTCTTTCACCGGTTCGGGTGCCCGGGTGGCGCCCCTCGTCGTCGCAATCGACGGGCCGTCGGCTTCGGGCAAGAGCACTGTGGCTCGGCGACTGGCGCGCAGGCTCGGCATCCCCCACATCGACACCGGAGCCATGTATCGCGCCCTGACCTGGCTTGCCCTGGAAGAGGGCATCGACGTCGGGGACCGGGCGGCTCTGGAAGCGCTGGCCAGGAACGCGACGATTCGCCTGGCGGTGGGAGCGGAACGAGGGCAGTCGACGGTGGTCTCGATCAACGGCAGGGATCTCGGGCGGGAGCTGAGATCGACATCTGTGACACGGGCGGTCAGCGCGGTGTCTGCGGTCCCCGGGGTCAGGCGGGTCATGGTCCGTCTGCAGAGGTCACTTGCTCGCGAAGGGGGAGTGCTGGAGGGGCGCGACACCGCTACCGCAGTGGTCCCCGGAGCCCCGGTCAAGGTCTTCCTGACCGCATCGGCCGAGGAACGGACAAGACGTCGTGGCAATGAGCTGGGCCTGAGGCATTCTATCGATGAAGTCCAGCGTGATCTGGCCCGCAGGGACGCCCTGGACTCAACCCGGCCCGTCTCGCCCTTGAGGCCGGCCGCCGACGCGGTGTTGCTCGACACAAGCGGGCTGAGCATAAGCGAGGTCGTGGATCGGATCGCGGCCCTGGTGGTGGAAGTTGCCGAGGAAGGCGGGCGGAGTCACGCCGCCGAAGCTACAGAGGCATGAAGAGCTATGTCGACAAATAGGCCAATCCTGCCCGAGGTCGCTGTCGTCGGGCGGGCGAATGTCGGCAAGTCCACCCTGGTCAACCGCCTCTGTGGGAAGCGCTCGGCAATCGTGGATGAGGCCAGCGGGGTCACGCGAGATCGAGTGGAGCACACGGCTCAGTGGCGGGGGCGCGACTTCACTCTGGTGGACACCGGTGGATTCGAACCACACTCCACGGATGCGCTCAGACGTCAGGTGGTGGAGCAGACGCGGCGGGCTCTCTCGCGGGCGGACCTGGTCCTGTTCGTCGTGGACGGTCAGGCCGGCCTGACCGAGGAGGACATGCGCCTGGCGCGGGAGCTGAGAAGGGCCGAGGCGCCGGTTCTGCTGGTTGCCACCAAGGTGGACGCGGCGGAGTGGGAAGACGATCTTCCGTCCCTGTACCGGGCCGGACTGGGAGAGCCGTGGCCGGTCTCCGGGATCCACGGGAGGGGAACCGGAGACCTCCTGGATGCGGTGGTCAGGCTGCTGCCGGCAAAAGGGAGTCAAGATCAGGTTGAGGTTGATAGTGAAGGACCCGTGTCTGTCGCTCTGATCGGCCGGCCCAACGTCGGCAAGTCGTCGCTGTTCAACCGGCTGTGCGGCCAGGAGAGGGCAATCGTTCATCCCCAGGCCGGGACCACCCGGGACGCGGTGGACAGCGTGCTGGTACACGGGGGCAAGAGCTACCGGTTCATCGACACCGCCGGGCTTTCGCGCAAGGGCAGACAGGCGGCCGGGGCCGACTACTTCGCCCTGGTGCGCAGCCTTCGGATCGCCGATGAGGCGGATGTCACCGTGTTGATTCTCGAGGCAAACCGGGCGGGGACCGACCAGGACCTTAGACTCGCCAGACGGGTGATGGACGTGGGCAGCGGTCTCGTCATCGTCCTGAACAAGGCGGATCTGCTGGTTCGCGGGGAGATCGAGCGGGCGCGGGAGGATCTGGCGTATGCGATGCCGTTTGCGGCGTTCGCTCCAGTGGTGGTCACCAGCGCTCTGACGGGCCGTGGCGCCGGGCTGGTGTGGAAAGCTCTCGAGCGCGTGGACTCGGCGAGACGCCAGCGTGTGAAGACCGGCCGCTTCAATGAGTGGCTGACGGCGCTTCAGGCGTCGACGCCGCCTCCCCCATGCCACGGAAAGAGCGTGCGAGTCCTCTTCGGCACTCAGTCGAGATCGGCTCCGCCGGAGTTCGTGTTCTTCGCCACGGGCCCGGTGGAGGCGCCGTATCGGAGATTCCTTCAAAGAAGCGTCCGGGAAGCCTTCGGTTTCGAGGGAGTCCCGGTGCGTGTTGTCACCAGGGTGCGGAAACGCAAGACGGAGAGGGAGTAGGCTCGCAGCAGATCTGTTTGACCATCTCCGCGGGCTACCCTAGGATCTGGGCGCCGCGTGCGCGAGCACCCGATGGATGGGAAGTCGGCGGCGCGGTCGACGGGACGTAGCGCAGCTTGGTTAGCGCACCAGTCTGGGGGACTGGGGGTCGCCGGTTCAAATCCGGCCGTCCCGACCACTTGTCGGGTGTCCACTTCGGGTGTCCGTTCGCGGGGTGCCCGGAGTCGGCTCTGTGGCTGAAGCAGACCGAGGCCGGGGTCGAGGAGCGGTTTCCGCTCCGCCCGGCGCAGGCGAGCCGGAGGAACATGGGAGAGTCGGAGATTGAGGGCCGTCTGGGCGGGGAGGCGAGTTCAGCGGTCCTGACGGTGCCGAACCTCATCTCCCTGTTGAGGCTCGGGGCGATCCCCGTCTTCGCATGGCTGGTTGTCCGTGGCCGGCTCGGCACCGCGACGCTCGTCCTGGCTGGGATCGGGGTCAGCGACTGGGTCGACGGCTGGATCGCGCGCCGTTTCAACCAGGTGTCGCGTCTCGGTCAGTTGCTGGACCCGGCGGCGGACCGCCTGGCACTGGTTGTCGCTGCTGTGGTGTTCATCGTCGAGGGGATCACGCCATGGTGGGTCGTGGGCCTGATCCTGCTGCGAGATGTCGCGATAGCCGCGGGCGGCGGGGTGCTCAAATCCAGAGGGGGGGCAATCCCCGCGGTCAATGTGGTCGGCAAGGCCGGCACTTGCGCTCTGATGTACGCCTTGCCGCTGTTTCTTCTTGGGCGCACAGAGGTGGAGGCGGCGCATCTGGCTCGCGTTCTTGGCTGGGTGTTCTTCGTGCCCGGCATTGCCCTGTACTACTTTGCCGGCGCCCTCTACGCTTTGGACATGCGCCGGCAACTGGGCCGACTCGGTAGGATCAGCCGATAAGGAACCCTTCCTCGTCGAAGCACTCCACCGGGTCACAGGGACCGGGCGGACCCGGTAGGATCAAGCGACAAGAGGACCGCCGAGAGAACCCTTCGCCTCGGCGATGGCCCGCTCGGCCGAGGATCGACTCTCGCCCACTTCTGAAAGGTGGTCGGATGAAGGCTGTCATCATGGCGGGGGGTGAGGGCACTCGCCTTCGGCCCCTGACCGCCAACCAGCCGAAACCCATGCTGCCGGTGGTCAACCGACCGCTGATGCAGCATGTGGTGGCGCTGCTGAGCCGGCACGACTACAAGGATCTGGTCGTGACGGTTCAGTTCCTGGCGAACCTCGTTCGCAACTACTTCGGCGACGGCTCGGACATGGGAGTGCATCTGACCTACGCGACGGAGGTCACTCCGCTCGGTACGGCCGGCAGTGTCAAGAACGCGCAAGAACAGCTTGACTCCACGTTTCTGGTGGTGTCGGGGGACGCCTTGACCGACATCGACCTCGAGGAGTTGGTGAGCTTCCATCGTGAGAAGGGTGCGATGGTCACCGTCGCCCTCAAGCGCGTGCAGAACCCGCTCGAGTTCGGGATCGTGATCACGCGCAAGGACGGCAGCGTGGAGAGGTTTCTCGAGAAGCCGAATTGGGGGCAGGTCTTCTCGGACACCGTCAATACCGGGATATACGTCATCGAGCCCGGGGTGTTCGACTTCATCGCTGAAGGGGAGTCGGTCGACTTCTCTCAGGACGTCTTTCCCCAGCTGCTTGCCAAGGGTTTGCCGGTCTTCGGGTTCGTGGCGGATGGCTACTGGGAGGACGTCGGGAATCTCGCCGCCTACATGCGGGCACATCAGGACGTCCTGGACGGCAAGGTCCGCGTCGAGGTGGGGGGCTTCGAGGTTCGGCCGGGCGTGTGGGTGGGGCAGGGAGCCGACGTGGACCCGGACGCCAGGCTGGACGGTCCAGTGGTGATCGGTGACTACGCGAAGGTCGAGGCGGGGGCTCACCTGCGCGAGTACACGGTGATCGGCAACAACGTGGTCGTGAAGTCGGGGGCGTTTCTTCACCGGGCGATCGTGCAGGACAACGCCTACGTGGGCGCGATCGCCAACCTGCGCGGATGCGTCATAGGGCGCAACGCGGACATAAAGTCGGGCTCGCGCGTCGAGGACGGTGTGGTGGTCGGAGACGGATCGGTCATCGGAGAGGGGGCGATCCTCCAGTCACACGTGAAGGTCTATCCCCTGAAGATGGTCGAGGCCGGGGCAATCGTCACGAAGAGCCTCATCTGGGAGTCGCGAGGTGCTCGCACCCTGTTCGGGGAGAGGGGCGTTCGCGGGCTGACGAATGTGGATCTGACCCCGGAGATTGTTCTGCGCCTGGCCATGGCCTATGGCACGATCCTGCCGAGGGGCGCGGCCGTGGTTCTCTCGCGCGACGAGTCCCGAGTGGCCCGCGCGGTGAAGCGCGCGCTCATAGCCGGCCTGAGCGCGACGGGGGTGGTCTGCAGGGACCTGGAGATTGCGCCGACGCCAGTGGCACGCTTCGCTGCGCGGACCACCTCGGCCGCCGGGGGAGTGGCAGTTCGCACGGCACCCGGGGACCGCGAGAGCCTGGAGATCCAGATCTTCGGGCCCGACGGGATCGATCTGGACGATGTTCTTCGCAGGAAAGTGGAACGGACCTTCTATCGTGAGGATTTCCGGCGCGCCTTCGGAACCGAGATCGGGGAGCTGTCCTATCCTCCACGGGCGACCGAGCTGTACACGTCGGGCCTTCTGGCGGCAATCGACGCCCAGGCCATTCGTGAGTGGAACCCGAAGATCGTCATCGACGCGGAGTTCGGCAGTTCGACGCTGGTTCTACCCAGGATTCTGGGCAAACTGGGAGCGGAGACCCTGCTGGTGTCCGGCTACCTCGACGAGGCCCGGGCGGCGCTCTCGGTGGAGGAACAACGCCTGGGACTGACCAGGCTTGCCGAAATGGTTCAATCCTCGGGCGCGGACTTGGGCGCGGCCATCGACCCGGTGGGAGAGAGGCTGTTTCTCGCGGACGGGGCGGGCCGACTGGTCTCCGGAGAGAGCGCGCTGCTGGCGCTGACCGAGCTGGCGACAAAGCAGACCGGGACGGGATGGGTGGCGGCACCGATCTGCACCACGCGAGTCATCGGGGATCTGGCCAGGCGCAACGGCTGCGAGGTGGAGTTCACGAAGGTCTCGAGGAGCGCGCTCATGAGCACGGCGGCGAAGCCGGGCTGTGTGTCTGCGGGTGAAGAGATGGGTGGGCTCATGGTTCCCGCGTTCTTGCCTGCCTTCGATGCGATCGCCGCGCTGGTGAGGTTGTTGGAACTCTTGGCGCGAGGTGGGCGTGACGTCGGAGAACTGGTGTCCGCGTTGCCGGCCGGCCACGTGGTACATCGGCAGGTCCCGACGGCATGGGAGGACAAGGGAGCCGTGATGCGCCAGCTCATGGAGCACGTGAAGGGCCGAGAGGTCGATTTGACAGACGGGGTGAAGGCTTTTCACGGCTCGGATTGGGCGTTGGTGCTGCCGGACGTGGAAGATCCCGTGATCCATGTGTGGGCCGAGGGCGGGGACCGCGAAGCTTCACTCGAGATCATCGAGGAGTATGTAGCGGTGGTGAAAGGTTCGTCGCGGTAGATGCGGTACATGAAGTCCAAGTGGCCGGGTGACCAGGAGGGTTGGTGACCCGGAGCGACCGGGTCGGGGGTGGGCTGTGCCTGAAGGCGGGAGGCGTCGGGGGGGTGGCCGCAGCCGTTGGGGAACCGTGGCCCTGGCGGCAACGGGGACGCTCTTGGGTCTGCTGATCGTGATGGCCGGTCAGGGCGTCCGCGCGGAGCGCCCCGCTGAGGCTGGTCGCCGAGCCCAATTGGCCGAGATGATCCTCTTGCGGCAGCGACACACGACTTCGCTGGAGCAAGACCTGGCGGGCCTTCGGCTCGAGATGGAGTCGCGGCAGTCGGAGGCTCTTTCTGGGCAGTGGCCGGGACAAGCGATCAGGGCGTCGGTGTTGCAGCTCGAGAGCTTGGCGGGATTGACCGAGATGGAAGGACCCGGAGTCGTGGTCGCTCTGTCGGACGCAGAGGGATACGAGACCTCCAGTGTTGATCGGTCCAGTGTCACGGTCCAGGACTTGGACATCCAAGAGGTCGTAAATGCCCTTTGGGATTGTGGAGCCGAAGCCGTGGAGATCAACGGAGAGCGACTGACCGGACTGAGTGCTATCCGCGCCGCGGGGGGCACGGTCCTGGTCAACTTCCAGATCGTTTCCTCGCCGTACCGTATCGTCGCGTTGGGGGATGGGCATCGGATGAAAAGCCGGTTCCTGGCAAGTTCCATAGCGCGCCGCTTCCGCAAATGGGTCGACGCCTACGGGTTGGGGATCGAAGTCGAACAGAGCGCCTCGCTTCGGGTCGCGGCATACCGGGGCGGGGTGCGATTCCGATACGCGCATGTTGAGGGGGAGTCGTGATCGTTGTCATCTCGCTCGCCGCCGGCATCCTCCTGGGGCTGTGGGTGCATCCCAGCGTGCCTCCGAGTCTCCAGCCCTATCTCCCGATGGCCATCGTGGCTGCGTTGGATGGGCTGCTGGGCGGCGGCCGAGCGAGATTGGAGGGCACCTTCTCCGAGAAGGTCTTTGTGGTGTCGCTGCTGTCCAATACGACCCTCGCTGCGCTGATCGTGTTCATCGGCGACCAGTTGGGGGTGGGAGGGGAGATGTCCACCGCGGTCGTCGTGGTCTTGGGGATGCGGATATTCCAGAACCTTGCCCGCATTCGCCGTCACGTGTTCCGGGCCTGACGAGAAGCGCAGATGTTGGGGACACAACGCCGGGACGCAGAGAAGGCGGGACGAGGGGCACGGTGGCGAGTGCTCCAGGTTCTGGCCGCATGTTTGTCGCTGCTGGTTGGCCTGGGGTTGGTGGGCCAGGTTCGCGGCGGGGTGGGCCTCACGCAGCGACTGGCGTCCGAGCGAGAAGAGGATCTGGTCCGCATCCTGGCGGACCTCAACTTGCGTAGCGACGAGTTGACATTCCAGGTCTTGGATCTTCGCCTGGCGCTGGCCGGCTTCGAAAGCTCCTCCACTCGCGAGTCCACGGCATTGAAGGAGTACGAGGACCGGCTCCGGGCTCTCCAGGTGCTGACAGGGGTGGTGCCCGTCAGGGGCCCGGGGATAGTGATAACCATTTCCGACCCCAACGCGAAGCTGGACGCCGTTCAGTTGCTGGACTTGGCGGAGGAACTGAGGAATGCGGGGGCGGAGGCTCTGGCCGTCAACGAGGCCAGAGTGGTGGCGGCGACGGCGTTCTCCTCGGAGGGGACCGGTATTCTCGTCGGGGGCGTGCGGGTGTCGGCGCCTTACCTGGTGACGGCCATAGGCGAATCGGAGACTCTGAGCCAGGCCCTGAGCATCCCCGGAGGGGCAATCGACGCCCTGACCACTCACGCCGGTGTCGAAGTCGACCTCCAAGCCCGGGATTCGGTTGACGTGCCCGCCTTGCGCGGAATCCCACGCTTCTCTTACGCTAAGCCCCGCCGCTAGCGGGGGGGGGCGGGGCGCACCACGGTGGCGAGACCGCCTGCGTGGTCGCGAGGTACGCTGGGCGGCCACGGCGCGGCGCGCCGAGAGAGCACACTTTGGGCAAGGCGAAAGGAGCCCTCACCCTGCGTCTAACGGGAAATGGCCGGCTGCGCTGGGGCTTCCGCCCGATCGTCCTGGGAGTGGGAGCGGCCGTCGCATTGGTTGTGGGGGCGGCGGCGATGGATGCGGTCGTCCACCGCGACACGATCCACACCGGCGTGCGCGCGGGAGGTGTGCCGCTGGGCGGCATGACGCGCACAGCGGCGGAGGGGGTCCTGAGGCGGGAAGCCGAGCACCGGCTGGAAGGCCGGGTCAAGCTCCTGCGCGAGGCGGAGTCGTGGACGCTGACACTCAGGGACCTGGGTGTGAGCTACGACGTGCAGGCGACGGCTCGGGACGCCGTGGGCGTGGGCCGGGAAGCCAACCCGTTGGTGGCGGTGCTGAAGCGCCTCAGGGCTCTGTTTGTTCCCATCCGGCTGCCCTGGGTGGTCGATCTGGATGATGCCAAGTTTCGCGCCGGGCTGGCCAAACCCACCGCTGCGCTGGAAGTCGTTGCGGCCGAGCCGAAGATCGTCGTGCGAGACAACCGGGTGGAGGTGGTTCCGGGCCGGTCCGGCAGAATGATCGACAGGGCAGCCCTTGCGAAAGGGGTGCGCGCCCTGGCCGCGGAGTCGAGTCGCAGCGCCGTTGCCATCCCGCTGACGGATGCGCGCCCGACGGTTTCCGACGAGGTGGCGGCCGTCGCCAGGGCAAGAGCGGAGACGCTCCTCGGCGCGCCGTCGACCGTTGTGTATGAGGGGCGCGAACTGGTGTTGGACCGGCCGGTCCTGTCCACGCTGCTCCAATCGCGAGTGGTCGACGCGAAGCTCGATCTTGTCCTGGCGGAGGAAGCTCTTCACGCTCGATTGGTGGGGGCTTTCCCGGGGGTTGAGGTGCCGGCAGTGGAGGCCGGCTTCGCCACCGACGGCCCGCGCGCCACCGTCCGGCCGTCGAGCCCTGGGGCCGAGATCGACACGCCTGCCACGAGCCGGGCGCTCTTGGACATGCCCAGCGGGCGGCGGGTGGAATTGGCTGTGAAGACCATCCAGCCCAAGCTCACGACTGAGGATGCGTCGAAGTTGGGCATCAAGGAGCGCGTGGTGACCTACACGACCACGTTCGACGCGCGGAATGCTCCCCGGGTCCACAACATCGACCTGATCGCCCATGCGATCGACGGGACGATCGTTCGCCCAGGCGGGGTGTTTTCGATGAACGAGGCGACGGGTCCGCGTACCGCGGAGAAGGGCTATCGGACGGCGCAGGTGGTGGTGAACGGCGAATTGGTGCCGGGGATTGGGGGCGGAACATGCCAGGCGGGCACGACGGTGTTCAATGCCGCGCTGCTGGCGGGTTACGAGATCGTCGACCGGACCAACCACCAGTTGTATATCTCGCACTACCCGCTGGGTCGGGATGCGACCCTCAACTACCCGGATACCGATTTGAAGTTCCGCAACGACACCCAGTACGGGGTCTACCTCCGAGCGATTCCCACCTCACGCAGCCTGACGGTCGAGCTGTATTCCACCGACTTGGGCACCGAGGTCACCTTCAACGTTTCAGCCAGATACAACATCGTGCAGCCCCCGACTCGCTACATCTCCGACCCGAACCTGGCCGAGGGCCAGGAGAAGGTGGAGGAATCCGGCTCGGCCGGCTTCGATGTGAGGGTGGAGAAGGTGGTCAAAAGGCAAGGCGTCGAGGTGCGCAAGAGCAGCTTCCGCTCACACTACGTGCCATTCCGCCGGATCGTGCGACGGGGAACCGGACCCGGGTCCACGACCACGACCCCGGCGCCCACCCCCAGTTCCACACCGACCCCGGCGCCCACCCCCAGTTCCACACCGACCCCGGCGCCGTCGAGTGGCCCAGCGGTCGCGGCGGCGGGGTCACAAACGGCGGATGATGGTCGGCCGTGAAACGATGGTCGGCCGTGAAACGGTGAGTGGGTTGGACAGCCCGCAGAGAGGAGGGGGTTCGTCGTGACGTTGGTACCCGAGGAGCTTGGCTACACCAAAGAGCATGAGTGGGCACGGATCGAGGGTTCGATCGTGACGGTCGGGGTAACCGACTATGCCCAACACCAGCTGGGCGACATCGTGTTCGCGGATCTGCCCGAGGCCGGCACGCAGGTGCGCGAGGGAGAGCCACTGGGGGAGATCGAGTCCACCAAGTCGGTCTCGGATCTGTTCAGTCCCGTGACCGGGACCGTCTCTGAACGTAACTCCCAGGTCGAGAGAGCGCCGGAGATCGTGAACCAGGACCCGTACGGCCAGGGCTGGTTGGTCAAGGTGGACATGGGGGATTCGTCGGAGACCGCCGCGCTGCTGACCGCCGAGGCCTACGGCAAGCTACTGGAGGAGGCGGAATCCGAATAGATTCCGAGTTCGGATTGACCGCCATCGACCTCTCGTATAGATTCACGGCGTGCTTCTAGGGGTCGAAGGAGAGGTGTGACCGTGTACTGCACCCAGTGCGGGCATCGCAACCCGGAGAGCAGCCGATTCTGTGCGCGCTGCGGGGCTCTGACGCAAGCTCTGGATGACACGACGGTCACCTTCGGTCCGACCGAAGTCGAGGTCGAAGTCGAAGAAGAGGTCGCGTGGCTCCCCGAGGAGACCGGAGAGGCGGGGGCCGCGGTCCTGGTGGTGCGACGAGGGCCGAACGCCGGCAGCGCGTTTCGCCTCGACAAGGACGTCGTGACGGTTGGGCGCCATCCCGAGTCCGACATCTTCCTGGACGACATCACCGTGTCGAGACGTCATGCCGAGGTCCGGCGCCAAGCGGGCCGGTACGTGATTCACGACGAGGGAAGCCTCAACGGCACCTATGTCAATCGCGAGCGAGTGGACGACGCCAACCTGGCTTCCGGGGACGAACTGCAGGTCGGCCGATTCCGGCTCGCCTTCTTCATGAAGCCTTCTTCGGAACCGGCCGGCGAAGGCTGAAAGGCAGGCCTCGATGGTGGCGGAGTCCGGAGGTCGTAAAACGATCGGGATCGGCGACGTGCTGGGGGTGCTGAAGGCCGAGTTCCCAGGCGCCAGTATTTCCAAGATCCGGTTTCTGGAAAGCAAGGGCCTGATCAGTCCAGTCCGGAGTTCGTCGGGGTATCGCAAGTACGCGCCCGCGGATGTGGAGCGGCTGCGAGTAGCGATGTCTCTTCAGCGTGACCAGTTCCTGCCTCTCAGTGTGATCCGGGAGCGCCTGGCGGAATGGGACCGCACCGGTGTCATCCCTTCGGCATCGGCGACCCCTGCGGCGTCGAGTGAGCCGAGCAGCCCGGTTGGATCGAGTCTGGTGGAGGCCCCGAGCGCGGACTCCCTGCAGCTTCAGATCCCCGGGTCTTTTGGTGAGGCTGCCACGTTGCTCGAGCAGGGCGGGGGCGGAGTGCACCTCTCGCGCGAGGAGATATGCCGCGCGGCCGGGATCGAGGCGCCGGTGCTGGACCAGATCGAGTCCTTCGGGCTGGTGCGGCCCAGACCGGGTGGTGAGTCCCCGACCTACGACGAGGAGGCGCTGCTGATCGCCAGGCTGGCGAGGGACCTCTTCTCGTACGGTCTGGAGCCCAGGCATCTCAGGATGTACAAGAACTCGGCCGACCGTGAGGCGGGCATCCTCCAGCAGGTGGTGGCCCCGTACTTGAAGCAGAGGAACCCGGACTCGCGAGCCAAAGCGATCAAGGCCGTGGGTGAGCTAGCCAACTTGGGAAGACGAATGGAGGCGGCCCTTCTGCGCTCCATCCTCCGTGAGGCCTTGAACGGCTAGCGGGCAGTCTCGGAGGTGAGAGATTGTGTGACGAGGTGCCGGGCTTGCCGGAGGAACTCCGTCTGATCTGCCCGAGAAGTGAGATTGCCGCGCGCGTGGCCGCAATGGGCGCGCAGATTGCCCGCGACTACGAGGGCAAGAGCCCGATCTTCATAAGCGTGCTGCGCGGGGCCGTCATTTTCCTTTCCGATCTGGTCAGGGCAACCCCGATCCCCGTTCGGATGGACTTCATGTCCATTTCCCGCTACCAGGCGGCAGAGGCGACGGGGGTTGTGAGGATCGTCAAGGACCTCGAGCTCAACATCCACGGCGAACACGTGCTCGTGGTGGAAGACATCGTCGATACCGGGCTGACTCTCAACTACCTGCTGACCATGCTCAGGGCACGCGGTCCCGCCAGCTTGAAGGTGGCGACCCTGCTGGACAAGTCGGCTCGCCGCATCGT
Source organism: Actinomycetota bacterium (assembly GCA_041658225.1). GTDB lineage: Bacteria > Actinomycetota > CALGFH01 > JBBAAN01 > JBBAAN01 > JBBAAN01. The sequence goes on from JBBAAN010000027.1 coordinate 23,616, forward strand.
CGAGCTGCCCATCGACTACGTTGGGCTGGAGATCGGGGATGTATTTGCGGTGGGGTACGGGCTCGATGTCGACGAGGTCTACCGCAACTTGCCGGACCTGTATGCGGTGAAGGTTCCCGCCGGTCTGATGGGCAACCCAGAGGCCTACATCCGCGAGCTCATGCGCGCGGGCGGGCCCATTGTTCCTCCCACTGGGGTATCGTAGACTCCGTTGCCCGCCCGGGTTTTCGGGAGAGCGAGGTAGGTACGTGGTCGAGTTGACCCTGGTTGGTGTGCGCGTGGAACTACCCAGCAACCAGCCAATCGTGCTGCTGAAGGAACGCTCGGGGGAGCGGTTTCTGCCCATCTGGATCGGGGCAGTGGAAGCCACGGCAATCGCCTTCGCGCTCCAGGGTGTCGTCCCGCCTCGCCCGATGACTCACGACCTGATGCGAGACCTCCTGGAGGAGTTGGGGGTGCGCGTCGATCGCATCGTGATCACCGAGCTCAAAGAAGGGACGTTCTACGCCGTCATCGAGGTGGAGCACCTGGGCTCGACGCACGCGGTGTCGTCGCGGCCCAGCGATGCCATCGCCCTGGCTGCCCGCTGCGCCGCGCCGATCTTCGCCAGCGAGGATGTCTTGTCGGAGGCCAGTATCCTCATCTCCGACGCGGAGGACCAGGAGGTGGCGAAGTTCCGAGAATTCCTGGACCAGGTGCAACCGGAAGATTTTGGAGGCATGGCATAGGTTGACTTGCCCTCCGGCCGGACGTAGTCTAACCGCCGTAATTACAAGTGTGTACTCTGGAGGCGACCATGCAAGGTGCGCCTGAGGTTGAGGCACAGGGAGAACAAGGCCGGCCCGCAAACGACGGGGGCTATCGGGGCCCGATCGTCTGCAAGATCGTGGGGATCTCCTACCGGCAGATGGATTACTGGGCACGCACCGGGCTCGTCGAGCCGAGCATTCGCCCGGCGGCCGGTTCAGGGACCCAGCGGCTGTACTCGTTCGGCGATGTGGTCGAGCTGAAGGTCATCAGACGACTACTCAAGGCCGGCGTCAGCCTGCAGCGTATTCGCCAGGCGGTCGGCTACCTCAGGAACCATCTTGGCGTAGATCTGTCAGGAGTGACGCTGCTTTCGGACGGTGCGGGGGTCTACGCCTGCGAGAACCAGGAGCAGGTCGTTGACTTGCTCGGCCGCGGACAAGGGGTTTTCGCTATCGCCCTCGGACCGGTCTATCGGGAGCTCGAGGGGCAGCTGGCGCAGTTGGAGGAGCCGGCCGGCGAGGAGCGGGCACCGGCATCCGATTCCGGCGGCGACCTGGCTACTACATCCCGCGGGGGGCGAGGAGGATAGGCCAAGCGGTGATCGGACGGCCCGACCAAGCGTCTTTGCCCAGCGACCGGGTACGCTTTGCCCACGAATCTGAGCACCAGTTTGCGCGGCTGCTCGATTTCTACCAGATTGCCTGGGACTACGAGCCCACCACGTTCGACATCGAGTGGGATGCCAAGGGCCAGGTCACTCGGCGCTTCGCCCCGGATTTCTACCTCCCCGATCTCGACCTCTACATCGAGATCACAACTCTCAACCAGAGGCTCGTGACGAAGAAGAACCGTAAGATCAGGCGTCTGAGAGAGCTTCACCCTAACGTTAAGGTTAAGATTTTCTACCAGCGCGACTATCTCAACTTGCTGGTCAAGTACGGCCTTGAGCGGCCTCCTCACGGAAGTCACGATGTCGAACTTCAGGGTGGGACCGCAGCCGGCGCGTAGACGGCCCGCTCGCCCGCAGTCCTGGCATGGTCGATCCCCAGACGGGGACATGTGACTTGAGTTCGAGACGAATGTCCACAAGTCCCTGTATGAACTAGGCGCTAGGTCGTTTTGGCGCCCATCACGAGTATCTAGTGTGGTGCGTCCGAATTCGCCGTACACATCGAGGGCGCGGGTGCGCTCGAAGCGCGAGGCGCGAGGAGGGCGCATACCTGTAGGTATGCAACCGACGAGCAACGCCGCGATTCGGGATGCGGACGCGACCGAATGTAGGGGAACGTC
>JBBAAN010000028.1:0-25302 GCA_041658225.1 Actinomycetota bacterium
TCGACGAGCGCGGCCTTGTTGCCGGAGGTCCCCACGTCGTGGGCGAGGATGTACTTGCCTTCTCGCGCGCCGCGAACCGGTTCCTGTGTCTCTGCGCTCACGCCTATCCCCCTGCTCTTCAAAAGGATGCCCTGGGGTCGAAACCCCAGGGCATCTCTTGGTCTGGCTCGCGAGCCCGCGTCTACTTTCCGAGGATCTTGAAGGCGTCCTGCCAGGCGGCAACGGCATTGCCGAGCTCGCCGTGCTGCTTGGCGGCTTCTTCCAGAGAGACGCCGGAGACGGCCGCGTCGATCGCCTGACGGAATGCCCGTGCCCCGGCCCTTGGGCCCTGGGGGTGGGCGTGGATGCCGCCGCCGGTGCCGATGACGATGTCAACGCCCAGGTCACGAACGGCGTTGGAGACCATGGAGGGAGTGATACCACCTGACGGCATCGGCCACGCGGGGGCCATGTTGTACATGGGGAAGGTCAGGTTGCGAGCGACCTGCATGAACCTCTCCTGGAGTACCTGAGCCTTGCCGTAGGGGGCAGGGAAGACCACGATGTCGGCGCCCGCGAGGCGAGGCAGCTTGCCCAGGATCAGGTGCGAACCCATTCCGTGCCAGCCCGGCATGTAGAAGGCGCCCGCCAGGTCCATGTGGGCGAGGATCGGCACGTTGATGGAGTCGTCCTCCGCCAGCGCCTGCATGACGGGCATCCCCACGGCGAGGTAGTTGATCATCAGCCCGTTGACGCCAAGCTCGACGGCCTTCTTGGCGTTCTCGAGCACCTTGGGAACGCTGTCCGAGATGTTGCAGGTGTAGATGGTGTGCTCGCCGGTCTCCTCGAAGACCTGCTTCTCGACCTCCATGTAGGCCTTGACCCGGCCGAGGCAGGAGTTGAAGGAGGCGTCGGCGATCAGTTCGTCGTCCTTGATGATGTCGCAACCGCCGAGAGCGGCCTCGCGGAACAGCTCGGTTCCGACCTCGAGGGTGTAGCCGGTGCAGGGCTTGATCATGTTGTTAAGAAGCGGCCGGCCCTCGACGCCCAGGATCTTGCGGACACCCTGGATGCCGAACCTGGGGCCCTTGAACCCGTCCACGAACTTCTTGGGCAGGTAGAGGTCGACGAGCTTGATCTTGCCGCCCATGGAGATGTTGCCGATGGCGGCGGTGAGCAGCATGGGGATCTGCGAGCCGATGTTGACCTCAGGGAAGGCAATCTGCACGCAGTACTGGCGCTCGGTAGTTCCCGCCGGGATCTCCCACTCGTAGTCGGGAAGCTCGTAGCAGCCGATGACCTTGGCGACGTGCTTTGCGCGCACCTCGGGAGTCTCGCCCGGGACCGCCACCCACGTGCCCGTGGTCTGCTCGATGGCGAGGAACTGGGCGAGGATGGGGACGGGCATCGCCGCGGGGAACGAGACGACGTACGTCGCGACGATGTACTCGTTGTAGTCGATGCCCTCAGGCAGTGCGACCGGCTGGGACTGGAACTTGATGTCGACCATTTGGCTCCTCCTAGGTAGGACCGCCCGCAAGAGCGGAACAAGGTTGGCAGCGGGTGTGTCAGACGTCAAGTCGCCTGGACCTCCCCACACGGAGAGCCTACCGCGCCGGAGAGCATATTGCGCCATGCCGGCATACTGGTCGGTCTGAGACGGGTACAATAGATGGCATGAACGTCAAGATTCCTGCTGGTCTCGGGCCGTGCATCGCGAGGTCACGCGGCTACGCCATCAGCTATACGGATATGGGCGAGGGAGCCGCGGTGGTACTGCTCCCAGGCTTCATGCAATCGGCGGCCGACTATCGGCAGGCTGGCTATTTAGACCCCCTTGCAGCCATCCGGCGAGTCCTGATCGTCGATCCACTTGGACACGGAGAGAGCGATAAGCCGCACGATGCGGAGGCGTACCGGGCGCCGGATGTGGCGGCTGATGTGATTGCCGTATTGGACGCTGCCGGCGTCGAAAGGGCGGCGCTCTGGGGCTACTCGCGAGGCGCATGGCTGGCCTGCATGGCCGCCATCGAGTTTCCTCAGCGGCTAAGCGCTCTGATTCTCGGCGGAGCAGGCCTGACTCAACCACCTCCGACGGACATGCCACCCTGGGTCGATGCGCTGTCACGTGGTGACTGGGCCGCTTTCTGGTCCTTGTGGCCGATTCCATTGGCCCCCGAGCTCAAGCTCCACTTTGAAGACGTCAACGACCCGAAGGCTTTGGCAGCGGAGCGCAAAGGGCGAATCGAATCTGCTTACGTGTTCGACCTCGGCCGGGTGTCAGCTCCGGCTCTGGTCTACTGCGGGGGAGATGACGACCCTGACGACGCCGTGCCTACCGCGCAGGCATTGAATACAGAGCTGCACGTGGTGGAGGGTTGCGATCACGTCGGGGCGTTCATGGAAGTGGATAGCGTCATGCCGCTCGCAGTTGCCTTCTTGAAGACGGCTGCCTCCAGCTGAAGGGGCCATTCCCCGACAACCAGATCCGCGGTGGCTTGGATCTGCCGCTGGCGACGCCGATTGAACCCGAACGACGATCGATGGCGACGAGATGCACCCAACGTTGCTTCGCCGATGACGGCTTCCACCAGCGCCTTCGCGGCCTTGGCCATGCACTCATGGGAGTTGCAGCGGAGTTCCAAGGACCAGCCTTCCTCCCACGGGTTCCACTTATTCGACCACTATCGGCTCCGCTGCCTCCTCCACGCCGGCGGCGCCACCTGGCCCAACCGGCCATCACCACCCCGCATCCGAACCCGCCAGTCCCCACTCGGATGAGAAGGGCCGCTATACTCGTGGCCCCGGCGATCGGCCCACCGCGGGTGCCGACCGATCCCGATTTCCATGGCGCCGCATGGCGCCGCGGGGACAAGGCCGGCGACCAGCAGGGAAAGCGCGACCGGAGATGGTCGATTACGCAACAGGAGGTGCGGCGTGAGTAGCAGCAACCCGACCCCAGACACCCGTTCGGCGTATGCGATCTCTGAGTGGCCCGATATCGAGGAGATCGAACGACGCTTTCACGCGCTGACCCACACCCCGATCCGGCCGTTGCGTCGTGAGCGCCTCGACGCCTGCATGGCCTGGTTCGAGGAGAAGTGCGCCGGGTCCAAGCAGGCGGCGGCGGAGGCCCAGAAGTACATACCCGGAGGGGTGCAGCACAACCTTGCCTTCAACAAGCCGTTCGCGCTGAGCATGGCGCGCGCCAAAGGCGCCTATCTCTGGGACATCGACGGCAACCAATACATCGACTTCCTCCAGGCAGGCGGCCCGACTGTGCTCGGCAGCAACTACGAGCCGGTGCGCGAGAAGGTCATCGAACTGCTGCACGATTGCGGTCCTATCACCGGTCTGTTCCACGACTACGAGGTCAAACTGGCCAAGCTGATCCACGACTTCATGCCGGGCGTTGAGATGTTCCGCATGCTGGGCAGCGGCACCGAGAGTGACATGGCGGCCATCCGAGCGGCTCGGGCGTTCACGGGCAATGTCAAGATCATCAAGGTCGGCGCCGGCTACCACGGTTGGAGCGATCAGTTGGTCTTCGCGATGCGGCTTCCGGGCACCGGCCCGATGGAAGCGACCGGCATCCCCGCGGGCTGCTACGAGAACACTCAGGAGGTCTACCCCAACGATGTCGACGCCTTGCGTGAACTGCTGGCCGGCAACCAGGACAAGGGTGGTACCGCGGCCGTCCTGGTCGAGCCGCTCGGCCCGGAGAGCGCCACGCGCCCGGTCACGGCCGACTACAACCAGCGGGTGCGGGAGCTGTGCGACGAGTTCGGTGCCCTATTGATCTTCGACGAGGTGGTCACCGGCTTCCGCATGGGAATGGGCGGGGCGCAGGGCTACTTCGGGGTGCGTCCCGACCTGACGGTGTTCGGCAAATGCGTGGCCGGCGGATACCCGATGGCCGGAGGCGTGGGCGGTCGGGCCGACGTCATGGCCACCTTCGCGGGTGGGATCGGGGCGATGGGCAAACGGGCCTTCGTTGGCGGGACGCTATCGGCCAACCCGATGAGCTGCGTGGCGGGCTACCACGCCCTCCTGGAGATGGAGCGGACCGGAGCGCCGATCAAGGCTGGCAAAGCCGGCGACCGGCTGCGCAGGGGCCTGCAGGCGATGATAGAGAAGTACGAACTGCCTTACGTCACCTACAACTTTGGCTCAATCGTGCACCTGACCACGTCGGGCGTGCTCAACCTCGATCTGCGTGACCCATCGGCTTTCGCGGAGGTCATGCCGCGCAAGGAGATGCTCGAGGACATGGGCGCGGCTTTCACCGCTGAGGGTGTCATCACCCTGGCGGGAAGCCGCATCTACACGAGCATGGCCGACACCGACGAGGTCGTGGACGATGCGCTTGCTCGCTTCGAGCGGGTGTTTCAGGGCGTGGAGGGCGTCTCCGCCTAGCGGCGAGGCGGCTGGCCGCCAGCCTTGATGGCGGCGGGAGCGAGAGACAACCGAGACCCGCCGGTCACAACCAGCTCAGCCCGCTCTCTATCCCACGACCACTTCCCGTCGGTCTCCACCCGGATCCCTTGGGGGTATCGAATGGCCGGCACGGCGAACACGGCGGCGCCCTTGCCGGACCAGGAAGCGGTGAGTGTGCTCGATAGCGCGTCGAAATTGAACTCCCCCAGCCCCGGAACGGCCGACGGGTACGCGCGGGCCACCTCCACGAGTGTGGGTCGAGGGGTGCCGTCGGCCTCGATCGGGGAGTAGCCAGTACCGCGCCCATACGCCCAGAGAGCCGCCCCCGCCCGGGCTCCGTCCACCAGGTCGTAGACGTGGCGCAAGAACTCGGCTGCTCCCGGCGCGTTGTAGACCATCCCGAACTCGCCCAGCCACATGGGTAGCCCCATGAGCTTCGCCTCTTGCACCGAGTAGTTGAAGTTCAAGTCCACGAGCGGCTCGCGAGCCTCCGCGCCCTGGCCGGGGACCTCGTCCCAGAACCCGTACAGATGGGGGGCGTAGGCGCAGTTGGGCGGAAGGGTGAGCGCCGGGATCGTGGGCAGGTGAACGTTCTTGTAGTTGGGCGACTCGAGGAAGCCGATATGTTTCGGATCAACCTTCCGAATCTCCTCGAGCCACCTGGCCTGTGACGGGTAGAGGAACTGGGTCTCGAAGACTCCCGGTGGTATCGCGCCCTGGCTGGGCTCATTCATCAAGTCGTACCCGGCCACCAGTGGGTTGTCGGCGAGCCTGCGCGCGATCTCCCACCAGGCACCCGCATAGTGCGCCTGCAGCTCCTTGGACGTCCAGAAGTTAGTGAACGCGCACACCACGGCGGGAGAGAAGTAGTTGGCCGCCCAGGGAAGGCCGGCGGCTGTGAACTCGACGTGCGGACAAGGGGTCAGCGTCCACGCCGGAGCGCCGTCCCCGTACGGACCGTCCGGGAACCGACCGTCCCCGAACGGCTCTCCGTACATGTCCTGGTGCATGTCGACTATCACGTAGAGCCCGGCATCAGTCGCCTGCTTGACCACGGCCGCCAGGGCATCCAGATAGTCTTGGTCGTACCGGCCCTTTTCGGGCTCTATCGCGGCCCAGACGGTGCCCAACCGAATCGAGTTCATGCCCCACGAACGGATCCGGGCGAAGTCCTCCGGGCCCACCTTGGGAAGGTAGGGAGCCCCCTTTTCGATGACCGCGATCCCTCGAAGGAGGACCTCTCGGCCCTTGCCGTCCAGGAGCTTGCTTCCCTCGGACCGCAGCAGGGAGGCCCACTTGCCGCCCTTGGCCGGGCTGGAGGCCGGGGCGGAAGCGGATCTGTCGGCAGGGCCGATCTTGCTCGATCTGGCCGGGTTCGGCAGGAACCCGGATCCGGCGCCGGACGCCGCGTCAGCGACGGCCCACGCTTCGGCGGTAGGCACTTGAGCGGCCCGGTCGATCGCCGGCGATTGGCCTGTGTGGGCCCTCCGCCCCGCTCCGCCCCGGGCAACCGCGGCAGCCAGTCCTGTCGAAGGCCCGAAGATGGCACATGGCACTGCCAGGCAGGTCGCTACCAGCATTGCCAGAACAGTTCTCCGACGCGGCCGGTTCGTAGCACGGCGGTCTCGTAAGAGGTCGGCGTGAGCCTGGCCGTGGCGTCGTGTGTATGCCTCCCTCGAGGCGGATTCGGAGACCATTGCCCACCCCCCTTTGCCGTTCGCCGCGTTCCGGCGTCGAGCCCCCCGAGCGTCCCGAGCTTGGTGACTACTGGATGCTACTTGTCCGACATCCTGGAAGGCAACGCAGACCAGGCGAGACCACTCGCGATGACGAGCACGACAAGCGCGGCGACTGGCGCCGCCGCGCCGGTCGCCGGAAGGTTCCGATGAACACCGAAGCCGGCCACAGATGGTGGGCTGATGGTCGAGGTTCCGGACGACGCGTGAACCGCGAAGTCAGTCGGAGTCCCTGTGGCGCGCAAGGTCCAGTCAGATTGAGTCACCCGCGCGCGGAGGATCCACCCTCCCATCACCTTGTCCACGCGGATACCCGCGAGACCTGCGGCCGAAACCGTGGGAAGACCCGGACCAGGGATCCAAACCTCGAGAGGCCCCTGGTCGGCGCCACCCTGACCCTTGATATCTACGGTTAGGCTGGCCGGGTCGGAGGTGAAGGTTACCTGCCCGGGAAAGGCGCGGGGGTAGGGGCGAGACAGCACCTTGGCGTTGGCCGCGATGAGCCCCTCCTCGACCCCCGCCGGCTGGGCCTCATCTCCGCAGCGCACCATCGCGAGGTTTCCACTGCGTTCGGGCACCGCCCCATCGGGCCACGAAACCCCGTGGGGGTCCCCGCAGGCCTGCTTCCATTGCCAGAAGGCCCCGCCCACCTGGAACTCGTCCTCAAGGGCCGCGTAGCGGGCCAGGTGCTGCGCGTCGGCTTCGGTGTTTCCGAAGGAACCCCACTCACCGCCCCAGAACGTGGTGCCGTAGACGTCGGCTTCTCGCTTGGCCTGGTAGAAGCCTTGGCGCAAGGGGATGATCTCCTGGCCGAGGATCGCCTTGTCCATCGAGATCGAACCCAGATAGATGTGGGGTGCGTAGACGATGTTCGGGTCGCTGGTCCACGGGATCGTGATCGCGACCCCGTAGATGTTCCAGGTGATGAGTGGTTCGAAGAAAGCGATCTTGGCCAGGCCACCTTTCTCGGCGGCGCGGATGGCCTCGAGCGTGCGCGTGTGGAACTGCCGAAGGTAGACGGTCTCGTTGACCGGGATCGTGAGACCGGGATTCGGCTCATTCAGCAAGTCGTAGCCGGCCACGGTCGGATCGCTCTTGAACGCGCCCGCCAGCCAGGCCCATGTGTCTATCAGGTGCTGCTGTATGCCGTCACGGTCCAGCCAGAAGGACTGCCAGGCTTGCTCGACGGCCGCGGACACCTCACGCTCCTGAAGCTTGCAGTGCGGCAGTCCGTCGGTGTAGGTCGCCCACTCCGGCGCTCCGTCCCATCCGGTGGCATGACTCAATGGCGGAGGGCAGATGTCGTCCGGGCTGGTGTTGACGTACTTGCCCCAACCGTCCTGGTGCATATCGAGGACCACATACAGGCCCAGCTCCCCGGCCCACGTCACGGCTTGCCTGATCTGGCTCAGGTAGGACTCATCGTGGACCCCGGGTTTGGGCTCGAGCCGGCTCCAGTGCACGAGCAGCCGCACGGAGTTGAACCCGATCGCCGCGATCCGTTCGAGGTCGGTTCTGCTGAAAGGCAACGTGGACGGCACTTTCGGGTTGCCCTGGAAGTAGTCGCCGAGTTGGTTGACGTTGACGCTTCGGAGCAGGACCGTGCGCCCGTGTTCGTCCGTGACGCGCGCGTCACGGACCGACAGATGCGGCAGGCGCGTGCCGGGGGGCTCTTGGCCCGATGGCGCCGTGGCTGAGGCGGGGCCGGCGATGAGAACGCAGGCGGAGGCGTAGATCAGGAGTAGTGCATGCCGGCGGATCACGCGATACCCGTTTCGGACTTTGGGTGGGAATCTCCCTTGTTCACCAGATGGAACGCTCCGAAGGGCCGGACCCTCCGCGAGCTTTCAACCCGCGGGTGGAGATCTCCCGTTTTCACCGCCCGCCCCCCTGGGTTTCCGGCGGCAGCTGTTCAGGCCGGCCGGCGGTTAGCGGCCGTAGACGGCCTGGCTGCCCGTGCACAGCCAGTCGCGCACGGGCTGAGGCTGCTTGTTGGCGATCTTGGACAGCTTGAAGCAGTGGTTGGGCTCGTGCATCGCCGGACGGATCGTCAGAGGCGCGGTGAACCCGGTCGAGAAGTCCGTCATTGAGTTGAGCGCATCCATCAGGCTCTGGCGGGTGGGATTGGCCCCGGCTCGTTTCAGGCCCTCGACGAACATCTTGGCCCCCAGCCAACTTACCTCGCCCGACCAGTTGATCATCGCCTTGGACCCGAAGCGGCGCTTCGTTTCCTGAACGTAGAGCTGCACTTCGGGATCCTGGGAGGTCAGCCATTCCATGTCGCTGGCGACGTAGGTACCCTCCATGCTCGCCCCGACGTTGGGATCCTCGATCGAGGAACGGTCCAGGATCATCGGGTCGGAGACGTAGAGGGGCTTGAAGCGCTGGCGGTTCATGGCGAGCGCGAGCCTGACGTGCGCGGTCTGGTCGATGATCGTCGCCAGGCTGTCCACGCCGGCGCCTTGCATACCCGCGACCTGTTGGGTGAAGTCAGGGTTGGTGACGTCGACCTTGTAGATCTGATCCGGGCTCAGCGTGATCCCCCGCTTGGCGAACCCGTCCTTGAAGCCGTCCTCCCATGCCTGGTTCGCGAACGCGTTCGAGTTGTCGACGTATATGAAGGCCGGCTTCTTCCCCCCCAAGTCCGCTATCCAACTGGACATGGCCAGCCCCCAGCGATAGCCCCACGGCTCGAACGAGTAGACGTACGGGCTCTTGTACTCGTCGCCGTTTCCGTAGCAGCCGACCAGGGGGATCTTGTTCTCGTTGATTATGGGAGTGACCGATAGCTCGGTGAGGGGGGCGTTCCATGCCGCGAACGCGAACACCTTGTCGTCGTTGATCATCTTGTTGATGGCCGCCAAACCCTTGGCCGAGTCCAGCTCGTCGTCGGCGTAGATGGGGACGATCCGCCGGCCGTTCACCCCGCCCTGTGAGTTGACCCAATCGAAGTAGGCTTTGGATGCCTGCGCCGCGCCCTGGAAGTTGATGGCCCCGCGCTGCGTCACCAGCACGCCCACCTTGATGGCGTCTTTGGTGACGCCCAGGTTCTGGCTGGCACGGCTCCCACTCTGGGCGACCGTCGTGCTCTTCGTGCCTTGCGTGGCTGCCGATACCGGCTCGCCGGAGGGACCCAGCGAGGGATCGGTCGCCACTTCGCCGTCCTGCTGTTGTGCTCCGGGCCCCACTGTGGTGGCCAACTCACTTCCGCTCGGACGGTTCAGTCCGCGGACTACGCCGATGCCAAGCGCAAGGCTGGCAAGCAGCTGAACCGCGAAGAGCGCGATGAGAATCCGGTCCCGTGTGCTGAGCAAGGCGAATCCCTCCAATTGGCCCGGCGGTCTGGCGATCGGGCGCCGTCCGACCGACTACTTCGCCGTCCGAGCACGTATTCCTTCCCGCGTGCGGCTTCCTCGTCCCTCGGGGCTCTGCGTGCAGAGCCCGGCATTGCACTCGGCGCCTTCACCCCGGTGCCTGCCCCGTCCCGACCTGCCCTCGGGACTCGCTACTTCTCTTTGCGCAGCGTTCGCATCGCCGCGCCGCTGATCCGGCGCACGACGCCGCGCGGTAGCGCACTCATCAGGCCGGCCGCGGCCGCGTACAGCAATCCCGGGACTGCCACGACCTTGCCCTTGCGCAAGGCATCCAGGCCTGCCCGGGCGACCTCGTCCGCGCTCATCCAGAGCGCCTCGGGCATCTTCTCTCCGCTCCCGCGGTCGGTTTCCCCGGGCGCTTTCGCGTCGTTTGGTCGGTCGTGGAACTCCGTGTGGGTGAATCCGGGGCAAAGCGCCGTCACCCTCACCCCGCTGCCCCTGAGCTCCTCGGAGATCGCCTCGGAGAAATTCAGCACGTATGCCTTCGTGGCCGAATAGGTCGCGCCGAAGGGCTCGGGCATGAAGGCGACAGTCGAGGCGAGATTGAGAACGCCGCCCCGGTGGCGGGCGATCATGCCGGGCAGCGCGGCGTGCGTGAGGCGCACCAGCGCCAGGACGTTGACGCGGATCGCGTTCTCCTCACCCTCGATCGGTCGATCCGCAAAGCGCCCGACCGTGCCGAGGCCGGCATTGTTGACCAGCAGATCAACCGGGTTGGTGGCGTCCTCCAAGCGCTGCTCGACCCGCGCAAGTTGCCTGGGGTTGGCGAGGTCGGCGGGGATGACCTCCACTTCGACCCGGTGGGCCCGGCGTAGCTCGTTGGCCAGGTTCTCCAGTCGCTCGGCCCGCCTGGCCACGATCACGAGGTTAGACCCCTCGCCGGCCAGAGCTCTCGCGAAGGCAAGTCCGATTCCGCTCGAGGCTCCGGTCACCAGCGCGCGTTTCCATGGAGAAGAGCTCATGGGTTCACCTCACGTCTGTCGTTTTCTTGCCGCCCGCTCCTGAACGCGCGGTCGTGCGACGAACCAGCCGGCGGCGGCGAGCAGGGTGACGCCCACCGAGGCAGCCACGACCTTGGGCGGCGGCTTGGGGAGTTGGGCCAGACGAGCTCGCAGGTTCACCGGCCGGTGGAATTCGAGGATCTCCCAGTCGCGTTCCTCGGCAACCTCACGGAGGTCCTTGTCGGGATTGACGGCGGTGGGGTGGCCGACGGCCTCGAGCATCGGTAGGTCCGTGATCGAGTCGGAGTAGGCGTAGCTGCCCTCGAGATCCAACCGGTCGCGCCGGGCGACGGCCTTCATGGCGTCGACCTTGTTCGCGCCGTAGCAGTAGAAGGTAAGCCGGCCGGTGTAGGCGCCGTCCTCGACTTCGGCACGAGATCCTATGGCGTGGTCGACTCCCAGGTACTCGGCCAGCGGCTTCACGATTTCCTCGGGGGAGGAGGAGAGGATGCACACGGCGCGGCCCTGGTTGCGGTGAAGGGCAATCAGATCGAGCGCCTCCTGATAGACGATCGGATCCACGATCTCGGCCAGGGCCTCGCGCACGAGCCGCTCGACCTTCTCTCGCTCCCAGCCCCGCGTGAGCTCCAGCAGTGCCTCACGCATGCGCTCCATCTTCTTCTCGTCGGCGCCCACCAACAGGTAGACGATCTGCGCGTAGGCGCCCTTGACCAGCATGGAGCGGGTGACGAGCCCCCCGCGATAGAGCTGCTTGCCGAAGGCAAGCGTGCTGGACTTGGCAATGACGGTCTTGTCCAGATCGAAGAACGCAGCCTGGCGCCTCGGCTTCATGCCGCGAATCATATCGCGCGAGAACCTGCGGGCCCTGAGACCTTGGCTCGTCCACAGATTCGGTTGGGCCGCCCCGCCGGAGGCCAGTTCTTCCTAGACTCCGGCTCATCTTCTCCTTCGCCTCCAATTCCCACGTTCGGCTCAGGGGCAGGATCTCGGCGAACAGGAGCTCACATGGCTCGGGATATCCACGTCGTCGTGGCTCACAGCGACCCCGCGTTGCGGGCGGAACTGGCCGGATGGACGGCCGCGCTTCCGCGCTGGAGGGTGACGCCCGTGGCAGGGGAGGACCTCGCTGCCGTGATGGCGGCCGGCGTCCACGCGGCGATCGTAGAAGTGGGGTTGCTTGCGAATCTGCCGGCGGAGACGCCGGTGCCCGTAGTCGCGCTCGCGGTCGCCGAGGACCTGGTCTCCTACCGCGCGGCGATGGCGTTTGGGGCGAGAGGGTTGGCTGTCTGGCCCGATCAGGCCGAGTCGCTTCGGGAGATGGTGAACCGGGCCGCCGCCTCGTTTGCTCTTTCGTCGGTCACACAAGCTGCTTCGGGTTTCGCTGTGGGCACAGCACGTGGCGCCGCCGGAGGCGGGCCGGCTGTTGGCGGCAACCTTCGAATTGCCGTTGCCGGGGTGAAGGGCGGCGCGGGCGCGAGCCTTCTTTGCGCTCTGACGGCCGCGCAGCTTGCGGCTTTTGGCCCATACCGCACGTTGCTCGTCGATGCCGACCTGGGCGGCGGAGACCAGGCTTTCCTCTGGAACCTCCCCGAAGGGTCGGGGCCGTGGGAAGTGCTTGCGGGCATGGGGGACGAACTGGACTCCGAGGCGCTGGGCCGCTTGATGGTCGAGGTCTGTCCCGGGCTGTTGCTCTGCTCCGGACGAATCGACTCGTCCCGGCGTTCCGAGATGGGCGATGTGTCCTCGTGTCTTACCCGGGTACTGGCCGCGGGCGCGGAACTGGCCCCGGTGACGGTGGTGGATGCGGGTTGCCTGGAGCCCGAGGAAGTGGCCGCGCTGGAGGCAGATCGCGTCGTGCTCGTGGTGCCGTGCGACCTGCCGGGGGTGCGCGGTGCACGGTTGTGGCTCGAAGCCCTTGGCACGCAAGGCGCCCAGGCCGCCTATGTCATGGTGGGTTGCCAGACGCGGAGTCTGGTGGACGCCTCCGACGCCCATCGCGTCCTCGGAGTGGGACCTCTGAGGTGCCTGCCTGGATGGGGACCCGAGGTCGAGCTTGCCCTTGCCGACGGCAAGGTGCCGTATGCGCGCACGGAACTGCCGTTCGTGGCGGGGGCCCTGGCGGTGGCTCACCAGATGGCGCCGTTGGGCCGCGCGGCTGGGTCGTCGCGGGCGGCTTCGTCGGGCCGGGCGGCCAGAGGATTGCACGCCGCCGGCGTGGGTCGGGGGCGGCGGTGAATACCCAGCGCAAGGTCATCGGAGCACACGAGTTGCGCGAGAAGGTGCGCTCCAGGCTGCTAGCCGAAGCCCCCGACGCGGCCTGGGCGCAGGCCAGGGGTGCTGAGCGCCAGGGGCTTCTGCGCCATGCGGTCGCACGCGCCCTGCGGGAGGAAGGACTGCTGCTTCCGGCGGCGAGTTTCTCGCGACTGGTCCAATCGCTCGGCGACGAGATCGCCGGTCTGGGTCCCCTGGAGGAGTTGCTTCGCGAGCCCGAGGTCACCGATGTGCTGGTCAACGGGCCCGGTCCGGTCTGGGTGGAGCGAGCTGGTCGGCTGGAGAAGACCGCCGTCTCCTTCGAGGAGCCGCGCGAGATCGGCGACCTGCTCGATCGCATCCTCGGGCCGCTTGGGTTGCGGGTGGACGAGGCCCGCCCGTGGGTTGACGCGCGCCTAGCCGACGGCTCGCGGCTACACGCGATCGTGGCGCCGCTCGCTCTGCGGGGGCCGGTGATCACCATTCGCCGGTTCGCTCGTCGACCCTTCGGGATGGCCGATCTGGTCGCGCGCGAGACGTTGTCGCCGGCGGTTGCGCGGTTTCTGGCGGGGTGCGTGCGGGCCGGGGCGAATACGGTCGTCAGCGGCGCGACCGGCGTCGGCAAGACGACTTTCCTCAACGCCTTGTCGGAAGCCATCCCTGAGGGCGAGAGGATCGTGACCGTCGAGGACTCGGCCGAGCTTCGGCTGCTCCAGTCTCATGTGGTGGGCCTGGAGGCGCGCCCGCCCAACGTGGAGGGGCGTGGCGAGGTGAGCCTTCGAGACCTGGTGCGAAACGCGCTGCGCATGCGCCCGGATCGAATCGTCGTTGGCGAGGTGCGTGGGGGCGAGGTGTTGGACATGCTCCAGGCGATGCACACCGGACACCGTGGGTGCATGACCACGGTGCATGCCAACGGGCCCGAGGACGTGCCCGTGCGCCTGGAAACCCTGGGGGGCATGGCCGGGACGCTCCCGGTGCAGGTGGTGCGAGGCCTGGTGGCTTCAGCGTTGGATCTCGACGTGCACCTGGCGAGGTCCACTACCGGCAGGAAAGTGGTCTCGGTGGCCGAATTGGGACCGGCGGGTGCGAGAGTGCTCTTGGCTGATGTGGACGGAAAGCTGACGCCGACCGGCACGCAACCCGCGAGTGCGCTGCTGGCGAAGGCCTGGACCGACGCCGGTCTGGCTGCCCAAGCGCGTCCTACCGAGATCTGTCCAGGTCCGTGCCCTCCCGCCGAAGTCTCGCTCGACGCGGCCTGCTCCGACGGGGGTGAGTGGCATGCGAAGTGACGCCTTGCTGGCGGCGGTGTGTGCCTGGGGAGCCGTCGTGACGGGGCTGGCGGCGCGGGATCTACGCGGTCGCGACGCGCGGCTTTCGCGACTCAGGCCGGCGAGCGCGCTTCTCGGCCCGCAAGTCCTGTGGCGCAAGGGTTTGGGGGTGGCATCGAGGCTGAGCCCGGTCAGAGGCGTGTTGAGCGAGCGCCGGCATCGGCGCGCGGAGACCCAAGTGCCCGACGCGCTGGCTTTGCTGGTGGGAAGCCTGCGGGCCGGTGCTTCGGTGGTTCAGGCGCTGTCTGCCGCGGCATTGGAGACGCCGGGTCCGCTGGGAGAGGTGCTCTCCAGGGCCAGCGCGGAAGTCTCCCTGGGTCGTCCGGTCGAAGAGGCCCTGGAGACGGCCGGTGTGGCGGCCGGCCTGAACGACCTGCGAGCGGCGGCCGCGGTGTTGGGAGTGGCGCGCCGATCGGGGGCACCGGCGGCGAGAGTGCTCTCGGCACTGGCGGAGGGGGCATCCGACCGGCTTCGGCTTCGAGCAGAGATCGCAGCCGAGACCGCGCAAGCGCGCGCGTCGGCCCTGGTCGTGGCGGTGCTGCCGGTTGGCTTGTTCGCCGTCGAGGCCCTGATCGCTCCTCGCCAGGCCGCGCTGCTCGTGACCACACCACTGGGGTGGGCGGCCCTGCTTGTCGGCATGTCGCTTGAGGCTGTTGGCGTGCTTTGGGTGCGCCGAGTGCTGCGCCGCGCTGAGGGGAGCTGAAGTGAGCGGGTTCCTGCTCGGGACGCTGTCTGCGGCACTGCTGTGGGTCGCGGCCTGGGTTGCGCTGCGAGCCCTGGCAGCATCGACCGACGGAGCTTTGGCCGCACGGTTGGAGGCTCTGACACTCGGGCCGCGAGCCGTGACCCGCAGGCCGGGTCTGGGCGAGCGTGTGAAAGCGTTGACGGGCAAGCGGTCTGGGCCGGTGGGTGTGGGAGCGGCAGCGGGGGCCCTGGCTGTGGGCGGCCCTTCCCTGCTGCTTCTGGTCGGCATCGCTCTCGGGCTGCTCTGGGGACTTCCACGCTGGCGCGCCTTGCGCGCGCAGCGGCAGGAGGCTGATGCCTGCGATGCTCTCGTGCCCTTCGGATTGGACCTGCTGGGTGCTTGTCTGACGGCGGGCCTCGGGGTGCGCCTGGCGCTGGCGCGCACGGCCTCGGTTGTGCCGGAACCACTTGGCACCCGACTGCGAAACGGCGTGCACGCGTTGGACGTCGGCTGCCCCGCACGTGAGGCCTACTCGCACATCGCAAATGCCGAAGACTCCCCGGACTTGGCGGCCGCGTTGGCGGCCCTGGCTCATGCGGAGGCGTGGGGCGCGCCGCTGACCGAGGCGTTGTCGGCGCAGGCAACTCGCCTGCGGGATCTGCGGCGTGCTCGGGCCGCGGGTCGAGCCAGGCGGGCTGGAGTCCAGGTGCTCTTCCCTCTGGCGGCCTGCTTCCTGCCGGCTTTCCTGTTGTTGACGGTCTTCCCCATCGTCCTTGGCGCAGCGAGGGTCGTGGGGCCCTCGGCGCCGTGACCGGTGGACGGGGCGGGGGTCCCGGCACCTGGAGAGAAAGGAGCAAGGGCATGGGGAACATCTTCGATGCGGCGGCGCGGAGGCTGAGAGCGCTCTCCGTCCGGCTGGGCCGTGTGGTCACCTGCCGGATGTGCGGGGAGTCGGGCCAGTCAATGACCGAGTACGTGCTGGTGATCGTGGTTGTGGCGGTCCTGGTTTCGGTCGGGATGAAGTTCCTCCAGGGTGGGGATTTCATGGGACTGATCCTGCGCACGGTGGCCAAGAAGGTCCTGGGGCTGCTGGGCGGCACGGGGTGATCTGTTGTGGGATCCGGATGGCCGGCGCGGGCGAAAGCCCGCGCCGGCTCTGCCGGCTGCGTTGCGAGTCCGGGCAGGCGATGGTCGAGTTCGCGCTGTTGGTGCCGCTGTTGGTGGTCGCAGCGCTGATGCTGGTGCAGGTCGGACTGATCGCGACCGACCAGGTCCTTCTCACCCAGGCCGCACGCGAAGGTGCACGGGAAGGCGCGGTCGCCAACGACGACGCCAGCGCCCGCCAGGCAGTGCTGAGATCGTTGCCCGAGGGGCTTCGCGATGCGCAAGTGCGTGTGGAGGCTCCCGGCCGTGCGATGGGCGATCCCTACACGGTCATCTTGTCTGCTCATCCACGCAGCGCGCTTCCGGTCGTCGGTAAGAGATTGTCGGAGTTGGTGATTCTCAGGGCACGTGCGGTCTCTCGAATTGAGCGGGGGAGAGGGTCGTGAGCCGCCCGGTGGGAAGAGGTGTCTCGAAGTGGCATATCGGCCCGGGTGCCGTGTGCGGTCAGGTCCCGCGCAGATCGGCTCGTGCTGAGTACGACGGCGATCTCCGCAGTCGCAGTTGCAGTTGCCGTGGTCGCGATCGCCGCGATCGTGGTGAGCGCGGCAGTGTGTCCATCGTTGTGGCATTCCTGGTGTGCATCGCGGCCTTGTCGTGCACGGCGATCACGGAGGTGGGGGCCCTGGCCGCCGCTCGCGCGAGAGCGCAGGCGGCAGCCGACCTGGGGGCCCTGGCCGCAGCAGCCGAGCAGGGGGCGGTCTTTGCTCAACGGTCCCCCGAGGCGGCCGCTCGTGAGACGGTCGAGCGTAACGGCGCGCACTTGGTGTTGTGTCGATGCCCCCCTGGAGGTCGTGATGCGGTGGTCAGAGCGACGGTGACGTTGGACCTTCAGCTTCCGGGGTTGGCCCCTATCGAGGTCGGCGCCTCCGCTCGAGCTGAGATGGTAGGACAGGGCCGTGGTGGGAGTGATGAAAGTGGTGGCAGTGACCATCGTTGAGGCACCTGATCCAGTGTGAGAGTGGGCTCCCGCCCGGCTTCTGCCCGGCGGCGGAAGAAACATGTGGAATACCTCTTGCGCACGGAGCGTGGCGGGGTTAGCCTCCGCGCATTCCCTACTCCCAGGGGGGGAGGAGGGCGGGAGAAAGGACCAGCAGGATGATCGTGGCCCTTTGGCATGCGGTCCTTCGTCGTCGCACCATCAGTGTGTTCGTGATCCTCCTGGTTCCACTGCTCGGACTGCTGGTCTGGGCCTTTGCGCTTGACCGGCACGGGGGCCAAGAGGCCGGATTGCCCCTGCCGACCACCAGCACCACTTCCAGTCCGAGCCCCCCCACCCTCACCCCTGAGCAGGAAGTCGAAGCCGCCTACCGCGAAGCCGACGCCTTGCGCACTCGTGCATTCCGCGAACGCCGCGCGGAGCTGTTCGACCTCGTCTACTCGCCGGCTTTCCGCTTCCTGGCCAGCGAGAAGGAGAAGATCGCCATCCACATCCGCGATGACTGGGGGATCACATCAGCTCCAGAGATCCTCTCTCTGCAGGTTCAAAGAGTGAGCGCGGATGTCGCAGTGCTCGAAGTGGTGGAGCGCGTACCTCCCTATCAGCGGATCCGCTGGTCGACGGGCCAAGTGCTGGCCGAGCTTCCGGGCGAGGATCCCTACCGCATGTCGGTGACCATGGAGAAGCGGGGTGGCAGATGGCGCGTTCTACTCTTCGTTGGCCTTGGCAAGGCTACGCTTGCTCCATGAGGGTGGTGGCGGCGGGCCTTGTGGCCGTCTTCGCGCTCGCCCTCGTGGTTGTTCCCTCGAGCCCTTCTGCCGCCGACAACTGGGATCCCTCCGATTCGGGGACTTCGGTGCATCCGGTGGTGACGCCTGGCCAAGGGGGCTACGACGCGCGGATCGACCTCAGCAAGCCGGGCAGCAAGCAGCCTGGCAAGCCCGGATACTCCGGGCCCCCAATCCGCTACTCCTACGTTCCCCCTTGTGTGGGCAACTCGCCGGGAGGGAACACCGACACCCTCTGTTCCGCGGCGACCGCTCTGTGCCCGGCAGGCGGCACCTTCATGAACGTCTATCGCCAGGTGGGCGACGGGCCTTGGGGGTTCGTGGACCAGGGCTGCTTCGGAGTGCCGGTGGTGGGCGGTCCGGCGATGTCCATCTCGGCCCTGGTCGCTTCCTACTTCGGTCACATGACGCTGCCGGCGCCGAGGATACGCAAGGCTCCCGATCGTGAAGGTCTCGTCGGACTGGAGACCTACTTCTGGTTGGATTCGCCCCCGCGACCGATTCTTGTGATCGGCCCCGAGGGTCTGCCCCTTATCCTGCGGGCCTCGGTTGTCTCCTACCGCTGGGAGTTCGGTGACGGCGAAACCCTCACGACCACCAGCACCGGATCGGCCTACCCGAGCCGCTCCTTGATCGCCCACACCTACCAGACCATGGGCCGCTACACGGTTCGCTGCACGGCGGTCTGGGGGGCCACTTACGATCTGCGGGGCGGCCCGACGGGTGTGGCGGTGAGCGGACGGGTGTCGACGGGGTCGGCAGTCGCTTATCCCGTGGCCGAATCGCGGGGCGTGATCACGGACTGATCGCGGGATCCCGTCCGCTCTGTCGAACGGACTGATCGCTGGGCGTGATCACGGACTGATCGCGGGATCCCGTCCGCTCTGTCGACCGGACTGATCGCTGGGTGGGACAACAGGCTGATCGCGGGATCCCGTCCACCGTGTCGAGTGGACGCCGGCCCGGTTGTGACATAAGTTCCGGGCATGTCCAGCGCAGCCGATCTCGGACGAAGCCAGGCCGGGCCGGTCGTGACCGCCGTGGCGGCTTCGGCTCCCGATGCGCTGGCGTGCATCTTCGAGCCATTCGGTGGCGCGGGCGCCATCCTCAAGTCCTCGCGAGACGTCTATCTCAAGGTCAACGCGGTTGACGCGCTTCCCTACTGCTTCACCGATCCCGTCCTGGTCGAGTCGCTCTGCCGTCACCTCTACTCCGCCGGCGCGCGCCGCGTCTATGTGATGGACAGCGCCACCCAGGGCAACTTCACGCGGTTGGTGTTCCACACGTCGGGCCTGGCCCGAGCAGCCAAACGTGCCGGAGCCACCCCCCTGTATCTTGACGAGGATCGCCAGGTTCCCGTGGACATACCGGGCCTGGGTGCCAAGTTGCACATCGCCCGCACGATCTACGAGAAGCTGGTCGAGGGCGGCGCGGAGAACACCTACCTCTCGGTGCCCAAGCTGAAGACGCACTCGATGAGCACGGTGACGCTGGCGCTGAAGAATCAGATCGGCCTGCTGCGTCACGCCGACCGCATGCCCTATCACAACGATCGCCTCCACGAGGTGGTTGCCGGGCTGTATCGCTTGGTGCGCCCCGACTTCGTGGTGGTCGATGGTGCGGTGGCCGTCTATCACGGTCACTACCCGGCTGTGGCCGCACAAGATCGCAGCCTGGCCAGGCTGGACCTGCTGTTGGGTGGCGCCGATCCGCTGGCCGTGGATGTGGTCGGCGCCTCGGTGCTCGGCTATCCCCTCGAGGAGGTCGAGCACTTGAGGCTCGCCGCGCGCTCGGGTCTGGGTGTCGGGAACCTGGGCAGCATTCGAGTTCTGGGCCAACTGCCCGAGCCTCACCGCTACCCCTGGGAACTGCTCGACGAGTTCCCCGCCAACGTCACCGTGCTGGAAGGCAAGCAGCGACTTTGCCAGGAAGGCTGCCGGGGCAACGTGCTTGCCGTGCTTCAGGTGCTCCACCTCGATCACGGCATCCGCAGGCCCTACTCGATGGTGATGGGCCGCGGCCACGACCTTGGGGAGATCGATGCCCTCAAGCCGCCGGTGATGGTGGTGGGCGAGTGCGCCGCCGGCGAAGTGGGCGAGCGGCTGAAGCAGAGACTCGGGCGTAAGGTCCACTTCGTCCAGGGCAAGAACGACCTGGCCGGCAACGTCCGCTTCCAGACCAAGCTGGGCGGAGTCAACCGCATGAAGCTGGCCCGGGCAAACCCGTTGGTGGCCTTGGCGTTGCTGGTCCGCGCGAGGCTGGCCGGTTCCAGCGCGCGCGTTCCGCCGGTGCTCTACCCCTGAACGTTTCGCCACCTCGGGCGCACCGCGCCCGCCACAGCGTCGTCCCCGGCGATGCTCCACAGAAATCCCTAGGCGTTTCGCCCCCTCGGGCGCGCCGCGCTCGCACCCTTGCCGCCGCCCGGAGCGCGCGCCATTGCCAGGAGCTTCTCGGCCTGAGCTGCTTCCGCCTCTGCCGGCCGGTAGCCCGCGAAGCGCACCGCCTCATACATGCCCATCAGTCGGTCGACCGCTTCCGGCAGCGGCCCGAGCCAGAGCCGGCGAAGCCGGCCATGCCATTCGCGCGGGGTGTCCCATGGCTCCCGCGGTATGCCGTTGTCCGCGAAGTGGCGGGTGAGGTCCTCGAAGCAGCGCGCAACACGGGCCGCGGGATCGTTGCGTGGCTTCGGCCGGGCAGCCCGCGCCCTCAGGCCGCGCCCGAGGGAGCGCGCGCCCGTGCCCGCCGCGATCAGGCCGGCCAAACCCAGCAGACCCAACCTCGCCGGTGCGGGAAGGGCTGAGGCCAGGGTTGCCGCCACCGAGCGCAGAGTCTCCAGGGGACGGAAGATGCCCCGACCCGCCCCAACGGCTTCGGGAACCTCGTGGGTGGGATCGAACTCATACCAGCCGATCTCGGGGAAGAAGACCTCGACCCAGGAGTGAGCGTCGTTAGCGCGCACCTCGAACATGCCACCGAATGCGTCGCGGGTGCCGGGGGTGAATCCGACGGCCATGCGTGTCGGTATGCCCGCAGTGCGGGCCATGATGGCCAGGGCGGAGGCGATCTGCTCGCAGTAGCCGTGGCGATCGCCGAACAGGAAGTTGTCCACCGCGTCGGCGCCGGAGGGCAGGGCCCCGATTGTCAGGTCGTAGCGGGTGTTCGCCCCGATCCATGACTCGAGCGCCAGGATCTTGTCGTAGTTGGTCGGCGCGGTTGCGGTTGTGGCCAGGGCGAGACTGCGCACGCGCTCCGGCAGGCCCGGAGGAAGCGCGGTGTACCGCTCGATCAACCCTTCCGGATACTCGCCGCTCGCCGAGCGAAGCTCGTCGGGGGTGGCCGTCGGTGTGCGCGAGACGACCGAATAGACGGTGCCGGCTTCCAGTAGGACGGGGGAGAGCAGAGAGCCATATCGGTCTATGCGCACACTGGACGTCGGGAAGTACAGCTCGCTGGCCTGGTAGGCGGCGAAGACGACGTTGGGCTGGGCCGATTCCAGGAAGAAGGTCTGGACGACCTCGTGGCTGGGCCAGACGCTCTGGCCGGGCTCTTCGGCGGGTAGCCCGATCGGAGGCGCTCCGCCGACGCGGTGCGTTCGCCTGTCGGAGGCCGTCCAGGATGTCCCGTCGTAGGTGTCGAAGGCCAGAGCCCTCCAGAAGTGAGGCTCGGGTGCGCGCACCCGCATGACCAGCTCTTCAGACAGCCGGCCTCTCACACGCAGGTCCAGCTTGTCGTCGAAGCCGAAGTAGGCGCCCGGGTTGAACGGGCGCATTCCGCTGGGACCGGGATCTCCCAGGCGCGGGTTGAACAAGGTGCCCTCGGGGCCCGGCGCGGGCAAGGCGCCCCCCAATGCCATCGGCATCCTTCGGATGTTCATGCCCGAGAAGCGAGGAAGGAACGCGAACACAGCCAGAGCGGCCAGCACGAGCGGCAGCACGGTCCCCCCTGCCGCGCGGAGCGGCGGGACTGCCGCCGAAAGCCGGGTCGCGAAGGCGCCGGTCGTTCGCCCGACCCGAGTGCGGCCCGAGCGGCCGGTCTGTGCCTTGCCGGCATCGACCCCGGCGTTCTCGCGGGCCTCGGACGCGTGCAGCAGCGCAAGGGAGGCGAGCAGCAAAACGGCATAGACGAGGACCCAGATGCCGAAGCCGCCTTCCACACTGAACACCCCTGCCACGGCCATCAGCGCGGCGGTGGCGGCGAGTGAGAAGGCGAGGTCTCGACGGCGGGGCAGGTCGCAGCTGTGCAGCGCGACCACGTAGACGAACAGCCGGGTGAGTGGCTGGGAGGTCTGGTCCACCGAGACGGCGAAGCGCACTGCCGCAAGGAACTGAAGGAACAGGACCGTGAGCACCAGGGCCAGCACGGCTTTCAGCGACATCAGCGAGCGCCGGCGCATCCGGTAGCTGAAGATCGAGGCCGATGTGGTGACCGCGGCCGCGAGAGCGACGCTTCCCCACGCGACCGCCTGCTGCGTTGCCACGGCCGCGAAGGCCACCAGCGTGGTGACCAGCACCGCCAGTCTCAGTAGTGGGTCGTCTTCGGACGGGCCGGGAGCGTTGGCCCGGCGGATCGCGGCGAGCAGGCGATTCATGTCCCGCTCCCGGAGGTCGCTCCGGCGAGGACGTCGCCGAGATCCTGACCGGACTCCCACACCCAGACAGTCGCACCGGTCGCTCGCGCCGCGCCCGCCAGCAGATGCGCGTTCCGGCAGGCTCCAACGTCGGCCGGGTAGCCCGGAAGGGATTGGGAGTCCTCACCCGAGAATGGGCGCGCCCGGGATTCGGCAATGGTCTCGCCCGGGCAGACCAGCAGGACACCCGTGGCCAGGCCGGTCGCGCGAAGCGAGCCTGCGGCAGCGGCGACTTCATCGGACTGAGTGCTCGAGGTGACGGCCACGATGAGCAGCGCGAGGGCGCCTTCCTCTTCCCCTTGTGCGGCAAGGGCTGCGAGACGGTTGACCGGCATTTCGGATGCGTCGACCGCCGCCAGGAAGTGCAGCGCCGGGCGGAGCTCGCTCACCTCCCGGTCACCGATCTGCGCGGAAGGGAACATTGTCCCGGAAGAAGACGGCCCCCCGGAAGGGGGAGTTGCCCGATACGAGACGGTGGAAGCGGGACCGGCACAGACGAGACGCACCTGATGTCCGAGCCGCAGGGACAGATCCGTCAACGATGCGGCCGCCTCGCATGCGCGATCCAGTGCGCCGGTGGATGGATCAGCGGTGGGAGAGGACGGATTCGTGAAGCGAGACCGACGAGAGGCAGAGGTCGAAGATCGAGACCCGAATGAGGGACCGGTCGCGGAGCCGTGGACCACGACCAGCGCCCTGGCCGGCCGCTCCTTCTCGAACTCGCGCACCATGAGAGTCCCCGTGCGGGCAGTGGTGCGCCAGTGGACATTGCGCAGACTGTCGCCCGGCCGGTATTCGCGCACCGCGTGGAACTCATGACCCGGTCCACGCACCGAGGTCGGTGCGGGGTCGCCTTCGCCCGAACCTTCCAGGAACGGCAAGCCGCCCAGGGTCTCGAATGCCGGCAGCACGGTGAGGCAGCCGGGGACCTCCAGACGCACATGGGCCTGGGCGAACCCGAAGGGAGCGCCGGAGCTGAGAATGATGGGACCTCCCGCATACACACCCCGGTGCGCGGCGGGCAGGACGCTTGTGGCTTGCGCCGACGCCCGGCCCGGCACGCGAGGGACGAGCGTGCGGCCGGCCGCCCCGCACATCCGGTCCTCCAACACGATGAGATGCGCGCCGGAGCGCCGATGCCGCCGCAAGCGATAGGAGACCGGGATCGGGGATCCGGCGATGACTTCGCGGCAGATCGTGCGCTCCACCTCGACGCCGCGGCACTGGAGGGCGGGCGCCCGGATACCGACAACGAGCAAAGCCAGCACGCCGGCCGTTCCGACCAGCAGCCATCCGGACTGAACGTTGGTGCCGACGAGGAACAGGGCCCCCGCCCCGACCAGCAGCCCGAGAGCCTTGCGGGTCGGTCGCAGGCGGCTTGCCCGCGGTGTGCGGGCAGGGCCGGCGGCCGGAGGCATCGGCTACCTCAGAGGTGCGGAGGAAAGACGAGGCGCGACGGGGGCGCGGTGACCGTCGGGGCTGGGAGCTCCCAGCGGAACCGGCAATCGCGCCGCGATCTCCTCGACGATGGCCTGTCCCGTGCGAGTCGCCTTCGCTTGGGGTGGAAGGATCAGGCGGTGGCCGACCACCGGCGCCGCCAGCACCTTGATGTCGTCGGGCAGTACGTATGCGCGGTTCTGTGCCGCGGCCAGCACCTGGGCGCAGCGCACGAGAGCGATCGTCGCGCGCGGGCTTGCGCCCATGGCCACGTCCGGGTGGGTCCGGGTGGCTCCAACCAGGGCTGCCGCGTAGTCCAGGGCGGCGTTGTCCACGTGGACCCGGCGCACGCGGGCCTGGTGCTCGAGGAGACCGGCCGGGTCCATGACCGGTTCGAGGTGGTCGAGCGGATGCGCAAGCAGTTGGCGGTGCGCGATCTCGCGCTCAACGTCCCGATCCGGATAGCCGAGGCTGACCGCCATGGTGAAGCGATCGAGTTGTCCTTCAGGAAGGGGAAACGTCCCGTGGTGTTCGAGGGGGTTCTGAGTGGCGATCACGAGGAAAGGAACCGGCAGGGCGCGGGTGAGGCCATCGGTGGTGACCTGGCGCTCTTCCATGGCTTCCATGAGGCTGGACTGCGTGCGGGGGGTCACCCGGTTGATCTCGTCAACCAGCACCACGTTGGCGAAGACCGGTCCCGGCTGAAAGGTGAAGTCACCCGAGCGCTGGTCGAACACGTTCACGCCGGTGATGTCCGAGGGCAGCAGGTCGGGGGTTCCCTGGACTCGTCGGAAGCTGCCTCCGATGGAGCGGGCTAGGGCCTTGGCCAAAACGGTCTTGCCAACCCCGGGGACGTCTTCGATCAGTAGATGCCCGCCCGCGAACATGGTCAGCACGGCCAATCGCACGGCGGCGGACTTGCCGATGACGACCGTTTCGACGTTGGCCGCAAGGGCCGCGACAGCGACGTTGAGCGCTTGCACCCCTTAGTACTCCTTCCCCGGTCCCGCAAGAGCGCGACTTGGGGTCCGGACCGCCATTCTAGGCGGGTCCAGGCCGATTCGCAGGGCATTCCGAAATGCCCGCGCACGAGTTCGTGCGAACCGTGAGCGGGCCCGGCATCGTTATCGGACGAGGGGATCGATAGCTTGAAAAGCCCGCCGGCGCGGGCATTTCGGGACAAGTTGGATGGGGCGGGCTGGATGGGGCGGGCGGCGCGGGACGCCCAGAGCGGCCGGGCAGCACGTGTGGTACAACCGGTAGGTGCCCGGGCCCAAGAAGGCTCGGACGCGCGGCGAACGTGGTTAGGCTGGGGACGAGATGCTTTTCAAGAAGTCGTTCGACAGGATCATTCCGGGCAGGTCGCGGGCCAGAGCCTCCGCGGGCGTGGAGCCATCGTTGCTCGGAACCGGGGCTTCTGTCCCGGGTGCGTTGGCGCCCCCGCCGGGGGATACTCTCTCCTCTTCGGCCTCGACCGACCCGGCCGTTCGCCCCCGGCCCCTTTCTCCCCGCCCATCCACATGGGGCATCGTGCCGCCACGACCCATCCCCGACGACGGCAAACCACACGGTGTGGCCAGGATGCTCATCGAGGC
>JBBAAN010000029.1:0-24919 GCA_041658225.1 Actinomycetota bacterium
GCGCGACGTCAAGCCCAAGGAGGTGGCGGGTTGAGACTCGTTCGCATCCTGCTGGCGGAGGACAACGAGGATCATCTCTTCCTCATCGTGCGCGCACTGCGCGACATGGAGGGCGTGCGCCTCGAAATCGACGCCGTTCGCGACGGGGCCGAGGCGCTCGACTACATCAATCGCCGAGGCCGTTTCGAGGCCCGACCTCGTCCACATCTCATCATCCTCGACCTGAAGATGCCTAAAGTCAGCGGCCTTGAAGTCATCGAGAGCATCAAGAAGGACCCGGAGTTGCGAACCATCCCGATCGTCGTGCTCACCGCGTCGGATCGTGACGAGGACGTCGAGGCCAGCTACGACCTCGGGGCCAACTCGTATGTGGTCAAGCCCTCGACTCCGGCCGGACTGCGTGAGGGTTTGCAAGAGCTGTCGGGATACTGGACGACACTCGCTTCTCTGCCGGAGCCGCCTCAATGATGAACGCCTGTGTCGGGCAGGCAACGGAGGGCATGGTCGTGGGGCACACAGCGGTTAGGGTGCTGCTGGTCGACGACAACCCCGATCATCGTGAACTCATGCGCCGCAAGCTGGCGGACTCCGGCTTCTCGGTGACGGCCTCGCGGAGCGCCGAGGAGGCCCTCGATGCTCTGGAGGACATCGACCTGGTGCTCCTGGACTATCGGATGCCCGGAATGAGCGGACTCGAAGCGCTTGGCTTGATTCGTGAGCGGAACGGACCGTCGGTGGTCATGGTCACGGGCATGGGGTCGGAGGATGTGGCCGTGCGGGCCATGCGCGCGGGCGCCATCGACTACATCGTCAAGGATGCGACCTACCTGGCGGAGTTGCCTCAAGTCGTGGAGCGGGCGTGGCGCCACCATGACCTCTCCCGAAGGGCGGCCGAGGTGCAGCGCCTGGCCCTGCTCGTCACCTCCGCCTCCGACCGGGATGCCATGTGCGCCGAGGTGGTCGAGGGTGCCCGCCGACTCCTGCGCGCGGACGGCTGTTCGCTCTTCATCGTGGGAGAGGACGGCGTCGAGCAAGTCGCGGTTTCGGGAGAGACGGTCTCAGGGGCGCTCCCGATTCCGGAGGAAGCATCCAAGCTGCTGGCCGCCCACAATGGAGACCTGGAGGTCATCCAGCCCACCAGCCGCCTTCTGGTGCCCCTGCCCTCCACCGAGGGAAGTCCGTTGGGCGTGCTGGCACTGGTCACGCGTGAGCCGCGCCTGTACCTGCCTGAGGAGGCACGGCTCGTCAAGACCTTCGCGTCCTTCGCCGGTTTGGCCTTGGGAAACGTTCGGCGCTTGGAGCTCGAGCGGGCTATGGTTGCCGAGTTGAGCGAGATGCTCGACCTGCGCCGGCAGGTGGTGGCCTCGGTGTCTCACGAGCTCAGGACCCCGCTCACCTGCGTCAGGGGGTTTGCCGAGACGCTTCTCGCCCATTGGGACGAGGTGGACGATGACGCGCGCCGCGACTTCGTCTCCAAGATCAAGCACCATGCGGTCGACCTGGGAGACCTGATCGACCGTCTTGCCGATTTCGCCGCGATCGAGGCCGGGCGGCTAAAAACGGATTTCGCGCCCCTGGATCTGGACGCCGCCGTCAGGGCCGCGGTTGAGGTCTTGGCTCCCGTGCTCGCCGATCGCCCCCTTCATGTCGAGACCGGCGCGGTGACCGTGCTCGCCGACGCGGCGCTCCTGCGCCGCACGCTGGCCAACCTCCTCACAAATGCGGCGAAGTTCTCGCCGGCGGGCAGCCCGATCACCGTTCGAAGCCTTGTGGTCGGCAAGAGCGCGCGAGTGGAAGTCGTCGACCAGGGCATTGGGTTGACACCTGAGGAGGCCGCCAGAGTGTTCGAGCCTTTCTGGCGCTCCGGGCGCTCCTACGCCAGCGCGATCCGCGGCTCCGGCCTCGGGCTGTCCCTGGTCAAGGAGTACCTCCGAGTGATGGGCGGGAAAGCGGGAGTGGAGTCCGCGCCCGGCAAGGGCTCGACGTTCTACTTCGTCCTGCCCATCTATTCCCCGAAGTCCTGATCTGGTGTAGCGCGCCCGAAGTTCCCCCACATTCGGACGCACCACACTAGCTGACAGCCCGCAGGACATCGTTCCGTACTACACAGCAGGACATCGTTCCGTCCGGCCGGGTCGTACACAGCAGCACATCGTTCCGCCCAAGGCCTCCCGTGTGACCTGCTGAGCTTGCTGCTTGAGTTTCCCCCTGACCTTCGAGGAAAGGGGAAAGCTCTCATGCCAAGCATGGAGGAAGCGGCGCGTCGCCAGGCCGTGATCAGGGCGCTCTCGGGAGAACCGGTCGGCAAGGTGGCAGCGGATCTGGGGCGCACGGAGCGCTGGGTTCGCAAGTGGGTGGCGCGCTATGACCCAGCCGACCAGGACTGGGCCCAAAGCCTCTCCTGTGCTCCCAAGACGGTAGCCAACCGGACACCGGAAGGCCTTGAGCATCTGGTGGTTGAGATCCGGCAGCATCTGATGGCCAACCAGTGGGCCCAGGTGGGGGCAGGAGCGATTGCCTGGGAGATCAGCAAGCTCGGGCTCGATCCCCCGGAGAGCTGGACGATCGAGCGGATTCTGGCCCGGGCGAAGGTGGCCAAGCGCCGGGCGCGACCCGAGCGCTACGTGCCCAAAGGGACCCCCTACCCGGCAGGAGTAGTCATGGTCCGCGCAGGCGCCTGCCAGGAGATCGACCTGGTGGGCCCCCGGCACCTGGAGGGCGCCATCCCCTTCCACGCCCTCAACGCTATCGATGTCGGGCGGCGGCGGGTCGCCATAGAGATCCTGGAGACCAAGGCAGAGTGGGAGATCGCCTGTGGGCTGGTGCGGATATGGAGCAGGCTGGGCATCCCGGCGGTCGCGAAGTTCGACAATGGCCAGAGCCTCCAGGGAACCCACGGCCACCTCAGCTTGCCCGTGCGCCTTGCGCTGGCCGTCGGCGTCCGAGTGCGCTTCATCCCCTTTGCGGAGCCGTGGCGCAACCCGGTGATCGAGCACTTCAACGACGTGTTCGACAAACGCTTCTTTCGTACCCAGCGCTTCCGTGACCTTGCCCACGTGCGCGAGCAGGCGAGCAGCTTCGAGATCTTCCATGACACCCACCACCGCTACTCGGCTCTGAAGGGAGCCACCCCCGAGGAGTGGGAGCGCAAGCTGGGCTTTGCCCCGAGACTCCTGGACTCCTCGTTCACCCCGCCCACCGAACTGCCCCACCGAGGGGTAGTGGAGTTCGTCCGGCTTATCCGCTCGGATAGGCTGCTCAAGGTTCTCGACGCCAAAATCACCATGCCGGAGGAACTCATCCACCGCTACGTCACCGCCAAGCTCTACCTGCGAACCCGACACCTGGTGATCGAGGCTCACGGCCATCCCTTCCGCAAGGACATGCCCTTCCGCATCAAACCCTGATCTCGCCTACCCACGGAACGATGTGCTGCTGGTAACCTTCTGCTGTTCCTACGGAACGATGTCCTGCTGTGTGTGAACTAGCCTCCGCGCCGGTCCGGGTTGCCCGAGTCACTCGGGACATGGGTCCCTCCTCGAGGTCACGGCGCTGGAGTGCGCTCCGACCGGCCGGGCCGGGTTGCCCCAGTGGCGCCGGGGGTAGAATTCCCCGGTCCACAAAGGAGGGAGAGCCCATGTCCGCCGAGAGCTTCGATCCGCGCGTCGCCCTGCTGGAAGCCGTGTCCGATTTCGCCGCGAGGAAGGCGGCCCCCCGAGCTGGGATCGACGAGCAGCAGGAGCGCTTCCCGCGTGACCTCTTCGATGAGGTGGCCGGGATGGGCCTGGCGGGGATGCCTTACCCGGAGGAGTGCGGGGGAGCCGGGCTTTGCTTCGAGACCTACCTCGAGGTCCTCGAGATCCTCGCAAGGGCCTACACGGTTCTCGGCCTCACCATTTCCGTCCACACCCTGTCCTGCTTTCCGACGGCCAAGTTCGGCACAACCGAGCAGAAGAGCCGAATTCTGCCACGACTGACGTCCGGAGAGTGGCTGGGCGCGTACTGCCTGTCCGAGGCCGGGTCGGGCTCCGATGCCGCTGCCCTGACCACCCGAGCGGAGCGCACGGCCGGGGGCTACTGCCTCAACGGCGCGAAGGCGTGGGTCACTCACGCGGGAGCGGCCGATCTCTACACGATCATGGCTCGGACTTCCCCCGACGGGTCACGAGGGATCTCGGCGTTTCTGGTTCCCAAGGACGCGCCGGGCATGTCATTCGGCAAGCCGGAGCACAAGATGGGATTGCGGGCCTCACCCACCTCGGTGGTGAACCTCGAGGACGTGTTCGTTGCGGAGACGGATCGAGTCGGTGACGAGGGTCAGGGTTTCTCGATCGCCCTCGCCGCCCTCGACTCCGGCCGGCTGGGCATCGCCGCGTGCGCCACGGGCCTGTCGCGTGCCGCCTTCGAGGCTGCCCGTGCGTACGCGGCGGAGCGCAAGCAGTTCGGCAAGGCGATCGCCGAGTTTCAGGGCGTCTCTTTCATGCTGGCCGACATGCTCACCGAGACCGAAGCCAGTCGGGCCCTGTGGCACGAGGCGGCGCGCCGGCGTGACGCCGGGCTGCCCGCGACGCTGCACGCTTCGATGGCCAAGCTGCACGCCACGGACGCGGCCATGCGGATCACCACCGACGCGGTCCAGATCCTCGGCGGCTACGGGTATGTCAGTGAGTACCCGGTCGAGCGCTACATGCGCGAGGCCAAGGTCTTCCAGATTTTCGAGGGAACCAACCAGATCCAACGCGTGGTCATCTCGCGCCAGATGGCTCGGATGGCGGAAGGCCGGCGGCCCTAGGGCAGCCGGCCTTCCCACCGCACTCACGACGGGTCTACAGCAGCGGGCTCTCGTTGCGCGCCTTGAGACGCACCCACCGTCGCTCGATCTCCGCCTCGATCTCGCGCAATTCCGGCTCGTAGTCGGGCCTCAGCAGGTGGCGGGTCTTGCCCATGTACTTCAGCCACTCGGCGACCGGCACCCTCTTGCCCTTGGCCTCCGGGTCGTAGTTGATGCGCGTGACGCCCTTCTCGACCTCGTAGAGAGGGAAGAAGCAGCAGTCGACTGCCGCCTGCACGATCGCGCGGCCCTGGTTGTCTTCCGCCTTCCAGTTGAGGGGACAGGCGATCAGGAGCTTGCCGTAGGCCATCCCCTCGTGCTTGGCGTACCACTGGGCCTTGGCGGCCTTGCGCACCAGATCGGCATCCAGGCTCTCAACTCCCGTGAACACATATGGGATGCCGGTCGCCGCCATGATGCCGGGGGTGTCTCGGTGGTGGAACGCTTTGCCGCGTTCGCCCGGCCCGATGTGCGAGGTGTTGGTCTGGTGAGCGAAGGGCGTGGAGTAGGAAAGTTGATGGCCGGTGTTCATGTAGCCCTGGTTGTCGTACTCCAGGATGATCATGCCGTGGTTTCGAACGGCCGCACCGAGCGCGCTGCCCAAGCCGATATCCATTCCGCCGTCGCCGCTCAGCATGACGAAGGTGATCTCCTCATCGGAGGGGATCTCCCCTCGGGCCTGCTTCTCCTTGAACACCTCGACCAGACCGGACAGAGTCGCCGCGCCGCTCTGGAACAGGTTGTGGACGTATGTGACCCGGTGAGAGCTGTAGGGGAATCCCGAGGTGACGATCTCGGAGCAGCCGGTGTGGCTGAGCAGCACGACGTGGCCCTCGATGCCCTTCAAGAACTGGTCCACGGCCCCGAAGATCCCGCATCCCGGGCAAGCGCCGTGCCCCGGCGCAATGCGCTTGGGAATCTCGGCGAGCTGGCGAACGGGCGGCGTCTTGACCTGGACGAAGCCCGTGTCCGGGTCGAGTGTCGTGGTGATTCGCCCGCTCACGGCCTCCAGGGGGATGGCCGGCAGCCCGGGCCCGACACTCGCGTCAGGATCTCCCGGGGTCTGGCCGAAGTAGTCGAATGTTCGGGCCGAGGCCCCGCCCACCACGTCCAATCCCAGACGGAAGAAGGCTTCGGCATCATCGAGGAAGAACTCGCGACCCCCAAGGCCGAAGACGCGGGATATCACGACCGTGCGGTTGGCCGCGTCCTCCTTGAGAGCGGACTTGACCTCGTGACTGAGGTTGCCGCCGCCGCTGCCGTAGGAATCCGCCCGCTCACCGACGACCAGCACCTTGACGTTCCTGCAGGCCTGACGAATCAACTCGGCGGGGAAGGGCCTCACCACGTTCGGAGAGATGACTCCGGCCTTGACTCCCTGCTGCCGAAGCCTGTCACAGGCGTCCTTGGCCGTCTCCGCCGCCGTGGTCAAAAGGAACAGCCCCACCTCGGCGTCGTCCATGCGGTAGAGATCCATCGCGGGATAGGAGCGTCCCGTCAGCGCCGAGTACTCGGCCACGACCTCGTCGTAGATCTCGCGCGCCTTCTCCATCGCAAGGTGCAGTTGGTAGTGGTTGTTGACCAGGTCGGGATCGTTCATGTAGGCCCCGATGGTGATCGGGCGGCGGGGGTCGAGAGCGTTGGCGCCGGAGCGCACCGGGCCCACGAAGGAACGCACCGCCTGGGCATCCGCGAAGTAACGCACCCGGCGCTTCTGATGCGAGGTGACGAATCCGTCGTAGGCGACGATGACGGGAAGCCGCACCTCCGGGTGCTCCCCCAGACGAACCGCGAGGATGTTCATGTCGTAGACGGCCTGAGGGCCGCGAGCCAGCAGGATGATCCAGCCGGTGTTCAACGCGAAGTACATGTCGGAGTGGTCGCAACGGATGTCGAGCGGGCCGGAGATCGAGCGCATCGAGAGGTCCAGCACCATCGGGAAACGCGTCCCCGACTGCACGGGAAGCTGCTCCAGCATGTACAGCAGGCCCTGGGCGCTCGTGGCGTTGATGACCCGCGCCTCGCCCAGGGACGCCCCGTAGCAGATCCCGGCCGCCGAGTGCTCCCCTTCGGCCGGGACCATTCGAATGCGGTTGCGCCCGGCGGCGCGGTCCTCGTCGATGTTCTCGCAAACCTCGGTGGACGGGGTGATGGGGTAGTAGCCCATCAGGTGGAAGTCGACATGCCGCGCCGCAATGGCCGCCATGTCGTTACCGGTACGAAAGTCCGACACTTCCTCCAACCGGCTCGCTCCGGTCGCAGCGACCGAGTCCTTGGTCAAGCTCATCGGGCACTCCTTTCCGCGCTCGCCTGGGTCGTCTCGGGCAGCACGGGTTGGAAGTGGTGGGCGACACGGTTCTCCTCGGCCCAACCCTCCGTCTCCAGCTTCTTCACGAGGGCCTCGGTCGGACAGGCCTCGATGCACTTCATGCAACCCTTGCAGTACTGGTAGTCGATACCGGCGAGAACCGGCTGCCGCCGGCCCTTGGCGTCGATCCGGCTCTCCCACACGAAGCAGTAGTCCGGGCAGACCATCTCGCACTTGGCACAGTCGATGCACTTGTCCCGGATCAGTTCGGGCAGCCACCCCTGGCGCGAGAGTGAGAGGTCCTTGTAGATCGATGTCCCCGGGCCCACGACCCCGCCGAGGCGCTGCGTCAGGTAGCCGAGCAGCGGTTCGGGGCGGGCGTACTCCGTGTACTCGGGCCCATCCTCAACCACCAGCACCTTCATCTCCGACATCCCACGGTCGAAGGTCCTGACATTGCTCTCCACCAACGCCGGGTACTTCTTCCCGAACGTCTTCGAAATCTGGGCCCGCACGACGTCGGGGGGAAGGAACGAACACGCGGCGGTGACGGCCCCGAGCATCGCGGTATTCACGCGCGATCTCTCGGCAACGGCGATTCCGGTCCCGTCCACGGTCGCGAGCCGGCATCCCTTGGGCAGAGCGCACACGGCGACGAAGTCCTCGGGTGGATGCGGGGAGTTCAGGATCGCGATGCCCCCCGGGCGCAGCCCGGCAAGGACCCCTCCCGCGCGCAGCAGGGCGACGTGGAACACGGCGATGACGTGCGGCTGTTCCACGGGACTGGAGGTGCGAACCTCTGTCTGGGGTGCGCAGAAGCGCACGAATGACTTGACGGGCGTGCCCTTCTTCTCCGAACCATAGGAGGAGAACTGCGCACCGTTGAGGCCGGCGCCCAGCATCCCGGCCTCAGCCAGCATCTGACCGGCCAGGTTGGCGCCCAGGCCACCTATGGACTCCAGTCTGACTTCGAAGAAGTCTTCCCCCGAAGCGAGGGGGAGCGTGGGAGTCTCCTGCATCAACTGCTCCTCTCGTCTTCGCACCGGCTCGGGCGCCCGCAGTGCGGGTCCAGAACCGGGCAGAAGTATTGGCCGTGAGTCTCGCACCGGCCGGACCGCTTCGGACAGCACGAAACCAACCGCGCGTGACTCTCGATCGCGGCGCCGATCCCGTTCAGAGCTCTCACGGGGCCGTGAAGCGCCGAAGGAAGTGTAGCATTCCAGCCTCACGTCAGCCGCCCGGTGTCGTCGGGACCACGCCATGCAAAACCTGCCGGTGCCCTCACCTCCCGGCCCCTCCTCGGCCCAGCGTCGCCGCCGGCCCTCGGCCCTCGAAGTGCGTGGATAGAATCACGGTGGTACGCGTGTTGAGTCGCATGCCTGATCGCAGCCCGTCCAGGAATGTCTCCAGCTCGGCGGTGTCCTCCGCCCACACCTTCAACACGTAGCTCGCCTCACCGGCCACACCCCAGCAGGCCTCCACACCGGGCAGGCTCGCGAAGCGAGACGGCAGATCGCCGGGCGATTCCGGGTGCAGGGGAGAGACCTCCACCAGGGCCGTCACATTGAGCCCGAGGGCTTTCGGGTCCAAGCGGGCCTGATAGCCCTTCACGACCCCCAGCCGCTCGAGACGCCGCAGCCGATCGTGGGCGGTGGAGGACTTGAGACCGACCTGGCGAGCCAGCACCGCGAGCGGAGCACGAGCATCGCTCTCCAGTCGCGCCAACAGGGCCCGATCGAAATCGTCGACAGAGCAGTTCATGGCGGCCCTTCTCCGGCTAAGGCGCTTGCGGCCCGGACAATCACCGACTATCATGCCAGTTGTAGCGTAACGAGTCCGGCGGCCGCTGGCAACCCCTGCGGCGGACCGGTTCGGTTCCTGAGGAGGCGGACATGCCGCGGGTCACGGACTACCGGCGCGACTGGAGGGACATTCCCCTCTGGAAGGACGTCTCGCCCGAGCAGTGGACCGACTGGCGCTGGCAAGACGAACACAGGGTCACGACGCCTGAGATCCTTGCCGAGGTGATCGAACTCACCCCGGAAGAAGCCTCCTGGGTGGCCGGCGGCGACCGCTTCTTCCCGTTCGCGGTGACCCCTCACTGGCTCAGCCTGATGGACCCGTCCGAGCGACGCGACCCTCTGCGACTCCAGGTGATTCCCGGACAGCCCGAGCTGCAGACCTGGGGGGCGGACCTCGTGGACCCTCTGGCGGAGGACCGCGACTCGCCGGTGCCTCACCTCGTCCATCGCTATCCCGACCGCGTGCTGTTCCTCGTCACCGAGGAATGCCAGTCCTACTGCCGTTTCTGCACGCGCCGGCGCCTGGTCGGTCAGGAGCTGCGCACTCCCCTGCGCGAGGAGTGGGACGCCTCGATCGACTACGTCGCCAGGACGCCCGCGGTGCGAGACGTCATTCTCTCGGGAGGCGACCCCTTCCAGCTTCCTTTGGAAGACCTGGACTACCTTCTCGCTCGCCTCCGGCGCATCGAACATGTCGAGATCCTGCGGTGTCACTCCCGGATTCCCAGCTTCAATCCCTTCCGCGTCACTGCCGAGCTCGTCGACGTGCTGCGCAGCTACCAGCCCCTCTACGTCAACGTCCACTTCAATCATCCCCGCGAGTTGGTCGGCGAGGCCGTGGAGGCGTTGGGGCGCTTGGCTGATGGGGGCATCCCTCTCGGCAACCAGTCGGTGCTCCTGCGAGGGGTCAACGACGACTCGGCCGTTCAGCGCGAGCTCTGCCACCGGCTGCTCAAGGCCCGCGTGAAGCCGTACTATCTCTACCAGGCCGATCTCACCGCCCGAACCGGCCATTTCCGCACCAAGGTCGCCCGGGGCATCGAGGTGATCGAGCACTTGCGCGGTCACACCACCGGCATGGGCATCCCGACGTTCGTTGTGGACGGCCCGGGCGGGGGCGGCAAGATACCGGTCATGCCCAACTACCTGATCTCGATGGGGGAGGGCAAGGTCGTGCTGCGCAACTTCGAGGGTGTCATCTCCACCTACACCGAGCCGGGGTTCGTGGACTTCGAGCCGGGCGAGGGGCAGGAGACGAGTGGAGTCGCCGGACTGTTCCACGGCCGCGCACCGCGGCTGGACGTGGAGCACGGCGCCGACCGTCGCGGCGGGTGGCAGGGCCGGCGGCGCCAGATCCATCGTCGCCCCCCTCCGCCGTCCGAGAGTCCCGCCGGCGACGGCGCGGCAGATCGCTAGGCCATGCGCGCCGACGGTTCTCCGTTGGGGGTCCACCGCGTACTCGAGCCCGCGGGTGTGCTTCCCCAGGCCGCCTATCGGCTGGACTCCTCCGCGGAGATCTGGGACTGCGAGACTCGCCTCAGCGTCGAGCGGCTGAACCTGGATGCGGCCAGCTACCGGCAGTTGCGGGACGCCTCGGGGGGTGACCCCCACGCCATGCGAGCGGCCGTCGCGGGGATCGTCGCCGAGCGCGGCAAGATGCACAACCCCGTCACCGGCTCCGGTGGAATGCTCATCGGGCGCGTCGATGAGGTTGGGCCCGCATTTCCCGCCGGCCTGACGCCGGGCCAACGCGTTGCCACTTTGGTGTCGCTGACTCTCACGCCCCTTCTCATCCAGGACATCTCCGCCTGGGACGGATCCTCGGAGCAGGTTCCCGTCCGCGCACACGCGATCTTGTTCGCTCGAAGCCCCTATGCCCTGTTGCCCTCCGATTTGCCGGATGCGCTGTGCCTGGCGGCCCTGGATGTCTGCGGAGCGCCGGCCCTTGTCTCCAGGCACACCCACCCGGGTCAAACGGTGCTGGTGGTAGGGGCGGCCGGCAAATCGGGGGCTTTCTGTCTCGTGGCCGCCCGCGCTGCCGGCGCGGGCAGGGTGATCGCCGCGGTCTTGAACGACGACGAGGCGCACTCGGTCGCGGCCCTGTCGCCCGACCGGGTGGTGGTCGCCGACGCCACCGACCCGATCTCCTTCCTGGATCGCGTTGCCCCGGCCGTCGGAGCGCTCGGAGCCGACCTGACGGTGGTCTGCGTGAACGTGCCCGGCGCCGAAGGCTCCGCCATTCTCGCCACCCGCGACGGAGGGTCCATCATCTTTTTCTCGATGACCACATCTTTCACGGCGGCCGCCCTCGGGGCGGAGGGAGTGGGAAAGGACGTGACGATGCTGGTCGGCAACGGCTACGTCCCCGGCCACGCCGAGCTGACGCTGCGGATGCTGAGAGAGGCCCCGTCGCTGCGCTCACACCTGGAGCGGCGCGCGTGAGCCCGCCCGGGGGAGTCGTCCTTTACGTCGCCGACCGAGTGGAGACGTTCGATCCTGCCGTCCTCGCCGAGCAGCCTCCCGACTCTGTCGCGGTCGCCGGGGATCGGGTCATCTGGATCGGCTCGCGGTCGCAAGCCCCCTCGGTCGGCACCGTGGTCGACCTGGGCGGGGCGACTATACTGCCCGGCTTCGTCGACGCCCACGTGCATCTCACCGCGACGGGCCTGCTGAACCAGGGCCCCGATCTGACACGATGTGACAGTCGCGAGGAGATGCTCGACGCCCTCGCCGCCTTCCACCGCTTGGAACCTGATGGAGTGCTCTACGGCTCGGGCTGGGACGACTCGAGGTGGCCGCAAGCCAACCCTCCCACGATGGACGATCTCGACCGGATCTGCGATGGACGCCCCTGCTACCTTCCGAGAGTCGACATCCACGGCGCACTGGTCTCCACAGCCATGTTGGCTCTCGCGCAAGTCCGCGACTGCCCCGGGGTCGAGCGGGACCGCGAAGGTCACCCCTCCGGTTTCGTTGTGGGCCGGGCCCATGAGGCCCTGCGGCGTGTCGCGCTCTCCGCGATGAGCAACGGGCAGATCCGGTCGGCTCAACAGGGCGCCGCGAAGCTGGCCGCCTCCAGGGGAGTGGTCGAGGTCCACGAGATGGGGGGCCCCGACACTTCGAGCGAGCGGGACTTGGACCTGCTACTCGCTCAGGCCGACAGTCTGCCGGTCGGGGTCGTGGCCTACTACGCGACGAATGACCTCGGCTTCGTGCTGGATCGTGGGCTGCGCCAGATAGGTGGAGACCTCTTCGTGGACGGGTCCCTCGGCTCACGGACCGCGGCGATGCGCGAGGCGTACGCCGACGGGCCCGGCACCGGCGACCTTCACATGCGCGACGACGACCTGGTGTCCCTGATCACCGAGGCGACCAGAGCGGGTCTGCAGTTGGGTCTGCACGCGATCGGCGATGCCGCGCTCGACCAGGCGCTCCACTGCTTCGAGCAGGCCGTCCTCGCTTCGACGCTTGAGGGCGCGCTCGGGTTCGTGAGATTGCGCCATCGTATCGAGCACCTCGAGTGCGTGGACGAGACGGGACTGAAGAGGATGGCGATGCTGGGACTGGCGGCTTCCATGCAACCGGGCTCTGACTCGGCGTGGGGCCACCCGGGCGGTCTCTACGAGTCGCGCCTCGGAACAGAGCGGTCTCGTGCAATGAACCCCCTGCGGTCGGTTCAGGCACACGGAATCCCGCTGGGCTTCGGGTCGGACTCTCCGGTGACGCCCCTGGACCCTTGGGGATGGATCGGCGCAGCCGTCGCCCACCACGATCCCTCCCAGGCTCTCAGCGTCCGCCAGGCCATCGTGGCCTCCAGCCAGGGCGGCCGCTCGCTTGGCCGCGCGGCCGCCGGGGCCTCGATCCTGAGGCAGGGCGCGGTTGCCGATTTCGCGGCGTTCGCCGGAGACCCCGTCGGCCGACCGCCGGTCGCGGGAACCAAGGCCCTCTTGACTGTCAGGCAGGGGATTGTCACGCACCGCGCCCCCTCCGTCGACGTTCCGGCCGAGGTGTTGGAGGTCTCCGGATGAAAAAATTGAGTCTGGACCGCGGCCTCGCGCGAGAGGCACGCCGGCTGGCGAGCGCGGCGGCCGCCCCGGTGCAGAGATTCACCGAGGCCCACACCACCGTATCGGTCGAACGCGCCGTCCTCCGGCTGTTGGGCGTGCAGGGCGCCGGCCGCCGGGGCATTCCCATCGTCAATCAGGTCGTCGACCGTCTGCGTGCCGGCGTGGGATTGGAGCGTGGCGCCCTGCTGCCCGTCCTCAGGATGGCTCGGGCGCTGAACACCGACGTCGACGGCGCAT
The DNA here is from genome assembly GCA_041658225.1 of Actinomycetota bacterium. Taxonomy (GTDB): domain Bacteria; phylum Actinomycetota; class CALGFH01; order JBBAAN01; family JBBAAN01; genus JBBAAN01. Next base: position 13,246 of record JBBAAN010000029.1, read on the forward strand.
GCCGCGCCATCTGCCGTGGGCGAATGCCCGCGGAGCCGGATCACTCGGGGACCGACGCTATTCTGCGAGCGCAGGGGATCGACGCCGCCCGGACCGCACTGGCGATAATCGACGCCCGCCGCGCCGAACGCGACTCCATGATCGGCGAGTTGGGGGAGCCCACGCGTCCCTGGATCTACCTGATCGTCGCCACCGGCAACATCTACGAGGACATTCCCCAGGCGCAGGCGGCGGCACGCGCCGGGGCGGACGTGGTGGCGGTGATCCGTTCGACCGGCCAGAGCCTGATGGACTACGTGCCCGAGGGGCCCACCACAGAGGGATTCGCGGGGACCTATGCCACTCAGGCCAACTTCCGCCTCATGCGCCGGGCCCTGGATGAGACGGCCCGCGAGGTGGGCCGCTACATTCGGCTCACGAACTACGCCAGCGGGCTGTGCATGCCTGAGATCGCGGCCCTCGCCAGCTTCGAGCGGCTGGACATGATGCTCAACGACTGCATGTACGGCATCATCTTCAGGGACATCAACCCCTACCGGACATTCGTGGATCAGCGGTTCTCACGGATGTTGCACGCCCGGGCCGGCATCATCATCAACACCGGAGAGGACAACTACCTCACCACCGCCGACGCCATGGGGGCCGCCCACACCGTCGTGGCGTCTCAGTTGCTCAACGAGCGCTTCGGCCTGGAGGCGGGACTGGCGCCCTGGCAGCTGGGCCTGGGGCACGCCTTCGAGATCAACCCGCAGACTCCCAACCAGTTCGTCTTCGAGCTGGCCCACGCGATGCTCGTCCGTGCCCTGTTCCCCGACGCGCCCCTGAAGTACATGCCTCCCACCAAGCACATGAGCGGGGACATCTTCGCGGGCTTCCTGCACAACGGCATGTTCAACCTCGCGGGAATCCTGACCGGCCAGGACATCCTGCTGCTGGGGATGATGACCGAGGGAATCCACACCCCGTTCCTGCATGATCGAGATCTGGCCCTGGAGAACGTCCGTTACGTTCGCACCGTGGCGCAGGACCTCTCCTCGCAGTTGCGTGTGGTTCCAGGAGGCCTCATAGAGAAGCGCGCCGCCGAGGTCCTCTCCGCGACCGTCGCAATGCTTCGCCAGGTCGGCGAGATCGGGCTATTCGAGGCGATAGCGCGCGGCATGTTTGCCGACACCCCGCGCCCGCCCAACGGTGGCAAGGGTCTCGACGGAGTCGTCGAGAAGGGCCCCGGCTACTTCAACCCAATCGAGGAACTCCTTCTCGAGGGTGTCGGCCGGCGGCGAAAGCCGAGGCCGGACGGTCCCGCAGCCGGCAACGGCGGGGGAGAGCGATGAGCGGCTCCGGCACCGGCAGGCGCGCCACCCGCGCGGCCAAGGCGGCGGGGACGATTCCCGACCCCCTACCGGCTCAGATCGTGCGCCCCTACGGTGATCGTACGGGCGACGGGATGGTGCAGATGTCCTTCACCCTGCCGGTTGCGTCGGGCCCCCTGGCCGAGGCTGCCGCCCTCAGGCTGGCGGAGGCCATGGGTGTTCGCGCGACTTCCGTAGCCCACCAGAAGGCGATCGGCCCCAGCTTCACCTTCTTCGTCATCTACGGCCGATCCCGGCACACGGTGGACCTTCGCAAGGTCCACGTTGCCGAGAGGGAGTTCCCCCTGCTCGACCCCGAAGATATCAACCGCCGAGTCCGCTCACTGCTGCGCCGGCGGCTGACGATCGTGGGGGCCTGCACGGGCAGCGACGCCCACACGGTGGGAATCGATGCGATCCTCAACGTCAAGGGTTTCGCCGGCAACAAGGGGCTCGAGTACTACCGTGGGATGCGCGTGGTCAACCTCGGCGCCCAAGTGACCCCCGACGCACTCTGCCGGGCGGCGATCCGGGAGCGCGCCGACGCCGTTCTCGTCTCACAGGTGGTGACCCAGGGAGATGCCCACGTGGAGAATCTCTCCGCCGTCGCTCGAGCCTTCGGCCCCCCCGGACCCCAACGTCCGTTGCTGATCGCCGGAGGACCGAGACTCACCGCCGATCTGGCTTCGCGGTTCGGTATCGACCGCGTATTCGGTCGGGGCACCACACCTCAGGAGGTTGCCTCCTACCTCGTCTGGGCAATCGCCCAGCGGCATGGGGGCCCCAGGAAACTGGAGGGCCGCAAGTGAGCAGACTGACCCTGCCCGTTCGTGATCCGGCTCGCCCCAGCGTCTGTCTGCGGATGCGGATGTCCCAGGCCGATGCCCACTACGGGGGAAACCTGGTGGATGGCGCCCGATTACTGGCCCTGTTCGGGGACGTCGCCACCCTTCTGTGCGTCATGTCTGACGGCGACGAGGGCCTTTTCGCCGGCTACGACGCCGTGGAGTTCCTTCGCCCGGTGATGGCCGGGGACTTCGTCGAGGCCGAAGGCTGGATCGTGGGCACGGGAAACACCTCGCGCAGCATGGCATTCGAGGCCCGCAAGATCGTGGAGACCAGGCCGGAGGTCGGCCCGTCTGCCGCCGACGCGTTGGATTCTCCCCTCCCAGTGTGCCGCGCGTCGGGCACCTGCGTGGTCAAGCGAACCCGCCGGCGCAAGTAGTCCCGTGACCACCGGCCCCTCGCGGGGCAGATCCGGGCCGAAATGGGGCCGGATTTCACCCCGAAACCGCCGCCAAACTCCGGCCGAGGCGTGGTATAACCTTGCCCGACATAGCGACCTGAGCGCTGAGAGAACGTTCGCCCATGGAGGATCGGGTGCCCGACGAGGAAGAAGAAGCCCCATTTGAAACCTCCCTCGAGGAGTTACTCGCCAAGCGCGCGAACGACCGGCGCGCAACCGGCGAGGAAGAGGATGAGGAAAGCCTGCTGGCCTACGGCCGTGACGAGCACGTGGAGAGCCTGGCGACCCGCGTGGTGCCGCAGCAGCCCAACGAGTTCACCTGCAAAAGGTGCTTCCTGGTGAAGCACCAAAGCCAGCTCGGTGATCGCAGGCGCCAGTATTGCCGGGATTGTGCCTAGGGCCTGGAGCGCATGTCATCGTTTCCGCCCGTCTCGTTCGGGTCCCTCTGACTCAAGCAGGCAGAGCCTTTCCTTTCGCGTCTTGCCCTGGGTAGCCGCCGCACTGTCGGGCGTGCTGCTGGCTCTGGCGTTCCCCGGGCCCGACCTCGGGCCCCTGGTCTTGGTGGCCCTCGTCCCGCTACTCCTGGCGTTGCGCCCCGAGACGCGCGCCCGGCGCGCGGGGAGTCTCGGGGCGGTGACGGGAACCGTCTTCTTCGCCCTCCTGCTGACATGGCTCCGCCCCTTCTCCGAGGCCGCCTACGCGGCCCTGATGCTGTCGCAGGCGGTGTTCGTCTCCCTCTTCGCGGTTGGGGCTTCTCGCCTGCGATCGCCCGCGTCTCGTCTTGCCGGACTCCCGCTGCTTTGGGCAGGCATCGAAGTCGTGCGCGGCGCGGTCCCTCTGGGCGGCTTCACCTGGGGAGGGCTCGGCCTGGCGGTTCACGCCGTGCCGTCAGTTCTGAAACTCGCGCCCCTGCTTGGGGGGTTTGGCCTGGCCGGGGCGGTGGCCGCGGTCAACGCCGGCATCGCCGAAGCGCTCGGCGCTGCGGCCGCACGTGGCCGGCGTCATCGGGTTAGCCTGCCTTGCGCAAGGGTTGTGGCGGGTATGGCCGTGGTCGCCCTGGTCTTCGCCGTCGCGAGGGTCGTTCCCGGCCCGCCCGCGGCGAACTCATACCTGGACATCGCCGTGATCCAGGGCAGTGTCCCCGAAGTCCGCCCCGGGCCCAGGAGCCTCACCCTCGTGAGGGTCATCGCAAACCACCTGGACGAGACCGCGCGTCTGGCCGCCTCTGCCGGCACGCCTCCGGATCTGGTCATATGGCCGGAGAACGCCGTCGACCGGGACCCCTTCGCCCCCGGAGCGCAGGCGGCCGACATCCGAGAGTCGGTGAGCACGACCGTGCGAGCCTTCGGGCGCCCCTTCCTGATCGGAACCATCCTCGATGCGCCCGAGGACAGGTTCTTCAACTCCAACATCTTCTGGTCCCCAGAAGGCGAGGTCCTGGGCAGGTACGTCAAGATGCACCTCGTCCCGTTCGCCGAGTACGTCCCGTGGCGGCATCTCTTCACTCGGCTGTTCACCCAACTGGATGCCGTACCCTACGACGGCGCTCCCGGCCATTCGAGGACGCAATTCGCCGTCGACGGCGTGAGGTTCGCGTCGGTGATCTGTTTCGAGTCGGCCTTCGGGCCTCTGGTGAGATCCTTTGCCTCCGACGGCGCGCAGTTTCTCGTGGTAACGACCAACAACGCCTCTTTCGGTCGATCTGCCCTTTCGCGCCAGCACCTGGCCGCCAGTCAGCTTCGCGCCGCGGAGAACGGGCGAGCGCTGGTACACGCGGCCCTGTCCGGAATCTCCGCCATGATCGGCCCGGACGGGCGGGTCACCGGCCACACCCCGCTCTTCGAGACCACGACCCTTCGCGCCCGAATTCCCGTCATCCACGGAGAGACCGTCTATACCCGAGGGGGGCAGATCTTGGACGCCTCCTACGCCGCTGGGGCCGCAGCACTTTGGCTCTGGCTCCTCATTGTGGCGCCTTGCCTGCGCAGGCGCGGTCGCCGTGAGATAACGTGACGCCACCGTCCCTGGAGCAGGGGAGTGCCGACCGGTGAGAAGTCCTCTGGTCATCATCCCGACCTACAACGAATGCGCGACCATCGAGCGAGTCGTCGCCGCCGTGCGCCACGTGGTGGACTCGTGTGAGGTACTCGTCGTGGACGACGGATCCCCGGACGGAACGGGGGAGTTGGCCGAGACTATCGCTGCCGGCGATCCGCACGTGCACGTCATGCGCCGCGCGGCCAAAGAAGGGCTCGGAAGAGCCTATGTCGCCGGCTTCCACTGGGGTCTCGCTCGCCGCTACGACACCTTCGTGGAGATGGACGCCGACCTCTCCCACGACCCTGAACGGCTGCCGGCACTGCTCCAGGCGCTGGAGCAGTGCGACGTCTCCATCGGATCCCGCTACGTGCCCGGCGGCGGCACGGCCAACTGGAACCTGCTTCGGCGCGCGCTGTCCCGGGGTGGCAACCTCTACACCAGGCTGGTCCTGGGTCTCGGCGTGCATGACGCCACCGCCGGCTATCGCGCCTACCGGCGCGAAGTGCTGGAGGCGCTCGACCTCGATCGGGTGCGTTCCTCCGGCTACGGGTTCCAGATCGAAATGTCATATCGCGCGGCACGCGCAGGGTTCTCGATCGCGGAGGTCCCCATCATCTTCGTCGAGCGCGCGGCCGGCTCCAGCAAGATGTCCAAACAAATCGTCTTCGAGGCACTCGGTGCCGTGCTGCGCTGGGCGATATGTGAGGGCCGAGTACAACCCACGCCGCCTCATGCTCGCAGTGTGAACGCTCGAAGCTCACAATAGCTCACAATCGGGCCCGCCTGTGGGGGCAGGCGCCTCGGACCCGCCAACCAGTCGGGGTAGCGGACGGGCTCGTCAGCGGGGGAGTCCGGCCAGGAAGGGGGGATTCCCATGCGTCGTCGCGCAATACTCTCTCTCACTGCGGTGATCGGCCTCCTCGTGACGGGCGCGATCCCGGCGAGCGGCCAGGCCCAATCGGGGCACTATCGCGACTTCGGAGACCCGGGAGGCTTCCTCAACATCGTTCCCCCGGGACAGGAGGGCACTCTCAGCGGGCCCGAGACCCTTCAGGCGGAGGCCGGCGAGTTCCCGCCCCACTTCAAAGACCAGCTCAACATGTACCAGGACATCGTCTACTCCGACGCCACGCCGGGAATGACGGAGGCGAAGCTTCTCAAGTACTTCAAGGACGCATCCTTCGGCGTGAAGCCCGATGACATCGACCGCGTCTACGCACCCGGCGGCCGCACCGATGTCACGGTCATCCGCGACAAGAGCTTCGGGGTTCCTCACATCTTCGGCGCCACTCGCGAGGGCACCATGTTCGCGCAGGGCTACACCGGAGCGGAGGACCGGCTCTTCATGATGGACGTCTTCCGGCACGTGGGGCGGGCGGAACTGGCCGCGTTCCTCGGCCCCGCGCCCGGCAACGTAGCCTTCGACCGTGACCAGATGGCTGCCGCCCCCTACACGGAAGCGGATCTCACGAACCAGGTGAAGGCGATCGAGGCTCGGGGTCCGGTCGGACGGGAGGTCGTCGCCGATGGGACGGCCTACGTGGCCGGCGTGAACGCATTCATCTCCGAGGCCCTGACCGACCCGTCCAAGCTGCCGGCCGAGTACATCGCCCTGCAGGTGGCGCCCTCCCAGTTCATTCCCGAGGACATCATCGCCGCGGCTTCCCTGGTCGGGGGTATCTTCGGCAAGGGCGGAGGCCGCGAGGTCCAGAACTACTGCGCCCTCCAGAAGCTTGCCGCGCAGGGGGCGCTCGGAAGTGCCGCCGAGGCCCGCAGGGTCTTCGACGACTTCAAGTTCGCCGACGACCCGGAGGCGCCTGCCACAGCGGGGGGAGCGTTCCCATATGAGTTGGACCTCGGTCCCGTCAACCCGGCCGCAGTCCCGGACCTGGACTGCTCCGCACTGCAGGCCATTGCGGCGCCACAGCCCGGCCCCGAGCAGGTGGTCGGAGCGGTGGTCGACCTGGTCTCCCCTCTCCGCCGCTTCCGGTCGCGGGAGGCACGGATGCCAGCGCCTCTCGTTCCGGCGTGATCACGTTCCCATGGGGATCCGTGCCCATAGCCTTCAACATGGCCATGAGCAACGCGTTGCTGATACGTGGTGATCGTACCGAAACGGGCCGGCCCCTTGCGGTCATCGGCCCGCAGACCGGCTACTTCGCTCCACAGCTTCTGGTGGAGAAGGACGTGCACGGACCCGGGATCGACGCGCGGGGGGTAGCTTTCACCCTCACGGACCTCTACGTCGAATTGGGTCGCGGTCGCGACTACGCGTTCTCGGCCACCTCGGCCGGCGCCGACAACGTTGACCAGTTCATACTCAAGCTCTGCGAGCCCGGAGGCGGGCAGGCCTCAACGGAGTCAATGGGGTACCTGTACAAGGGCCAGTGCAAGGCCCTCGAGGTAATGCATGAGGTCCGCATCGCCAAGCCGAGCGCGGGCGGTCTGCCCTCCGAGTCCGAGGGCGCGGAGCAGTTCGTGGTCAACAAGTACTTCGAGCGCGCCCCCGAGTACGGGCCCCTCACGGCTCGCGGCAAGCTGAAGGACGGCACCCCCATCGCGGTCGCCGTCGCGCGGACCACATATCAGAACGAACTGGGCTCGGCCCGGGGATTCAACCAGATCAACAACCCGGACTTCATGGCCCGGGGCTACGATTCATTCCGCGAGGCGATGGGGGACGGCGTCGACTACACCTTCAACTGGTTCTTCATCAACGACAAGGACATCGGCTACCAGGCCTCATGCGCGTGCCCCAAGCGCGCCAAAGGACTCGACCCCTATCTCCCGGCGTGGGGAACGGGGGAGTGGGACTGGCGTGGCTTCATAGGCAAGGACGAACTCCCCCATGAGTTGAACCCGGACCGCGGCTACCTCGTGTCCTGGAACAACAAGCAGGCCCCCAAGTTCCTCTCCAGCGACGGCCAGTTCGGCTGGGGCCCCATCCACCGGAGCAGCCTGCTCGAGCGTCGGCTCAAGGACGTCCTGGCGCGAGGGAAGGTCTCGCGCGCACAGGTTGTCGACGTCATGGCTCTCGGAGGAACCACCGATTTGCGGGCACAGGAGATCGTTCCTCTCGCCGCCAGAGTGATGGGCTCCAAAGCGCCGCCGGGCCTGGACCCACGTACCCAGGATCTCTACGACCGTCTCGTCGCCTGGGCATCGGATGACTTGGGTCACCGCCGCGACCACAACCGCGACGGGCAGTACGAGCACGCGCAGGCCATCGCCATCATGGATGCCTGGTGGGAACCCCTGTCGGACGCCGTCTTCAAGGAAGCTTCAGCCGACGCTCGCCGCGTGATCGGCATCGGGCTTCATGACGCCCCTCAGCACCACCTGGGCTCGGCTTTCCAAGACAGCTTCTACGCCCACGTGCAGAAGGACCTTCGCCAGATCCTCCGAGACAAGGTCAGCAGTCCCCTGTCCCGCAAGTACTGCGGGCGTGGCGACATCGACGCCTGCCGCAGCGCCCTCTGGAAGTCGTTGTCCGACACCGCCAAGCTGCTGGAAACCGAGTTCGGGTCCTCAAGCGTGGACTCCTGGAAGCGCGTGATCGCCGATGACGACATCCGGCACACGGCGATCGGCGTGGTCGGCGTGCCGGCCATTCACTGGGTCAACCGCCCGACGTTCCAGCAGGTCGTCCAGGTCCCGGGCCGCGCTGACCAGGTGGGCAGCACCCGGGGTCTCCCGGCCACGGGCGCACCCGGCGTGACCGCGCTCGGCGTTCTGCTGACACTCACGGCGTTGACGGCGCTGAAGCGTCTTGGGAGGAGAGCCGCCTAGCCTGTCTCCATCTCTCTCGGGCCCTCTCACGAAAGCCCCATAAGAGACGTTACGTTAACCTATGGGAATTCGCCCAGACCTTGGGTCCTTCTGCCGCCCCCCCCGGCTCCCCTCAGACGGCCTCGGGCGTCCAGCGGCCCCTGAACTGCCGCGCCGCCCTGGTCTCGTCCACGCGCCCCACGACAGTCGTCGTCGGAGCCCGCCTCAGCGCCTCCGGGTCTCGGCGCGCCAAATCGGCGATCTCCAGCATGGCGTCCGCGAATGCATCGAGCGTGTCCAGCGCCTCCGTCTCGGTTGGCTCGATCATCAGCGCCTCTTCCACGACCAGTGGGAAGTACACGGTCGGCGGATGGAAGCCCCGGTCGATCAGAGCCTTAGCGACGTCCATGGCTCGAATGCCATCCTGCTTGAAGTTGCGCGCGGATAGCACGAACTCGTGCATGCACCGACCGTCGAACGGCACGTCGTAGGCCTCTCGCAACCGGGTCAATAGGTAGTTCGCATTGAGGACCGCGTTCTCGGCCACGCGCTCGAGCCCTTCAGCCCCCAACGCCAGCACATAGGCGAACGCACGTACGACTACCCCGAAGTTGCCATGAAAACCGTGCATCGGACCGATGGAAAGGGGGCGATCCACGTCCCATCGAAAGCGCCCGCCTTCGTTGATCACCACGGGGCTGGGCAGGAACGCGGCCAGCCGCTCGGACACCGCAACCGGTCCCGCCCCGGGTCCCCCGCCGCCGTGAGGGGTCCCAAATGTCTTGTGCAGGTTGAGATGAACGACGTCGAAGCCCATGTCGAACGGTCGGACCTTGCCCAGGATGGCGTTGAAGTTGGCCCCGTCGTAGTAGAGGAGCCCCCCGGCCTCGTGGACCAAGCGAGCGATCTCGGCCACCTCGGCCTCGAAGAGCCCCAGGGTGTTCGGGTTGGTCAGCATCAACCCCGCGACATCGTCTCCCAGCGCCCCGCGCAGAGACCCCAGGTCGACGAGTCCCCGGTCGTTCGAACGCACCGTGGTTGCGTGGAAGCCCGCCCCCCTCACCGACGCGGGGTTCGTGCCATGGGCGGAGTCCGGTATCAGCACCGTGCGCCGGGAGTCCTCACCTCGCGAGGCGTGGTAAGCCCGGATCATCAGCAGCCCGGCCAACTCACCGTGGGCCCCCGCAGCCGGCTGAAAGCTGACCGCGCTCATCCCGGTCAAGTCGCATAGAACCCGTTCCATCCTCCACAGGAGCTCGAGGGCACCCTGAACCTGCTCGACAGGTTGAAGGGGGTGGATACGCCGCAGGCCCGCAGTGGCCGCAGCCACATCGGCAACCTTGGGGTTGTACTTCATGGTGCACGATCCAAGCGGGTAGAAACCGAGGTCCACCGCGAAGTTGCGCTGGGAGAGGCGCGTGAAGTGTTGTACTAGGTCCCTCTCGCTGACCTCCGGAAGGCCGATCGGCCCCACTCGGCGAGCGCCCTCCGGCACGAGCTCTCCCAGAGGGGCATCCGGAACGTCCAGCGCCGGCAAGCTGAAGGCCCGCCGCCCGGGGACACTGCGCTCGAAGATCAACGGCTCCGCAGCCATCTCAGCTCACCTCCCCCAGGACCTCGCCCAAAGCATGGGCGAAAGCGTCTATCTGTCCCCTGGTGCGCCGTTCGGTCACCGCCACCAGGAGTCCGTCCTCCCCCACGGGCAGCCCACCAAGGAAACCCCTGTGTGCCAGGCCTTCCGTCACCTTCGTTGTGTCGGCCGGCAACCGCAGGAGGAACTCCTTGAAGTGCCCCGCTCTCGGGTGTGCCAGCCGCACCCCTTTGACTTCGGTCAGCCGATCGGCCGCGTACTTGGCCTTGAGCACGCACATGCGGGCCATCTCCTCCAGCCCCCGTGGTCCAAGCCAGGTCAGGTAGATGGCTCCGGCGATCGCGTTCAGGGCCTGGTTGCTGCAGATGTTGGACCCGGCCTTCTCGCGGCGTATGTGCTGCTCGCGCGCCTGAAGGGTCAGCACGAAGGCCCGGCGCCCGTTGACGTCCAGCGTCTCGCCCACGACTCTGCCCGGCATCCGGCGAACGGCCTCCATCCGGCATGCCAGGAAACCGAATGCCGGGCCGCCGAAGCTCATGTGGCTTCCGAGCGCCTGTCCCTCCCCCACCACGACGTCCGCCCCCAGTCTGCCGGGAGGTTCCAGCACTCCGGCCGCGATGGGGTCGAAGCTGGCCACCAGCCAGGCGCCGGCCCGATGGGCCGCCTCGGCCAGCGGCCCCGGATCCTCGATCGTGCCGTAGAAGCTCGGCTGGGAGACCACCAGAGCAGCCACCGACTCCCCCAGGCAGTCCTGTGCGTGCTGGGTGGTCATCACTCCGTCCGGCGTCGGCACATCGACGAATCGCCACCCGCGCGCCCTGCCGTAGGTCCTGAGCACCGCTCCCATCCGCGGCGAGACGTTGCAGGCGACCGCGACACCCATTCGCCCCGTCGCCTCCACTGCCATGGTCACTGCCTCGGCAGCCGCCGAGGCACCGTCGTACATGCTGGCGTTGGATGCCTCCAGGCCGGTGATCTCGCACATGAGGGACTGGTACTCGAAAGTGGCCTGCAGGACACCCTGGGAAAGCTCGGGCTGGTAGGGGGTGTAGGAGGTGGCGAACTCGGCGCGGCCGGCCAACGCCCAAACCACAGAGGGAACGTAGTGGTCGTAGCAGCCCGCCCCGAGGAAACAGACCAGATCGTCACAGGTGCGGTTGTGCCCGGCCAACTCCCCAATTGCCGAGAGCACCTCGTCCTCTGAACGTCCCGGGGGGATGGCGCCCAGCCCGCTCGCGCGCAGAGATCGCGGGATCGAATCGAATAGCTCCTGCGGATCCCGCAAGCCGACCGCGCCCAGCATGTGGTCGCGTTCCGATGTGGTGTGCGGCACGAAATCCATCTGCTCACCTCCCGGCGCGACCTTGCGCCGACCCCCACAATCGGCTGCGCACGCCGATCTTCCTTCCGGTTCCTTCCGGTTGCCCACGCGCGAGCCGCGAGCCGGGTATCAATCCGGCCCCTCGCGTCGATCCCCGGGTCCCCCGCCCCGACCCCGTAGTGTAGTGCGTCCGACGTTCCCCTACATTCGGTCGCGTCCGCATCCCGAATCGCGGCGTTGCTCGTCGGTTGCATACCTACAGGTATGCGCCCTCCTCGCGCCTCGCGCTTCGAGCGCACCCGCGCCCTCGATGTGTACAGCGAATTCGGACGCACTACACTAGATACTCGTGACGGGCG
>JBBAAN010000030.1:0-23867 GCA_041658225.1 Actinomycetota bacterium
CCTTCCGACGCGCTTCTCGCTTTCCTGGAGAGCCTCTGATTATGCGGACTTCCGTCGCGAGACGTCCGCCCGGGATAGGGCGTTCTTGGCCCTCCTCCACATAATCCGGGACTCCACATAATGGAACTTATGCGGAGTTCTACATAAGGTGCACAAAGCAGCGAACACGCTCGACGCGCTGCCCAAGTCGATGCAGGCGCAGGCAACGCGTGCGCTGCGCGAGATCTGGGACGCGGAGAACAAAGCCGAGGCGGGCAAGGCGTTGGACCGGTTCATCGACGACTTCGCGAAGTGGCCCAAGGCCGTCGCGAAGCTCACAAAGGATCGCGAGGTCCTGCTCGCGTTCTACGACTTCCCCGCCGAGCATTGGCTGCACTTGCGCACGTCCAACGCGATCGAGTCGACGTTCGCGCCGGTACGCGCGCGCACCAACGTCACCAAAGGGCCGGGCTCGCGCGATGCGGGGATGGCGATGGTGTTCAAGTTGATCGAGGCAGCGGAAGGGAGATGGCGCAAGGTCAACGCGCCTCATCTCGTGGCACTCGTGCGGGCAGGGGCGAAGTTCGAAGACGGCAAGCTCATCGAGCGGAACAAGGGAGAGAACGCCGCGTGATCACGCAGGCCCGATCCACAACTCTTGACGATATCTCCCCACTTCGTCGCCGCGTAACTATTGGTCATCGGACAACAGGATCTGCGACGACTCCGAGGCGAGACAAAGAGCGCGAAGTTGAGGAAGGCTGAGTCTCTTGTTGACGCGGGGCACGACATTGAGGTGATCGGCGAAGCCGAGTTCCTCAAGATGCTTGAGCCCCCGCACAGTTGAAGTTGTGACCGCACCCTGGCAATGTCCGCACCGACCGCCAGGGATGCCAGTCATTTTCGACCTGTCTTCTCAAGCAGTTCGGCCAACGCCTCGTCACTGGCCGGGCAGTCGGCCTCGTGAAGCCACGTCGCATGGAACATGCCATCCGCGTCCTGAGCGACATTCGCGATAGCCCCGCACCGACAACGGCCGATCAGGTTGGCCTGCCAGCGGACAGCAAGCGCATTGGTCAACTCCGGCCCGTCTGTCTCGCGCAGGGTCGGCAGAAGCCAGAGGGCAGGTCCGGCACGCACCATGTCGTTACCTCCTGACATCGCCACGAGCCGCGGCTTGCAGACTGCCGCCTGGGCAAGTACGGCCTTGACCTCCGCGCGGTTGGCGCGCCGGCGGGCTTGGCGAGAGCGCGTCATGGCTGGCCCCCGCTCTCCTGCCGCCGTCACGGTGGCGAAGCTCATCCTCGGTGAGTGAGTCCCGTTAGAAGAACGGAGAGGGAATTGCCAGCCCTGCCATATCTGTCAGAGCCACCAGCGGCACCTGCGCTCGAAACCGCAGGTCAGAGCATGTGTGCGAGAGAGGGGACTCGAACCCCTACGCCTTTCGGCACCGGGACCTAAACCCGACGCGTCTGCCAATTCCGCCACTCTCGCTGGTTTCCGCCCGCCCGCGGGCCGGCGCGCGACGAGGATACCGCAGGGGTGCTCGCAGTTGGAGCGTCAGTCCCGATGACGTCTCCTGGGTCGGTGTGTGGGAGTCAGACTGCCAGGCTGCATGCGAGCGTGCGCCTCTCCCGGCGGGCGGGCAAGGCCGGGTTGACCTGCCGGAATCGAACCGCTTGGTTGGATGTGAGGGTTACAGGTGGAACCCGGTGAGCGGCCGGGCCACTTCGGGCGCCACCTCGAGGATCTCGCGGTCATCGGTGACCAGCGGGACCCCCCTGTCCGCCGCCAGAGCCACGTATGCGGCGTCGTAGGCGGTGAGGCCTCTGGCTGCCCAGGACGCAACTGACGGCAATGCGGGCTCGACGACCTCGATGCGGAAAGCCTGCAGCCTCTCGGCCAAGTCAAGAAGGGTTGGCTCGGCCCATTTCCAGCCCCTTGCGGCTACGTTCATGACCTCAAGAAACAGTAATGGGGGAGCGACGAACGCTGCGCGACCTTCCTCGTACGCGCTCCAGAGAGACTCGGCTTCGGACGAGTATCGTTCCCTGGCCGGCTGTATCCACTTGAGTACGACCGAGGCATCCACGCCCAGCTCGATCACCGAGAGTCCCTCATCTCGCGGATCATCGCTGTGACATCCCCGGAGGCGCCATGAGTGGCGGCGAGCTTCCGAATCTCGGCCATTGCCCGCCGGACGCGCGGGTCTCGCCCAGGACCGTACTTGGGCACGACCTCACGTGCCGCCGCTCTGGCCAGGAAGGCACTGCGAGACATGCCCGCCTCGCGCGCGGCCTTGTCGACGCGGACGAGGAGCCTGTCATCTATCGAGACCAGAACCTTCACGATCTTCCCCATGTCCTCAAGATATCCGGATATCCCAACCCGAACAAGAGGGGATGCCCGAAAGGCTACCGGGGTAGCCGAGATGACCGGGGAGGGGAAGACGAATTGGGGACAACAGCTCGGGTGGCATCCCGACCGATCGTGCGGCGGGATGTGCACTCCGACAGCTCTGGTGGGCCGCCAGGGACTCGAACCCCGGACACCCTGATTAAGAGTCAGGTGCTCTAACCAGCTGAGCTAGCGGCCCTTGAGGCGAACGGGAGTGTACCACGACCCATTGCGCCCAACGAGCGCCGCCGCGAAGGGCGGAGGCACACGTGCGGCGGCTCCTCGTGAGGAGCCGCCTAGGGTGACCGAGGGGACTCGAACCCCCAGCCCTCAGGACCACAACCTGATGCTCTAACCACTTGAGCTACGGCCACCAAGGTTCTTTCGGCACGCCCAGCTTGGGCCCTGCGACCGTCCGATGGAAGAGGCGAACCCGTTCTCGGTCCGGCCGCGCCGCCCTGCCGACTCGATTGGCAGGCAGTCGGATTGTCTGGCGCGCCACCCGAAAAGATAGCATACCGACGGAACCGCGCCGCCCCTGCTTCGAGTCGGCTGGATCCAAGGGCGGCAGCACCGCGAGAAGCCACGTCGATCGCGAAGGGGGATTCATGTTCAAGACCAAGCTGACGGAGATGCTGGGGATCGAGCGCCCCATCATCGGCGGGACCATGATGGACCTGTCCACGCCGGAGTTCGTGGCGGCGATAAGCGAGGCGGGGGCCCTGGGCATCCTGGCCTCGGCCATGTTCCCGAAGTCCTACGACGACTTCCGCGCTGCGGTGCGCGCGGTGAAGGAGCGCACCAGTAAGCCGTTCGGCGTCAACATCAACCTCTTCCCGATGATGGAGAAGCTCGACAACCTTCAGTACTTGGACATCTCAGTGGAGGAGGGCGTGCGGGTCATCGAGACCTCCGGTTTTACCCCGCCGGAGGATCTGGCTGCCCAGATCAAGGAGCGCGGCCTCACCTGGATGCACAAGTGCGTGGGCGTGCGCTATGCGAAGAAAGCGGAGTCCATGGGTGCCGACGCCGTGACGGTGGTCGGCTACGAGAACGGCGGCGCCACCGGCAACCTGAACGTCGCGACCCTGATCTTGGTGCCCTCGACGGTGGACGCGCTGAAGATCCCGGTGGTCGGCGGCGGCGGTGTGGTGGACGGGCGCACGATGCTGGCCGTTCTCTCGCTCGGCGCGGCCGGGGTGATCGTGGGAACGCGCCTGATGCTCTCCGAGGAGTGCCCGCTTCATCTGAAGGTCAAGGAGGCGCTGCTCGGAGCGACGGAGCTCGACACCGACGTGGTCATGCGTTCCGTGGGATTTGCTCACCGAGTGTGGATGAACACCCCGGCCAAGAAGACCGCGGAGATCGAGGCGCGGGGCGGCAGCATCGAGGAGATCTACCCGTTTGTCTCGGGCAAGGCGGCGCGGCAGATGTACGAGACGGGGGATATCGAGGTCGGCACGGTCTCGTGCTCACAGGGGGTCGGACTGATCCACGACGTCAAGCCCGTGAGAGCCATCCTCGACGAGATGGAGTCCGAGGCCAAGCGCATCCACGACGGCCTGTCGCTCGGCTGAGAGGCGCTGCATCGCGGTGCCGGCGGAGTCTTCCGGCGTCAAGCGGGCCGTCTCGTTTGGCCGTGCTCTGAACGGGTTGCCGACGGTTGAACGGGTGGAACCATGTGAGGTGCGGGCTCGGTGGCCGTGGCCTCACGATCGCGAATGCTTTGCCCGGTCAAGGCTCTGGCGCGCCCGGCAGGAATCGAACCTGCGACCGGCGGATTAGAAGTCCGCTGCTCTGTCCTCTGAGCTACGGGCGCCTGGACTGCGGGCCAAGTGTAGGCGACTGTCGCGAGACCGGCAACGACTAGCCCGCGCTGGAAGCCTTGGCGCGCAAGCGTCTCAAGCCGAGTGCCGCGAAGACGGCCGTGAGGCCGAGCAGGAGCAAGGCGTTCGATCCGCCGGTGTGCGCTGTTGGTGGAGCGGTGGCCGACGGCGAAGCCTCTGGGGTTGCGGGAGTGCCCGTGTCTTCCGCCGCGACGGTGGGCTCTGGCGTAACCGACGGTGAAAGGCTCGGGCTCTCGGAGACAACGACAAGCGGTGTTTCGCTGGGAGTCCCGGCCGCGGTCGGCACTTTCTCCCTGCCGCTCTTTACGACGGCGGAGGCGACTCCGGCTGCCAGTAGCAAGACCACCGCCACGACCAGGATTCGGACTGCTCTCGAACCCACCGGGTCGGTCCCCTTTCCACGCAACATCCGGACACACCACAGCGCGGGGCTGCGATCAGGCGGAGTCTATCACCTGGATACCGTCCGGAATGCGCGATTTCGAAGGGATTTCTGGAGTGAGCCGCGTCTCGGCAGGAGAGGCGGAGACCTGGGCGACAAGACGAGGCCCGGACGTGCCGGGCCTCGGGAGAGCGGGTGACGGGAATCGAACCCGCACCACCAGCTTGGAAGGCTGGAGCTCTGCCTTTGAGCTACACCCGCGTGCAAGAACACATGGTACTCGTCGGGACGGTCGGATTTGAACCGACGACCCCCGCCACCCAAAGGCGGTGCGCTACCAAGCTGCGCTACGTCCCGCGCGGACATTCTACCGTCGAGGCCCGCCTGAGCAGTCGGGCGACCCACCCCGTCGGGTGCCCGGCGCCTCGCCCGTCTATAATGACGCCCTTGCCCGCAAGTTCCCGGAGGATGCGTTTGAAGACGACCATACAGCTCGTAGACCAGACGACCGTGAAGCTTTCGGTCGAAGTCCCATTCGAGGACTTGGCCCCCGCGATCGAATCCGCCTATCGCAAGGTGGCCAAGGAAGTTCGCATCCCCGGGTTCCGTAAGGGCCATGTGCCCCCGGCCATCCTCGACGCGCGTGTGGGCCGGATGTACGTCCTCGGTGAGGCCGTCGAGGAAGCGGTCCCGGCCTTCTTCCTCGAGGCCGTGCGCGAGAAGAAGCTCGAACCGGTCGGCCGCCCGAAGTTCGAGTTGGGCGAGGTCGCCGACGGTGAGCCGCTGAAGTTCGACGCCACCGTTGAGGTCAAGCCCGAGATCGACCTTCCCGAGTATGCCGGGCTGGAGGTTGAGGCCCCCGACGCCACAGTGAGCGATGGGGAAGTCGACGAGCAGCTTGGCCGGCTTCGTGATGCCTTCGCTCAACTCGAGGTGATCTCTCGCCCGCTGGCCGAAGGCGACTACGCCCAGATCGACATCCGCGGCTACCGCAACGCCGAGCAGGCCGAGGACATCAACGCCCCCGACTACCTCTACGAAGTCGGGTCGGGCCAGATCGTTCCCGAGCTAGACGCCGAGCTTGCCGGCAAGCGCAAGGGCGACATCCTGAAGTTCAACGCGACCTTGCCCGAGACGGCGGGTGGACCCCTGGCCGGTCAGGAGATCACCTTCCATGTCCTCGTGAAGGAAGCCAAGGCCAAGGCGCTTCCCGACCTCGACGACGAGTTCGCCAAGCAGTCGAGCGAGTTCGAGACTCTGGTCGAGCTTCGCGAGGAGATCCGCTCGCGAGTGGGCATGATGAAACAGGCCGAGGCCACGGCGGCGGTGCGGGGCAAGGTGCTGGACGCGCTGCTGGAGCGCGCGCAGGTTCCCCTGCCGGAGGCGATGGTGCTGAGCGAGCTTCGCTTCCGCGCCGACCGGTTGGGCGATCGGCTTCAGCGGCTGGGCATGCCGTTCGAGGCCTACCTCGAGCGCGCCCAGACCACCCATGAGAAGATCCAGGACGACCTTCGTTCGCAGGCCGAGTACTCGGTCAAGGCCCAGCTCGTTCTGGATGTCGTGGCCAAGACCGAGAGCATCGAAGTGACCGATCAGGACATGGATGCGGAGCTTGAGCGGCAGGCCTCGCGGTCGGGTGGGCGCACGGCCGCCGATCTGCGCGCGAGCCTGGCCAAGGCCGGGGGAATCGGGATCCTTCAGGCTGATATCATACGGACCAAGGCTTTGGACCTTCTCGTCGAGCGGGCCAACGTCAAGGAGCCCGAGGGTCAGAAGACCTAGGGCGCGAACGGGCGGACTACACTCAGGGGTGGTGCCCATCCAACGTATGGGCCGGCCGGGGTAGCGCCTCAAGGAGCGGGCAGATGCATAACTACTTGGTACCCGTCGTCGTGGAGCAGACCAGCCGCGGCGAGCGGTCCTTCGACATCTACTCCCGGTTGCTCAAGGAGCGGATCGTCTTCCTGGGCACGCCGATCGACGACACCGTCGCCAACCTGGTGATGGCCCAGCTCCTGCACCTGGAGAGCGAGGACCCCGACAAGGACATCCACCTCTACATCAACTCACCGGGCGGGTCGATCACCGCGCTGCTGGCCATCTACGACACCATGCAGTACGTCAAGCCCGACGTCTCCACGATCTGCATGGGACAGGCGGCCTCGGCCGCGGCGGTGCTGCTGGCGGCCGGAGCCAAGGGAAAGCGCTTCGGGCTGCCTCACTCCCGGGTGCTCATACACCAACCTTCCGGCGAGGCCGGCGGCCAGTCGGTGGACATCGAGATCCAGGCCAGAGAGATCATCCGGATGCGTCAACTTCTCGACGAGGTGATCGCCAAGCACACCGGACAGGACGTCGAGAAGGTTCGCCGGGACACCGATCGGGACCTCGTCATGACCGCCGAACAGGCCAAGGAGTACGGTATCATCGATGAGATCTTCAGCACGCGGAAGGCTGTGGCTCTCGCGGCTTCCTGAGGCGGCCGACGGGGGGTGAGTAGGGGCACCATCCCGCCGGGGCGGCAGGCGTTTTGCCAGTTCCCCTCTTCTCGCCCCATCATGGGCGGCAGAGGTGCAGTCTTGGTCCTCCGGAAACGCGGGACTCAGGAGGCTTAGTAGATGGCCAAGTTCGGTGAGGGGGGGGACCTGCTCAAGTGCTCTTTCTGCGGAAAGAGCCAGAAGCAGGTGAAGAAGCTCATTGCGGGTCCCGGGGTCTACATCTGCGATGAGTGCATCGATCTGTGCAACGAGATCATGGAGGAGGAGTTCTCCGACACCTCCGAGATGAAGCTCGAGGAGCTTCCCAAGCCGGCCGAGATCTACGGCTTCCTCAACGACTACGTGATCGGGCAGGAGAAAGCAAAGAAAGTCCTGTCGGTCGCCGTATACAACCACTACAAGCGCATTCAGCTCGGCACCTCGGCCGGCAGCGAAGTCGAGCTGGCCAAGTCCAACATCCTTCTTCTGGGTCCGACCGGCTGCGGCAAGACGCTGCTGGCGCAGACCCTGGCGAAGATGCTCAATGTGCCCTTCGCCATTGCCGACGCCACCGCGTTGACCGAGGCCGGATACGTTGGCGAGGACGTCGAGAACATCTTGCTCAAGCTGATCCAGGCGGCCGACTACGACGTGAAGAAGGCCGAGACCGGGATCATCTATATCGACGAGGTCGACAAGATCGCACGCAAGTCGGAGAACCCCTCGATCACGCGGGACGTCTCCGGCGAGGGTGTGCAGCAGGCGCTGCTGAAGATCCTCGAAGGCACCACGGCCTCCGTTCCGCCGCAGGGCGGGCGCAAGCACCCCCACCAGGAGTTCATCCAGATCGACACCACCAACGTCCTGTTCATCTGCGGCGGGGCGTTTGGGGGTCTGGAGAAGATCGTGGAGGGGCGTATCGGTCGCAAAGGCATGGGCTTCGGCGCCGACGTCCGCCGCTACGAGGACAAGGATCTGGGGGAGATCCTCTCCCAGGCGCAGCCCGAAGACTTGATCAAGTACGGGCTGATCCCCGAGTTCGTTGGACGCCTGCCGGTCGTGAGCCACGTGCACAACCTGGACCGCGAAGCCCTGGTGCGCATACTGACCGAGCCGAAGAACGCGCTGGTCAAGCAGTACAAGAAGTTCTTCGACTTCGACTCGGTCGGTCTGGAGTTCACTCCGGATGCTCTGGAGGCGATTGCCAGCCAGTCGGTCCTGCGGGGCAACGGCGCTCGCGGCCTGCGCGCCATACTCGAGGAGGTGCTGCTCAACGTGATGTACGAGCTGCCCTCTCGCAGCGACGTGCGCTCCTGCCGGGTGACTGCCGATGTGGTGCTCAGAGGAGTGAATCCGACGCTCGTGCCCCGGGATCGCCAGGCGGAGGAGCCGCGGACCCGGGTGCGCAAGGAGCGCTCCGCCTAGCACTCACCCCGCAAGCACAGCGTCATTCGAGCACCCTCGCATCCTCGAGCGCTTCGCTCGCGCTCTCCTCCCCGAGACGCGGGTGGAACAATGATGGCAAATGAGCGCGTCTTCCTCTGACCGTCCTCCGCGAGGCCCGGGTGGGCCTCGCGATCCGCGCGAGCTGAAGGTGCTCGTGAGTCTACCGCCTCAAGAGGCGGTGTCTCTGGTGGGCCGTCTCGAAGCGGACGGGATCCCCTGCCTTCCCAAGGGGAACATCTGGAACAACCCCTACGGCCTGACGTTCGGGGAGATGGGGCGGGTCCAGTTGCTGGTGCCGGCGGAGTATGTGGCTCGGGCGCGGCGGCTTATGGCGCTCTACGACGAAGGTGTTGCACGTCAAGCGTTGGAGCGCCGGGGCACGGACGACGAATCCGAACTCCTCGACTATGAGGGGGAGAACCGCGAGGCCGTTGAGGCGGAAACCTGCGAGATGAATGCCGGTCTCGACGAGGCCCAACGCGGTTGGACACCCACAGCCGAGGACTTCGAGGAGCCGGACGTTGCCCTCGATGAGGACGAGATAGAGGAGGCGGCCGAGCGCGCAGAGCGGGAGGACTTCGCCGCCAACAGAGCCATGGTCCGTCTGGCTCCCACGGCCACGCTGGTCGCGGCGATGATCGCCGGGGGAGTGGCCCTGGTTGCCTGGGTGATCCACGAGATCCTTGCGCGCGGGCTCTGGAGGCCTTGAGGGTCATGGGTCGCCGGGACTGCCGACGCCGTGACGATCAAGGGGTGCCGGGGTAGTCCGAGAGCGTGGCGGTGGTATGATCCAAGCCTGTTGCAGGGGAGGATGTTGTGTCCGTCTGCCCATCTCGAGTACCTCGCCCGCGGGCCCGGAGTCGAAGGCCCGGGTAGCGGCGCGCCTGCCGTATGACCGAAACGACTCCGTGATTTACGGAGTCGTTTTCTCTTAGAGGAAGGGGAAGGTCCCGTGCCCGAGGAACTGCCCAAGGCCTACGAGCCCTCCGAGGTGGAGGAGGCCCGCTACGAACGCTGGGTCCAAGCGGGCTACTTCCATCCCGAGGCCGGCCGTGGCCGGCCGTTCTGCATCGTGATCCCTCCGCCCAACGTCACGGGTGTTCTTCACATCGGCCATGCTCTCGACCACACCTTCCAGGATCTCGTCATGCGCCGCCGGCGCATGCAGGGCTGGGCGGCGCTGTGGCTTCCCGGCACCGACCACGCCGGAATCGCCACGCAGAACGTGGTCGAGCGGGAGATCGCCAGGAAGGGACAGACCCGATACGACCTCGGACGCGAGGCGTTCGTGGAGAGAGTGTGGGAATGGAAGGACGCCTATGGCGGACGCATCCTCGGTCAGATGCGCCGGCTGGGTGACTCCGTGGACTGGGAGCGCCTGCGCTTCACCCTCGACGACGGATGTTCGAAGGCCGTGCGCGAGGTCTTCGCGCGCCTGTACGAGGAAGGGCTGCTCTACCGAGGCAACCGCATCATCAACTGGTGTCCTCGGTGCCTTACGGCTCTCTCGGACATCGAAGTCGAGCACCACGAGGTCGGTCCCGCGCCGATCGGCTCCGACGGCAAACCTTCAGGGCGCGGCGCGGAACTCGTCCACATCCGCTACCCGTTCGAGGACGGATCGGGCCACATCACCGTGGCGACCACGCGCGCCGAGACCATGCTGGGCGACATGGCGGTCGCGGTTCACCCGAGCGACGTGCGATATGCCGGCGCCGTCGGCAAGCGGGTGGTCCTGCCGCTGGCCGGGCGCACGATCCCGGTGGTGGCCGATGACGTGGTGGAGATGGAGTTCGGCACCGGCGCGGTCAAGGTCACGCCCGCCCACGATCCCACCGACTTCGAAATCGGGCAGCGCCACGGCCTGGAGCCGCTGCTGGTCATCGACTCCGAGGCCCATATGACCGACGCGGTGCCGGAGGTCTTCCGGGGCCTGGACCGCTACGCGGCACGGGAAGCGGTCAAGGGCGCGCTGGCGCGCGAGGGATTCCTCGAGAAGGTCGAGCCGTACACGCACTCGGTGGGTCACTGCTACCGATGCCACACCGAGGTCGAGCCCTTCCTGTCCCTGCAATGGTTCGTGAAGGTGGGCCCGTTGGCGGAGCCGGCGATGCGGGCCGTGCGAGATGGGCGCATCAAGTTCCACCCGGAGCGCTGGGCGCGCACCTACCTCGACTGGATGGAGAACCTGCGGGACTGGTGTGTTTCCCGCCAGATCTGGTGGGGGCACCGGGTGCCGGCGTGGTACTGCCCGGAGGAGCACATCACGGTGGCGCGCGAGACTCCGACCGCCTGTGCCACTTGCGGTTCGGCCGACCTCCGCCAGGACGCGGATGTCTTGGACACCTGGTTTTCCTCGGCGCTCTGGCCGTTTTCCACGCTGGGCTGGCCGGAGAGAACCGAGGCGCTGGACTTCTGGTATCCGACCTCGGTGCTGGTGACCGGCTTCGACATCATCACCTTCTGGGTTTCGCGCATGATCATGATGGGACTGCACTTCACCGGCGAGGTGCCCTTCGGCGACGTGGCCATCCACGGTCTGGTGCGCGACCGGCGGGGCAAGAAGATGTCCAAGTCCTTCGGCAACGTCGTCGATCCCCTGGCGATGATCGATACCTACGGCGCCGACGCGCTGCGCTTTGCGCTGGCCCGCGCGGTGGTGCCCGGCAACGATGTGGCGCTGGCCGAGGAGTGGATCGACGGCGCGCGCCACTTCGCCAACAAGCTCTGGAACGCCGGACGCTACTTGCTCGGCCGGCTGGGCGGAGATGGCGAAGGCCTGCCGGCGCTGCCATCCAAGCTCACGCTTGCCGACCGATGGCTGCTCTCGCGACTGGAGGGTGTTCGCGCCGCGGTCGACGAGGCCTACGAGACCTACGACATCGGCGAAGTCGCGCGTGGGCTGCAGGCCTTTGCCTGGGGCGAGCTTTGCGACTGGGGGATCGAGCTTTCCAAGGCCGGGCTGGAGCCGGTATCTAGCATGGGGGCGGCAGATTCCGAGGCGGAAGGCGCGGGATCAGGAGTTGGAGGCGCGGCCTCGGAGGCGGGAACCGCGGGCTCCGCGATGGGCGCCGCGAACCCACGTGCAATGGCGCCCGGTTCCCGCGCCGTGCTCTCGCTCGAGGTCCTGGCCTTCGCCTTCGAGCGCTTGCTGCGCTTGCTTCACCCGATCATGCCGTTTGTGACCGAGGAGATCTGGACGCGCCTGACGGGTGAGGACTCGCTCTGCGTGGCGGCCTGGCCCGAAGCGCGTCCGGGCGATGCCGATCCCGAAGCCGAGTCCGACCTGGCGGTTCTCCAGGAAGTCGTCTCCGCTCTGCGCCGCTTCCGCGCCGAGCACCAGATCAAGCCCTCGGCCAGGTTCGCCGTTCAGGTTCATCCCACAGCCGAGGCTCGGGCGGCGGTGCTGGAGCGGGAACGCGCGGCCGTCGTGCTGCTGACCGGCACCGATCCCTCGGTCGAGCCGGGGGAGCCGGACCGTTCCGGCAAGGCGAAGATCGTCGTGAGTGTGGCCGATTTGTATGTGCCCCTGGAGGGCCTGCTGGACCTGGAGGCCGAGCGGGCGCGCCTGTCCAAGCAAGAGGCGAAGCTCGCTTCCGAAGCCGAGCGTGTCGAGGCCAAGCTCGCGAACGCCGACTTCCTGGCCAAGGCGCCGGCCGATGTGGTGGACAAGCAGCAGGTGAGGCTGGCGGAGTTGCGCGAGTCCGCGACCCGGGTGCGCTCGCAGCTTGACGAGCTGGGATAGACGTGGATTTCGAGGAGGCTCTCGCGGAGATCGAGGGGCGTGTCCCCACGAGGATGGTGCCTGATCTCACCCGCATCAGCCACATCGCCGAGTTGCTCGACAATCCACAGCGTGCCTATCCGACGGTCCATGTGACCGGAACCAACGGCAAGACCACGACCTCCCGGATGATCACCGCGCTCCTGGAGGCCCACGGTGTACGCGCCGGCACCTACACTTCGCCCCACCTACAGAAAGTCACCGAGCGGATCGCCGTGCGGGGTGTGCCGATCTCCGAGGAGTCCTTCGCCGACACATACACCTACCTGGACCCCTTCCTGCGCTTGGTGGACTCCGCGCACTCCGACCGCGTCACCTACTTCGAGGCGCTCACGGCCATGGCGTTCGTGCGCTTCGCCGACGAGCTCGTGGACGCCGCCGTCTTCGAAGTGGGCATGGGTGGGATCTGGGACGCCACCAACCTTGTCCACGGCGAGGTCGCCGTGATCACGCGTGTGGGACTGGATCACCCGGAGCTCGGGTCCACTCCCCTGGAAGTAGCGCGCGAGAAGGCCGGCATAATCAAGCAGGGCTCGGTCGTCGTGAGCGAGGACCAGGCCCCGGAGGTCGCGGCGCTGATCGATGATCGCGCCGGCGAGATGGAGGCGCGGCTGCTCCTGGCCGGGCGCGACCTGCGCGTGGCCGACCGCCGGATCGCCCACGGCGGCCAGATGCTGACCTTGGAAGCGGCCGGCACCTACGAGGAGGTGTTCCTCCCGCTGCACGGTGGCCACCAGGCGCGCAACGCGGCACTGGCGCTGGCGGCCGCGGAGGCGTTCATGGGCGGTCGTGCTCTGGACGCCGAGAGGGTGCGCGATGGTTTCGCCGAGGTGCGCTCTCCCGGCCGGATCGAGGTGGCCGGACACAACCCCCTGGTGGTGCTGGACGGGGCGCACAACCCCGATGGGGCGAGAACGCTGGCGGGGGCCCTGCGGGAAGCGTTCATCGCGGTCAGGGAATGGACGGTCGTGCTCGCCTGCCTGCGCGACAAGGACATCGCCGGGATCCTGGAGGCCTTGCGCCCCTTGGTTTCCAGGCTGATCGTCACGAGGAGCGCGAGCCCGCGTGCGGCCTCGGTGGAGCGCATGGTCTCTGAGGCCCGGGCCGCCGGCCTGGACGCCGAGCCCTGTCCGGGCATCGGCTCGGCTCTCGAAGCGGCCGCGTCCGAAGCCGGATATGGAGCGGGCGTGGTGGTGACGGGCTCCCTCTATACTGTCGGGGAAGCTCGGGGGATCCTGATCCCCGGCCGCCCATAGGCTCGGCCGGTTTCGGATCCCTCTCCGCAACGACTCAATTCAAGGAGTATGTCGTGACCGAACGCAGCCTGGTCCTGGTCAAGCCCGACGGTGTGCGCCGTGGGCTGATCGGTGAGGCGCTGGGGCGCCTCGAACGCAGGGGTCTGAAGATCGTGGCCCTCGAGATGCTCACCCTGTCTGAGGAGACGGCGAAGACTCACTACCGCGAGCACGTCGAGAAGCCGTTCTTCGGCGACCTCGTGGAGTTCATCACGGGCGGTCCGCTGGTGGCTCTGGTGGTGGAGGGTCCGCGTGTCGTCGAAGCCGTGCGCACCATGATGGGCGTGACCGACCCGGTCAAGGCCACTCCCGGGAGCCTGCGCGGCGACTACGGTCTCGAGGTCACCTTCAACATAGTCCACGGGTCGGACTCCCCCGAGAGCGCGGCTCGCGAGATCGCCCTGTTCTTCCCGAACCTGAAGCCCTAACACCAGTACTCCCGGATCGAGCCCGCCGGATGCTGCCGGCCGGGTGTCCGTCGCTCAGTGCCGCGTAGCCTTCGCGGTCCAGCGGGGATTGGGTTCGGCCTGGGCGGGGTGTTACCATCCATAGGCTCTGGGCCTGGCGGCCGGTTGTGCGCTTGCGCCCATCCCGGGTCCGAAAAGATTCGCGCACAGGCGCACTCCCGGTGGGTTAGGGATCGCGGCGTGTGAAAGGAGTGGCGGGAATGTTCGACAACTGGTTCCAGTTCCTCGGTCGGGACATGGCCGTCGACCTGGGGACCGCCAACACGCTGGTCTACGTGCGAGGCCGGGGCATCGTCCTGGACGAGCCTTCGGTTGTGGCGATCAACACCAAGAATGGCGCCATACTGGCGGTGGGATCGGAAGCCAAACGCATGATCGGGCGCACGCCCGGCCACATCGTGGCGATCCGGCCCTTGAAGGACGGTGTCATCGCCGACTTCGACGTGACAGAGAAGATGCTGCGCTACTTCATCCAGAAGGTGCACCGGCGGCGCTTCCTGGCAAAGCCGCGCGTGGTGGTCTGCGTTCCATCCGGCATCACCGGGGTCGAACAGCGGGCAGTCGAGGAGGCCACAATCCAGGCGGGTGCCCGCCGGGCCTTCATCATCGAGGAGCCCATGGCGGCCGCGATCGGCGCCGGGCTTCCCATCCATGAGCCCACCGGCAACCTGGTCGTGGACATCGGGGGCGGCACCACCGAGGTTGCCGTGATCTCTCTCGGCGGCATCGTCACCAGCCAGTCGATCCGGGTGGCCGGTGACGAGTTGGATGAGTCGATCGTCAACTACATCAAGAAGGAGTACTCCCTGATGATCGGGGAGCGCACGTCCGAGGAGATCAAGATGACGATCGGCTCGGCGTTCCCCCTACCGGACGAGCCTCACGCCGAGATCCGCGGCCGCGACCTGGTTTCGGGGCTGCCCAAGACGATCATCGTTTCCTCGGAGGAGATTCGGAAGGCCATCGAGGAGCCGGTGAATGCCATCGTCGATGCGGTGAAGAACACCCTCGACAAGACGCCTCCGGAGCTGGCCGCCGACATCATGGACAAAGGCATCATGCTGACCGGCGGGGGGGCGCTGCTCAAGGGCCTCGACGAGCGGCTCAAGCATGAGACCGGCATGCCCATCCACATTACCGAGAAGCCTTTGGCCAGTGTGGCGATAGGCTCGGGGAAGTGTCTGGAGGAGTTCGAGGCGCTGCGGCGAGTGCTGATCACCTCGTCCCGCCACTAGCCCCTTCCGCCGTCTCGCCACCCAGCGCCGGGCACGATTGCACCGGGGGCCATGTACAACCGCAAGCGCCGTAATCGACTGCTACTCGGCCTCCTTCTGGTGGCGTCGATCACGGTTGTGACCCTCGACTTCCGTCAGGGCCAGGGCGGCCCTATCGCCCACCTTCGCAGGGCGGCCGTCGCGGTGTTCGGGCCCCTGGAGGAAGGGGTCTCCAGGATCGTGCACCCGGTGGGGGACTTCCTCAGCGGATTGGGCCAGGTCGGCACGCTACGGGGCGAGAACAGTCGCCTCAAGCGCGAGGTCGCCGAACTGAAGGATCGCGTCAACACCTACGACGATCTGGCGCGCGAGAACGGTGAGCTTCGCCGGCTGGTCGGCATGCGAGATGAGCGCTGCCGGTGCAAGACCGTAGCGGCCACTCGGGTGGGTACCGCGCCGTCCAACTACTCCTGGGCAATCACCATCAACGTCGGCACGGCCGACGGGGTGGGGCCGGACATGGCCGTCATCAACCAGGATGGCCTGGTGGGCAAGGTGGTGGAGGCCAACGCCAATTACGCGGTCGTCAAGCTGATCGTGGACCCGGGCAGCGGCGCCACGGCTCGCGTGGCCCGTTCGGCGGCGATCGGGCGACTGAGTGGGCGGGGCCCCTCGTCGCTGTCCTTCGAACTGCTCGACCCCGAAGCCGAGGTCATCGTGGGCGACGCGGTCGTCACGGCCGCGATCGAGAAAGGCATCTTCCCTGAGGGGATCCCCGTGGGTACCGTCACCGAAGTCTTCCGGGAGCGCAACGCCCTGACCAAGCGCGTGCGCGTGACTCCCTACGTGGACTTCTCCTCGATCGACAAGGTCCTCGTGGTCACCGCCAAGGCCACAGGGCCTCCGGAGGGATAGCGGTGGTCCGCCGCGTTGCCGTTCTCGGGATCCTGGTCGCGACCTGTGTGCTCGTGCAGGCGACCGTCTTCTCCTCTCTGCGCTTTGGCGGGATCCAGCCGTCGTTGGTGTTGCTGGCCGTTGTGGCCCTGGCATTGACCGACGGTCCGATCACGGGTGCCGTTTTCGGTTTCGCCGGAGGACTGGCCTCCGACCTGCTGGGCAGCACGCCGGTGGGCCTTTCCGCCATCGTGCTAAGTGGCCTGGGCTACGGCCTGGGAAGCCTGAAGCCCTACCTCGTCACGCCGAGCCCGCTGGTGCCGATGGCTCTGACCTTCGCCGCCAGTCTCGCCGGACTTCTCGGCTTCGGCTTCCTCGCGGCGATGCTGAACGTCCCCGTGCCCCCGGCGGGTTTCATGCTGCGGGCCGGACTGCTCGGCTCTGCCTACAACATGCTGCTCACTCCCTTCGTCTTTCCCCTGGTTCGCGAGCTTTCCTCGCGCCTGCGCCCGCAAAGGATCGAGGGATGGTGATGCGCCGCTGGTCCGACGCCTCGCCCGCGGGCTCCGAGGCCGAGTCGGCGGGAAGGAGATTCCGCATCTCGCTGGTGTCACTCGTGGTTGCCTCATTCTTCGTGACCCTGCTGGCGCGGCTGTGGTTCCTGCAGGTCCTGGCCGATTCCGACTACGCGCGGCTCTCGGAGCGGAACCGCGTGCGGCTGATCTCCACCGATGCACCGCGGGGGCGCATTCTGGACCGCAACGGCCAGGAACTGGTCAAGAACCGTCCGGCCTGGGCGGTGAGGGTGTCCCCGCAGGAACTGGTCGACCGCGAGGGTGAGCTTGGGCGCCTGGCCGATCTGTTGGGCATGCCGCGTGCGGATCTGGATCGGAGGCTCAAGTCGGTCAAGGTCTCACCCTACAACCCGGTGCCGGTCAAGGAGGACGTTCCGCTGGAGACGGTCCTCTACCTCAATGAGCACAAGGAGGAGTACCCCGGTATCGACGCGGAGGTGCTGCCGCTGCGCAAGTACGTGATGGGTCAGACGGCGGCGCACCTGCTCGGCTACGTCAACGAGATCTCCGAAGTCCAGCTCGAGGACCCGGCCTATGCCAAGTACCGCGCGGGCGATCTGGCCGGCCAGGCGGGGGTTGAACTCACACACGAAGCCGACTTGCGGGGCACTCCCGGGCTGGTCTCCAAGCAGGTGAACGCCCGTGGCGAGGTGATCGGCGAGGCCGTGACCGTGCAGGAGGAAGTGGCCGGCAACGACCTGGTGCTCACCATCGATGCCGGCATTCAGCAAGTGGCCGAGGAGAGCCTTGCCCAAGCGATGGCCAATGCGCGCTTGTCGGGAGATCGCGAGCGCGGAGGCAACTACACGGCTCCGGGGGGCGCGGCGGTCGTGCTGGATCCGACCACAGGTGAGGTTCTGGCCCTGGCGAGCCTACCCGCCTACGACCCCGAGAAGTTCGTGGGCGGTATCTTACCGGCCGACTACGCCGCCTATCGGGACGACCCGGCGCGTCCCCTGATCGGGCGGGCCATTCAGTCCGTCTATCCCCCGGGTTCCACCTTCAAGCCCATCACGGCCGCGGCGGCCCTGAGCGCCGGGGTCATCACACCCACCATGCCCATTTCCTGCCCCGGCTCCTACAAGTTCGGCGGCCGGACCTTCAGCAACTGGAAGCAGACCGACTCCGGGAGCATGGGCCTGACCGAGGCCCTTGCTCAATCCTGCGACACCTACTTCTATGAGATCGGAAGCCGGTTCTGGTCCCGGGAGTTGGCCCAGGACCGAGCGAAGAAGCCGATCGAGGAGAAAATCCAAGCCATGGCCCGGGGTTTCGGCTTCGGCACGCGCACCGGTATCGACCTGCCCTTCGAGCAGAAGGGACTGGTGCCGGACCGCGCGTGGCGGCGGGCGATCTGGGACCGCACGGCGCTGTGCAAGGCCAAGGACTCCGCCTCGCAGCGCAAGTGCCGTGAGTCCATGGCCTGGCAGGGAGGAAACAACCTCAACATCTCCATCGGCCAGGGGGACCTGCAGGTCTCTCCCTTGCAAATGGCGGTGGGCTACGCGGCCATCGCCAACGGCGGGACCCTTTATCGCCCGTACGTGGGCATGAAGGTCGTCTCACCGGCCGGGGAGACGGTGAAGAAGGCCAACCCCCAGGTTGCCGGTAAGCTCCCCATCGATGCGCCCAGCCTCGAGGCCATCCAGGAGGGACTTGTGGCGGCGACGGTGTCGGGGACGGCTCGCGGGGCCTTCTACTCCTTCCCCATCGATCGCTTCCCCGTGGCGTCCAAGACCGGTACGGCGGAGATCGCGGGCCGCGCGCCTTTCGCGTGGTTCGCCTCCTATGCGCCGGCCGACAACCCCGCATATGTGGTCGTCGTCATGATCGAGGAGGCCGGCCACGGCGGAGAGGTGGCCGCGCCCGTGGCCCGGCGCATCTACCAGTCGCTGTTCGGCCTGACGGCAACCGACGTCGCCAGTTGCGGCATCTGCGGGAGGGACTAGCGTTGAGCGCTGCGACCGAACGCTCGCTTCGGACCGGGGACTCGGGCGCCTCTTCGCGCTGGCGCTCCGTGAAGGCGCCCATCCGCCACATCGATCTCGCCCTGTTATTTGCCGCGCTGGGTTTGCTCGGGCTCGGGCTTCTCGCCATCTACTCGGCCACGAGCCCGAAACTCGACCTGGAGCGGATGGACAAGCTGATGTTCGTTCGCAAGCAGATCTCGTGGGCCGTCTTGAGTTTGATCGGAATGACGGTCGTCATGCTCTTCGACTACCACCGGCTTCGGGCCTATGCGCCGGCGATCTACGGTCTCACGATCCTGGCGTTGCTGGCGGTGCTCTCACCATTGGGAACCCGAACGATGGGGGCTCAGCGATGGATCAACATCGGTTCGTATCAGATCCAGCCCTCGGAGTACGCCAAGCTCGTTATCGTGATCTCCTTGTGCGCCTTGCTTTCTGAGCGACGCGCCGTCGTCGGGGTGAGAGATGTCCTGTTGGCCCTGGCGGTGGCCGGCGTGCCGATGGGTCTGATCTATCTCCAGCCCGACCTCGGCACGCTCATGGTCTTCGGGGCGGTTCTCATGGCGGTGCTCGTGGTCGCGAAGGTGCCTGCCCGCTACATGCTTGTGATCTGCGCGATCGTGCTGGTGGG
The DNA here is from genome assembly GCA_041658225.1 of Actinomycetota bacterium. GTDB lineage: Bacteria > Actinomycetota > CALGFH01 > JBBAAN01 > JBBAAN01 > JBBAAN01. Next base: position 19,359 of record JBBAAN010000030.1, read on the forward strand.
CATATTCGGCGTCGTGAAGCTGGGGTTGCTCAAGGACTACCAGAAGGCCCGCCTGACGGCGTTCGTCGATCCCAACGCCGATGCCCAGAGTCTGCGCTACAACTACCGTCAGTCGCTCATCGCCATCGGCTCCGGAGGGCCCACCGGCAGAGGATTCCTCAACGGCACGCAGACCAACCTGGACTTCGTGCCCGAGCAACACACCGACTTCATAAACACCGTGATCGGGGAGGAGGGGGGCTTCGCCGGAGAACTCCTTCTGCTGGGGTTGTTCGCCCTGATCATGTGGCGGGGCATGCGAATCGCCACCCTATCTCGAGATACCTTCGGGACGCTGTTGGCGGCGGGCGTGGTCTCCATGTTCGGTTTCCAGATGTTTCTGAACATAGGTATGACCGTGGGCATCATGCCGATCACGGGCATCCCGTTACCGTTCGTGTCCTATGGGGGAAGCTCGCTGCTGCAGAGCTTCCTTGCCATCGGGCTCCTCGAGAGCGTGCACATGCGCCGCTTCCTTTAGGAGCGCGTAGGAGCACGCCCATCGCTTGCCGGCTGGGCCGCACGTCCGATGATCCGGCCACCGCGGTAACATGCGAAGGTCGGACCCCCCGCATGTACGGGTCCCCTCCGGAAAGAGAATCGTCTTGGAAAGCTTGTGGCCGCGCCTGGAGCCGGTTCTGCTCAAGGCTCGCAAGCCGGCGCGCTACGTTGGAGGAGAGGCGAACCAGGTCGTCAAAGACTGGTCCGCAGTTGACGTCCACTGGCTGTTGATCTTCCCCGACGTTTACGAGGTCGGCGTAACCAACCAGGGCCTGCAGATCCTCTACGAGATCCTCAACGAGCGAGACGACGCACTCGCCGAGCGCGCCTACACACCGTGGACGGACATGGAGGAGATCCTTCGCGAGGCAGACATCCCTCTTTTCTCGGTGGACGCCCACCGCCCGGCGCGCGCCTTCGACGTGATGGGGTTCTCACTGGCGAGCGAGCTTTCGGCCACGAACGTGCTGACCTGTCTGGATCTCGCCGGGGTTCCGCTGGTGGCGGCCGAGCGTGGCGAAGACGACCCGCTGGTGGCGGCCGGAGGGCATGTCGCTTTCAACCCTGAGCCGATGTCTCGCTTCCTCGACTTCGTGGTGCTGGGCGAGGGGGAGGAGCCGGTCGGCGAGATCACGGATGTTCTTCGGGAGGCGAAGCGGCGGGGGCTGGACCGCGAGGGCAAGCTGCGCGCTCTGGCCGGGGTGGCGGGGGTGTACGTTCCGCGCTTCTATGCAGCCTCCTACCACGAGGACGGCCGCCTTGCGGGCATTGGTCCTCGCGAGGCGGGGGCTCCCGATCGGGTCACCAAGCGTGCGGTGGCCGATCTGTCGGCCTGGCCTTACCCGCGTCACCCGCTCGTTCCGCTCACGGAGACCGTGCATGAGCGAGTCGCGATCGAGATCTTCCGCGGATGCACGCGAGCCTGCCGCTTCTGCCAGGCCGGGATGACCACTCGCCCCGTTCGCGAGAGAAGCCGGGAGCGGGTACTGGAGATGGTCGCGCGGGCCTTGGGGGCAACCGGCTTCTCCGAGGTCGGGTTGCTGTCGCTCTCCAGCGCCGACCACACGCAGATCCTGACTATTGCCCGCGAGGTGGCCGACGCCTGCGAGTCCGGGGGCATCTCCTTGTCGCTGCCCTCAACTCGTGTGGACGCCTTCAGCGTACAGCTGGCCGAGGAGATGTCGCGCAGCGGCCGTCGGTCCGGTTTGACGCTCGCACCGGAGGCCGGCAGCGAGCGTCTGCGGCGGGTGATCAACAAGACGATTTCCGAGGCCGACCTGCTGGGAGCCGTTGATGCCGCCTTCCGGCGTGGATGGCGGCAGATCAAGCTCTACTTCATGATCGGCTTGCCCACCGAGACCCTCGACGACGTGGCGGCAATCGCCGATCTCACGCGCCGTCTGGTCTCCGCGGGGCGCGCCGTTCGTCGCGACGTGCGGCTGAACCTGTCGGTCGGCTGCTTCGTTCCCAAAGCCCACACGCCGTTTCAGTGGGCTCGCCAGGACACCCCGGAGGAGCTGGCTGCCAAACAGCGGCTGCTTCGCGAGCAGTTGAGCCGGGAACGGGCGGTGGCGCTGAGGATGCGCCCACCGGAAGAGGTGCGCGTCGAGGGACTGCTGGCCCGCGGTGACCGGCGCGTGGGAGAGGTCATCCTTCGAGCCTGGCGGATGGGGGCGCGATTCGACGGCTGGGGCGAGCAGTTCTCGGGCGAGCGATGGGCGCGGGCCTGCGCAGAGGCCGGTGTCGGATTCGATGAGATCTGCCATCGGGAGCGAGACCGGCACGAGGTGCTGGCTTGGGATCACCTGAGTGCCGGGCTGGACAAGGAGTGGATGTGGCGGGAGTACCGGGCTGCCGGCAGTGAACGCGTGCGTGAAGACTGCCGGTGGAGTCCCTGCTATGACTGCGGGGTCTGTCCGGCGCTGGGGCTGGCCAATCTGCTCGCCGATCCTGGCGCGAGGCCGGCCGTGGCTGGCGACCCCCGTATCGGGATGGGGCAAGCCACGGCGCTCATGGAGACAGGTGGGGCCCGGGATGTCGAGTAGCCCGCGCATCAGGCTGCGCCTAGCCAAGCGGGGCAGGGCGCGCTACCTCTCCCACCACGACCTCGCTCGAACCCTGGAGCGCTCGCTTCGCCGGGCTCGGGTGCCTCTTGCTCTGACTCAGGGGTTTCACCCGCATCCGCGGATAAGCTTTGGGGGGGCCCTGGCCTTGGGCTGCGAGTCGGAGGCGGAGTACCTGGAGATAGTCCTGTCCGAGCCGATGGAGCCGGGGCAACTGGTGGCCGACCTCAATGCCACATTTCCGGAAGGGCTGGAGATTCTCGAGGCTGCTGAGGTGCCGGGCGAGAGCCCGAAGCTGGGATCCCTTCTGCAGGGCAGTGTCTTCGAGGTCGTCGTCGAGGTTTCTCGTGGGGCCGACGCCATCGAGTCGGGGGTGGTCGCGCTGCTCGCCAAGGACTCCTTCAAGGTCGAGCGCAGTCGCCCCGGGGGCGCCTCCACTCAGGAGATCCGCTCGGCGATTCTGTCTCTGAATGTTTGGCGGGATGAGTCCGGGTATGTCACACTCAGGGCAGAGTTGCGCCACCTCACACCGGCCGTGCGTCCGGACGATGTCCTGCTCGCCATTGGTCAGCTTACCGGTTGCCCCTTGGAGGTCCGCCTCATCCGGCGGATCGCGCAGGGCCCGGTCACTGCGTCCGGTGTGGTGAGTCTCCCAGTTGCGCAGGGCTCCTAGAGAGTCCTCGCCGCGCGGGGAAGGCGGCGCTCGAGGATTTGACCGGCTCTGCCGGTCACCAGACTTGGAAGAAGGTAGTTCATGGATATGACCCCCGAAGGGGTCGAGGCGGCTGCTGCCGTTTCCACTCCCAATCCACCCGCGCCCACCTCCGGCGGGCAACCCGGCGAGGCCACTCCGTCGGGTGACTCCACGCCGAGCGGCACACCCGGCACCCCCAGGAAGCGGACTCGCCGCGGCTCTCGAGGTCGAGGTCGAGGTCGCCGTCCCGCCGCGGGGGGTACCGCCGGAGCCGAGGCCTCCCCAGGCGAAGCCGCGGGCGAGGAGCGCGCGGAGACCCCGCCGTCACCTGCGAGCAGTCGTGAGAAGGCGCAAGCGCGCCCGCGTCCGGCCCGCCGTCCGGCCGGCGTGGCCAAGACGACGACCCAGGCACCGGACGCCGTCTCTGGGCCGACCGAGACGGCGGTACCCACCGAGATGGCCGGCGAAGCCGGGGGCACCGAAGGCGGCTCCGCCCCGAGACCCAGGCCTCGCCATAGAGGAGGCCGGGGGCGCGGTCGCCGTCCCGGCGCGGCTGCCGGTAGCGGAACAGAGATCCTCGATGAGATGTCTTCAGAGCCTCCCGCGGAGGCGGTCGGAGATGCGGCCGGCGTGGCTGAGGGCGTGCCGGAGGGCAGTCGTGTCTCAACGGCGCCGCGTCCGGTTCGCAAGCGCCGCCCCCGACCAACCGCGGCCAAGGAGGCGGGCAAGGAAGGCGCCACGGTGGTTGGGGACGAGACCGCCGGGGCGGCTGCCCCTGCGGGGCTTGCCGTTGATGCCGAAGGCCCTGTGGGCAAAGAGGGCGAGCCGGGCGAGGTTGGGGCCGAGGCCGCTGGAGAGGGGGCGCCCAAGCGGCGGCGTCGCTCTCGCGGTCGGGGGCGCTCTCGCGCGCGGGAAGCAGGCGAGGAAGCCGTGGCGGAGAGCGAAGGGGGAGCCGTCGTGATTGAGGGCGGGGAGATCTCTGGGCCCCCCTCCCAGAAGTCCCCCACCGGGAAACCGGCGGCCCGCCGGCCTGCCGCCAAGACGGCGAAGGCCGAGAAGGGCGAGAAGGCCGAGAAGGCCGAGAAGGCCGGCAAGGCCGGCAAGGCCGGCAAGGCCGGCAAGGCCGGCAAGGCCGAGAAGGCTCCCGAGGAAGAGGCGCCGGTTTCTTCGCGCCTGGCTGCTCGAAGGACTCGCACGCGCTCGGCCGGCGCC
>JBBAAN010000031.1:0-22730 GCA_041658225.1 Actinomycetota bacterium
AACTTCGAGCGCTCCCTCGAGATCCGCTGCCGCCATCTTCTGTCCGCCTGCACGGCAAAACAACTCAAGGTTGGCGATCCCCGACAGGTGAGGCACGAACGCGGGGGTCTCCACCAGCGTACCGACGCGGCGGAGGGCTGGTGACCCGGGATGCACGAGATCTCCGAACAGCCGAGCGGTGCCGGAGGTGGGGTGGACGAGCCCGACCAGCATACGCAGCGTGGTGGTCTTGCCAGCACCATTGGGTCCGAGCAGGCCGAAGATCTGCCCCTCCTCCACCACCATGTCAAGTCCGTTGACCGCGAGAACCTTGTCGCCGAAGCGCTTGGTCAAGCCCTGGAGGATGATCGGCGGGCATGACACGAGAGGTGACTGGCCCCCTTCCACAGAGCAGGGTCTGATATCCGGACTGCCGAGAGACTACCAGGCCGCCAGCCAGAGCTGCTACCAGATGCGACGCATGAACCTCCTCGGGTTTCGCAAAGGTGGAGTCGTCCCAGTTCGGTGGACGTCGAGAAACCCGAAAGGGTCGACATCAGGAGCTTCGACGTACATCGCTTCTCGCAACGGCAGCAGTTTGACCTTCTCCAGATACTCCGCGAGGTTGCGCCGGAACCGCCGGCGAGGCAGACCATCGACTGGGAGATCGCTCCAGGCGTCCCTTTCAGGCGTCGCGGCGCACGAGGGTGAATGCGGCGGCGCCCAAGGCGACGATGGCGTACAGACCGAACACACCCAAGCCGACCCACGGTGACAACGAGGCCACGCCGCTGGTGCTGGGAAGACCGCTGTTGATGATCGCTTGGCCCGCGTTGCTCGGCAGGAACTTCTGGATGACGTTCATGGAAGATGGCAGCAGGCTCACGAGCATGGGCAGGACGAAGATCATGCCGGCCACGGCAGAAATGGCCCCTGCGGTCTTGCGGATGAGCGTGCCGATGCCGAGCGCGAGCAAGCCGAGAACGGCGAGGTACAAACCGCTGCCGACGACCGTGCGCAGCGCACCGGGTGCACCAAGGCCGACGCCGATGCCTTTGGCCGACAGAATCGCCTGGCCTGTGAAGAAGGCGATGAAGCAGGCCGTGGTTGTCACGGCGAGGGTCACAGCAGTGAACACTGCGGCCTTTGCGGCGAGGACCGTGAGGCGTTGGGGTACTGCTGCGAACGTGGTCCGAATCATGCCGCTGTCATGCTCGTTGGTGACGATCAGGACGCCCAAGACGGCGATGGCGAGCTGCGCCAGAATCGCCCCGGTCAGGCTCAACGATGCCGGGTTGAAGCCGGCTTTGCTCTTCGGGGTCAGGTGGGCATACTGCGCCACGTAGACGGCACACACGATTGCGGACAGCCCGATCGTGGTTGCGGCGGCCGCGAACAGCGTCCAGTAGGTCGATCGGACGCTACGGATCTTGGTCCACTCCGAGGCCAGAACGTTGGTGCCGATACGCCCCGCGGGCTTCGCGCGCACTGCTGCGCCCATAGTGGGTGTCTGGGTCACAGACATGGTCACACCACCTTCCCTGTGGGTGCCGCCGCCGTTGCTGGTGCTGGCGGACCGGGCACGCCCGCGCGGTATTCGACGCTGTCGCGGGTCAGGTCCAAATAAGCCTCCTCCAAGGATGCTTCTTGTGGAGAGAGCTCGTGCAGGACGATGCCCTGCGCTCCCGCAATGTCTCCGATCGCCGAGGACGAGATGCCGGTGACGGCGAGCGCGCCATCGGCCTCGGGATGGCTCGAGCCACCTTGGGCGCTGAGGAGAGTTGCCAGCCTGTCGTTTTGCAGGGAGCGGACTCGAACGAAGTTCTCCGAGCTGCCGTGAATGAGATCCTCGACGCTGGACTCGGCCAGCAGGCGACCCCTGCCGATCACAATGACGTGGTCGGCGGTCAGGGCCATCTCGGCCATCAGGTGACTGGAAACGAACACGGTCCGTCCCTCGGCCGCCAGGGAACGCATCAGGTTGCGGATCCACACGATCCCCTCGGGATCGAGACCGTTTACTGGCTCGTCCAAGATCAACAACTCCGGGTTCCCCAAGAGCGCGACGCCGATGCCGAGGCGCTGGCGCATGCCCATGGAGAACTGGCCTGCCCGCCTCTTGGCGATGCTGGTCAGCCCGACGATGCCGAGCACCTCTTCGACGCGGCGGCGCCCAATACCGTTGCTCTGCGCCACGCACCGCAGATGGTTGTAGGCAGAGCGCCCTTCGTGGATCGCTGCGGCTTCCAGCATGGCCCCCACCTCGAAGAGTGGGCGGCGCAGGGAAGCGTACGGACGACCGCTGATGGTCACCGTTCCCTTCATGGGGGCGTCCAGCCCCAAGACCATCCGCAGCGTCGTCGATTTGCCCGCGCCGTTGGGACCGAGAAATCCGGTGACCCGGCCGGGCAGGACCTCGAAGGAAAGCTCGTCGACGGCCAGCGTCGATCCGTACCGCTTCGTGAGTCCGCGTGCCTCGATCATGGCTGGCCTTCTGGGCGCACCGACTTGCCGGGAGCGGTTGTCATGGGGGCTTCCTTTCGCTCACGAAAAACGACACCGGTCCGACACAACTAGCAACGACCTTCTAGAATTGAGTTACTATTGTGGGTATGGGCGACTGGAGCTTCCTCACGAATCACGCTCGGGCGATGGTGCACATCGCGAACCACCCTGACGCGCGGCTGCGCGAACTCGCCGCCGCCCTCGAGGTCACCGAGCGCACGGCCTACGGCATCGTCGCGGACCTCACCGAAGCGGGCTACCTGGTCAAGGAACGTGACGGTCGCCGCAACCGCTACCACATCCAGGACCACCTTCCATTGCGTGACAAGATCAGCCGAGCACGAACCATCGGTGAGGTGCTGGACCTCTTTGTGGACTCCAAGCCTCGCCCAAGGAGTCGAACGCGCCGCGGATGAATCGTCGAGGTTGCAGTCCGGCCCCCTACGCTGACCATCGCCAGCCGGGCAGGGGCCTTCGCCCCAACCGTACCCATCAGCGCGGTACAAGGACCCTTGCGCATGTGTTAGCGGATACGCTAACATACCAACCGTGGATACCGCCTCACGACTGTTGCTGCAAGCCCGGCGGGCCGCCGGACTGAGCCAGGCCGCTCTCGCGCGCAACGCACACATACCCCGGTCTGTGCTGAACGCCTACGAGCGCCGGCATCGCCAGCCTGGCGCTGAGGCGCTCGCCTCGATTCTGGCAGCCGCCGGGTTCGAGCTCCGTTTGGCACCCCACATCGATCGTGAGCGCAACGCCAGAGTGCTCGCCGAGGTCCTCGACTTGGCGGAGCGCCTACCCTGGCGCCCGCGCCGCAAGCTGGCATTCCCACCGTTCAACCGGCGGGTCGGATGAGCGTTCTGGCCGAGCGCCTGCTCGCCGTGTAGCGCTCGAGGCCGAGTTCATCCAGGAGGACAGCGGCGCCCTCTGCCAAAGGTGACCATGCTTCCTCTTCCCACTTCTTCGGAAGGTAGTACCAGAGGAAGCTCTGCAGGGCCGCCTGACTGATCGGCTCCTCGCCTTCACCGGCTGTCAGGGCGTCGGCAGCGTTCTCGGCCCATCTCGCGAGTTGCGGATCCTTGCGCGCAATCACCTCGATCGCAGCCTCGACGCGCTCCGACGTCATCCTCGGACACTCCCGGGCGTGAGCCAGTTCTCAACTCTCAAGTCGGGTACGCGTGCGAAATGCCGGACATTCCCCGTGACGAGAGTCAGATCCCGGGACAGGACGATCGATGCGATCCGGAGGTCGGGCTCATCCAGGCGATGGCCCTCCGATTCCAGTCGCGCCCGCAACGGCCCGTACACCTCTGCTGCCGAATCGCCGAAGGGAAGCACCGCGGCCGCGCGGAGGATGACCAAGCGAACCCGCTCCAGAAGCCCAGGTGAGCCCCGCTTAGACGCTCCGTACAGCAGCTCACCCATGGTGATCGAGGTTGTGAACTGCTCCTCGGCAGGCACTTGAGCCAGGCGCCGGATCAGGTGCAACGGTGGATCACGCCGCAAAACCGCGCTCAGAACATCGGTGTCGAAGCAGTACACCGCTCAACCCAGATCCGGAGCGGGGCGGTCCTTCGCCTTGCGGCGCGCGACGTAGATCTCGCTGACCACCTCGTCAAGGTCCTCCCAATCCGCGAGGGCACCCGCGACGGACGCCAGTCCCGCGGGAGCGGCTTCGCCCGCGCGAGTCACCACTTCACCGGGCGGCACAAGCGCCACGGCCGGCTTCCCGCGACGGCAGACTACAATTCGCTCCCCCAGCTTGACCCGGTCGACCAGTTCCGAGAACCGCCTCTTCGCTTCCGCAACTCCCAATGTGTCAGTCACCGCACGCTCCTGTCCTTATGTCATCTGCTCTTCATTATGACACAAGGGCGGAAGATGCCAAGCAGGAGCGCGGTCTGGTAATTGGAGTCCTTGGCCTGGCAGGCGCCGCTCCGCCGCTCGCGTAGGGCTGCCCCGTTGGGAAACGACGTACCAGTGAGGGCCCGACCATGCACAGAAGGCTCGGCCTTCGGTGGCAGCGGACTCCAGCGACTCCAGCCGTACCGGTGCAGCTCCGGGAGTTCGCAAATCGGGCAAAACAGACAGGTCGTGGAGGTGAGGGGATTCGAACCCCTGGCCTCTTCCGTGCGAGGGAAGCGCTCTACCGGGCTGAGCTACACCCCCAAAAGGGGTCTTCATGCTAGCACAGGTTCTCGCCCCTCCACCCTTCGGCAGAACCCGCACGCAGGGGGAAAGTTGCCCGCGTCCAGCCCGAAAAGCGAAGGGCCCATATCCGACCGCGGATCGCGCTAGACCCCGCCCCCCGCAAGGCGCTCCTCGTGGCGACGCAGCGCCTCCTCGAGTTGGCGGTGCACCTCGGAGAGCGAGAAATCCCCGCGCGTGCGCTCCATGATCGAGCGCGCGACATCCGTCGAGCGACGCAGTCCCCCGGTCATCGCGTCCGGGTAGTCCATCGATACGAGCACGTAGTAGATGTCGTCTACGACCGCGAGCAGTTCCTCGCCGCGCGCGTGCCCCTCGGTGCGCAGCAAATCGAGAACATGCCGGCGCACCTCGCCTATCGCCTCGGCCAGGCCGTTGAGATAGGGAGCATCTCCGACCTTGAGCTCCTCCGGAGTTGGAAGCGGTTGCCCGCGCACGATCGCATAGGTCGCGCGAGCCTCCGCGTACTCCTTCTGGGCATCCTGAAGAAACCCCACGTAGTAGACGTCGGGGTGCGGGGTGAGTGCTCGAACACCATCGTCGAGCGCTTCTCGCGCTTCTCCCATCAACTCCTCGGCGCGCTCGTACTCGCCGCGATGGATGGCGCGAATGGCAGTGGAGCAAGCGCGGATGGTCTGGCGACTGGCGACCAACCCCTGCTCGCGGGCCCGATGCTTGGCGTCCAGTCGGGTGTGAATCTGCTCGGAGATCTCTCCCAGGTCCAAGGTCTACCGGCCGCCCCGAGCGGCCATCGGATACTGGAAGTCCTCCTCGGCGTACGGCATGTGTCGCACGACCCGCTCACGCTCGGCGCGCCTGCGCTGCCAGGAAACCAGGAGAGCGATGTAGCCGCCCAGGCTGGCGCCGAAGAAGATGAATGCGATCCAGGCGATCCAGAAATGGGTCACCAGCGAAAGGACCAGGCACGCTAGCGTCAGGGCCCCCAACCGTTCAAGGGTCTTGCGCCTTCGTTTCAGGACCCGGGCTCGGGCACGACCCTGAGCGAAGGCCTGCGGATCCCGCGGGACCAGAACCCAGCGTCCAGCCACTAACTCATCACCCCTTGTCGACGAGAGAACCCCCATCGCCCTTTCGAAAGAGCCAATCGTGGAGAGAGGAGAGCCTTCCCTACGGGCCCGAGTCATCGCTGGGATGATCACCGAGGCCCACGCCGCGACTAGAAGCAGCAGCAGGACCAGACTCAAGGCGCTCCTTCGCTCCCGCTCGCCATATCCATGCCCTGGAGCATGACCGACGCCGGTCTCACCGACCAGCAAACCCCACTACATCTTGGTTACCTGAGAACCTACCACCCTAGATATGGTGATTCAAACACCCTCCGGCCTTTTCTGGGGCGCCTCGGGTCGAGCGCCCCCGCCGGCGATCCCCTGCCACGGGCACGGATACACGAAGAACCGCAGCTAACTCCCCGTGAATTGCCGGCCTGGGCGCGGCCAAGCTAGACGAGCCGCGCGTGAAGCCGGCCAGAACTCCGGACGAGGCGCCTGCGAAGCCTGACGGGGCATCAAACGAGCCGCTCGCGAAGGGCGAAGTCGGCCAGGAATGCCCGGAACTCCGGTGCCAGATCCTCCCGCTCGCAGGCCAGCTCGACCGTCGCCCGTAGGTAGTCCAGCTTGTTGCCGATGTCGTAGCGCCGGCCTTCGAAGACCTTGGCGTAGACCGCCTGTTGGGAGATCAGCCGTCGCAGGCCATCGGTCAGCTGGATCTCCCCCTTGCGGTCGGGAGGGGTGTCCTTGAGAGCGCTGAAGATCTCCGGAGTCAGCACGTAGCGGCCCAGCACGGCGAGGTTCGAGGGTGCCACGTCGGGAGCCGGCTTCTCCACGATGTCCACCGCGCGCGCCAGAGTCTCCTCTATGAACTCGGGACGGATGGCCCCGTAGTGGGAGATCGCCTCGCGCTCCACCTCCATGACGGCAAGCACCGAGCGACCGAATTGGTCATAGACCGCGATCATCGACTCCAGCAGCAGATCGTCGGCGGCGATCAGGTCATCGCCCAGCATGACCGCGAAGGGGTGGTCGCCCACGTGTTGCTCCGCGGCCAGCACCGCATGACCCAACCCCTTGGGATCCTTCTGGCGGATGTAGTGGATGTCGGCCATCTCGGAGATGCGTCGGACCTCCTCCAACCGCACACGATCTCCGTTCTCTTCGAGGTAGTGCTCGAGTTCGAACGAGCGGTCGAAATGGTCCTCGATCGAGCGCTTGCCCCGGCCGGTGACGATGAGGATGTCCTCGATGCCGGCGCGCACCGCCTCTTCCACGACGTACTGAATGGCCGGCTTGTCCACCACCGGCAACATCTCTTTCGGCTGGGCCTTGGTGGCGGGTAGGAAGCGTGTGCCCAGCCCCGCTGCGGGGATGACGGCCTTCTTGACGCTCAAGTCTGCCCCTTTCGGATGACGCAAATATGCTGCCGGTATCGCCGACGGCAGTCTAGCCCCGGGCGAAACCCTCTCTCAAGGCCAGTCCCAGTCGATGTGACCTGGTCGGTTCGCGATGCTAAAATTTTGGGCGCTTCTGCCAGACGAGGAGATCGTTTCGATGCCAACCTACGAGTACCGGTGCAAGACGTGCGGGGAGCACCTCGAGGTGGTGCAGGCCTTCAACGACGCGCCTCTGTCCAAGTGCGGCTGCGGAGGCGAACTGCGCAAGGTCTTCTCGCCGATCGGCATAGTCTTCAAGGGTTCGGGCTTCTACAAGACCGACTCCCGCTCTTCTTCCCGCACGCCCGCCTCGCCCAAGCCGGCGCCCGAGAAGCAAGAGGCAGGCAAGGAGACGGCGACGACGACCTCGACTGGCTCGAGTCCCGCGAGCGAGGCGTCCTCCGCCTCGGTGACCTCGAGTCCAGAAGCGAAGACGGCTTCGGCCTAGAGGCTCAGGCAGAGTCCGCGATCTCGGAGACTTCTCCGGCTTCGGGCACCTTGATCCCCGTCACCCCATTCGCCGTCCCTGGGGCGTGCACCGGCAAGGTCACACTGAACGTGCTGCCCTCGCCCACCGCGCTGTCGACCTCGATGCTGCCGCCGTGGGCCTCGATGATGCTGCGAGCGATGAACAGTCCGAGCCCGAGCCCGCCGCCGAACTTGCCCGGCGCAGCTCGGCGGAACGGCTCGAAGATCTCCGCAACCCGGTCGGGAGGTATTCCCGTGCCGTGGTCGGTGACTCGTGCGAGCACGACGCTGCCCTGACGACTTACCCCAACTCCCACCCCCCCGCCCGCAGGCGAGTACTTGATCGCATTCTCAACCAGGTTGGTGAACACGCGCTCCAGTGCGGCCCGGTCCCCATCCACCGTCGCGGGATCGGCCACTTCAAGTTCCACCCGATGCTTGTCGGACGTCAGCTGAACCGCCTCAACGACCGACTTGATCATCTCCGTCAGATCGACGGGGGAGAGGTCGAGGGAGAAACGGCGCGAGCTGATCTCGGCGGTTCTGAGCAGCTCCTCGACCATCTTCGACATCCGCACTCCCTGCGCCTCCACGATCCCAATCAGGTCGCGCGCCACCTCGGGGGGCAGCACGTCCATGCGTCGCCCGAGGGCTTGGCCGGCGCCGATGATCGATGCGAGAGGTGTGCGAAGCTCATGGGTCACGGTGGCGAGGAACTCGTTCTTCAGCTGGTCCAACTCTTCCAGCCGGCGAACCGCCAACAGCTGAACCCCGGACATGCGAGCGTTGCGGATCGCCGCGGCCGCGGACTCGGCGAACACCGACAGGCTGCGCAACTGGAATTCCGTGAAGGCCTGCTGCTCGGTGCCCGAGGAGATGTTCAGCACCCCAACCAGCTCTTCACGGCTGACCAGTGGAACCGAAAGCGAAGAGCCGACCTCGCGATCGGGTTGGACGAAGGCGTCATCAGCGTGACCCACGACCAGCCGGGGATCGCGCTGCTCGGCCACCCGACCGGCGATGCCCTCTCCCACTGGCTGCCGCTGACCCAGCGCGTCCGCGGGAAGGCCCCGGGCCGCCGCCACCACCAGTGTGCCCGTGTCCCTTTCTTCCACGAGTTGGATCGAACCGCGCTGCGCGGAAAGCAGATCGCAGGCCGCGGAGAGGATCGTGTCGAGCACCGCGGGGAGATCGAGAGTGGAGTTGACCACCTTGGCGGCCTCCGCCAGGGACGCCAGTTCTCGTACTCGTCCGGCAAGCATCCCCGACAGGACGCGCTCGTCAACCAGCATCTGGGCCAGCCGGCGCAGGTAGTGCTCCCGCTCCAGCACATAGCCTCCGAAGGCCAGCACGAGCACGGGCAACGCGATGCGAAGCGTGCGCACCGTGGCGGTCCCTTCACCCACTTCGGGGCCCAGCCCCGTTACCGCCGCGTACAGCGCCGCCAACAGCACGAGCAGGGCCAGCGTCAAGGCCCACAGTTGTGATCGCCGGCGATCGATGTCTTCCAGGCGCAGACAGCCTTCCGCTTTCAATCCGGCGGAGCGGACCAGCCGCTGGCGACCAGAATCGAGTTCCATCACACACCCCTGTGTCGGCATCTGCTTCGGCAACCGCGGGCCTCGGCCCTGCGGGCTCCAACATTCTATGCTCGCCAGAGCTGGGTGCCGAGATGGGGATGATCCGACCCGCCGTTGGCTCCCGGCGTGCCACAATGCCGGAACCGGCCAACGGCCAGACTGTGAAGGATGCCGGCCCCCCGAAGCAGCGGAGACGACCTGCCGAACTGAGCACGGAGCCGACTGAGCGGAAGAACGAACGGACGGCTGAGCGGAACAGGAGACCGACCGAACGGAAGAGCGAACGGACGACTGATTCGAGCACGAAGCCGACCCGGACGGGACTTGAAGCGAAAGGAGCAGCCGTGTCCACACCATCCGCCGCCGTTGGAGTCTTTGGAGGTTCCGGTTTCTACTCCCTATTGGAGGGGGCCCGCGAGTACTCGATCTCCACGCCCTACGGACCGCCTTCGGACGCCGTGACGATCGGGGAGATCCAGGGCATCCCCGTCGCCTTCCTCCCCCGCCACGGACGCCACCATTCGCTTCCACCCCATCGCATCAACTACCGCGCGAACCTGTGGGCCATGAAAGAGCTGGGCGTCACGCGCATCCTCGGCCCCTGCGCGGCCGGCAGCCTCCAGCCTCACGTCCAGCCAGGGGACTTCGTCGTTTGCGACCAACTGGTGGACCGCACCAACGCCCGCGCCGACACCTTCTACGACGGCGACGTCACCACGCACATCTCCACTGCCGACCCCTACTGCCCGGTCATGCGGCAGCTCACGGTCTCGACGGCGCGCGAGCTCCGCATCAACGTGCACGAGGGCGGGACGATGGTCGTCATCCAGGGCCCCCGCTTCTCCACTCGCGCCGAATCCAAGTGGTTCCGCGAGGCCGGCTGGGAGGTCATCAACATGACCGGCTATCCCGAGGCGGTGCTCGCCCGCGAACTGGAGATCTGCTACGCGAACGTCTCTCTGATCACCGACTACGACTCGGGTCTGGAGGGCTTGCCGGACGTGGCTCCGGTCTCACACGACCAGGTTATCCAGGTCTTCAACGACAACAACGCTCGCCTGCGCGACCTGATCTTCTCGTTGATCTCCAAACTGCCGGACGAGCGCACCTGTGTGTGCGCGAGCGCACTGCAGGGCGCGCGCCTGGAAGCTTAGGGGCGGACGGCGGACGGACGGCCAGAGCGACAAGCTGGGCCGCACGTCAGTTAGGGCGCAGGGTCAAGGCCCGGGCGAAATCTCGCGGGGGGTGCGAGCCATGGGGGGATCGGCGGCATCGGCGGCACGAGCTATTCGCGCAAGGCTGCGCTCCCCACGAATAGCGGCCGCCGTATCACTGGTGCTGGCCTTGCTGGCCGCGAAGGCGCTGAGCGGTCTTGCCCACCAGGCAGGAGTGGCTTCGGCCGCCACTGTGGTCGTGGCGGTAGCCCCCGTCGAGGCCGGCTCCTCGATTGCCTTGTCTGGATTGGCGTTGAAGGTCGCCGCCGTGGACACCATCCCACCCGATGCGCTGCGCGGCACCGAAGACGCGGCCGGGCGAACGGCCCGGCTCGCACTTCGCCCCGGTGACATCCTGACCGCGCGCTCGATCGCGGGTGGAGCGCTCCCACGCGGTATGCGCTCCTTTGCGCTGGTAATCGACGAAGCGGTGGAGGCCGCCGGGGTGTCGGCGGGCATGCGCGTGGACGTGATCGCGACGTTCTCGAGCGACGTGGCCGGGAAAGCGCAAAGTCGAACGCTGCTTCAGGGCCTCGCGGTGCTCGAGGCATACCCGGCGCGCGAGGGCGCTTCGGGCATCGTCCTGCTGGCGGTCAGCCCCGCGCAAGCGGAACGACTGGCATTCGCTCGCTCCTTCGGGCGCCTCGTGCTCGTCGGAGCGCCGGAAGCAGATCACAGCAGTCCGCCCCCCGGTGTCGGCGCCTCCGAGATACTGGGGTCCCCCTCCGGCTAGCGAAGCCGGCGCGGGAGCGGCCACGCCCCGGTCCGATATGATGGCGACCATGTTTCCCGCTCTGATACTCGGACTGACTCAAGGGCTGACCGAGTTTATCCCGGTGTCCAGTTCCGGCCACCTGGTGCTCGTGCCCTACTTGTTGGGCTTCGCCGATCCCTGGAACCAGCCGACCGTCGCCTTCGACGCCACCCTGCACCTGGCCACTCTGCTCGCCCTGCTGGTGTTCTTCCGAGCCGATCTCAACGAGTTGCTCCGCTCGCTCGTTCGCGGACCCAATGAGCAGCGCCGGCTGGCCGGCCTGCTGGCCCTGGCCAGCATCCCGGCCGCTCTTGCCGGCCTGCTTCTCGCCGACTTTTTCGAGAAGATGTTCAAGCGGCCCCTGCCGGTGGCCCTGCTGCTGCTCGGGACGGCAGCGATCCTGCTGACCGGAGACTGGATAGCCGGTCGCCGGCGCACCCCGGCACGCGAGGACGTCGAGGACACCACGCTCGCCCAAGCCGTGGCGATCGGCATGGCCCAGGCTATGGCGATCCTGCCCGGAATCTCCCGGTCGGGGTCCACGATTTCGACCGGCATCGCAACGGGCCTCAGTCGTGAGGCGGCAGCGCGGTTCTCATTCCTCCTGGCCATTCCCGCGATCGGCGGTGCGGCCGCAGTCCAGGTTCCCAAGCTCTTCAACGGCGCGGGACCGTGGCTGGGAGCGGGGCCCATCGCGGTGGGTTTCGTGGCAGCGGCCGTCACGGGCTACCTCTCGATCGGATACCTGTTGCGCCGCCTGGCGGCCGGCGACCTGCGCGGCTTCGCCAAGTACTGCGTGGTGGCCGGCGTGCTCGGGGTGCTGGGCTGGGCGATGAACGAAGGACCGCTCTAGCCGGAGCACCCCTGGCCCGCGACCCCGGGGGCAGATCGGGGAGGTCGGGACTCCCGAGCAGCTTGCCGAACCCTCAGAACTCGAGTGCCTCCAGCCAGAGGTCGGCCCGCTCGTCAACGCGAATCCCCGACCCGCCGCAGTCCGGGCACTCAAACGGGGGGGCCGACTCGCTGTCGAACTCCCTGTCGCACTGGGTGCAGCGCACGGAGATCGACACCGCGCGCATCCTCACCTCGGCGCCGCTCAACGGCGTGCCGGCCAGGTCGGCCTCCAGGTGCAGCTTCACCGACTCGGGCTCGGCCCTGCCGGCAAGATAGGCCACCTCGATGGCCTTCACGCTGTCCAGGTGGTGCGCCTCCGCCTCAGCCAGGGCCGCCGCAAGAACACTCTTTGCCAGTCCATGCTCGTGCACGCTCGATCCCTTCCCTTGCACGCCTTCGCTCCTACGCCCACTCGCCCAAGCCTAGGCCCCAGCGACGGTCATCTCCGTGATGAGCACGGTCGCCCCGCCCATGCCGCCCTCGAGCGGGAAGAATCGCAGATCGGAGCCCACCATTGCCAGGTCGTGGAGGATCTGTGAGAGGTTGCCGGCCACCGTGACCTCGCGGGCCGGCTCCCCCAGCGCCCCCGAGCGAATCCAGAGACCCGAGGCACCGACGGAGAAATCCCCCGATACGGGGTTGGTGCCCGAGTGAAGCCCCGCCACGTCCTGGACGTAAAAGCCCCCCTCGGCCGCGGAGAGAATCTCGGCCACGGAAGCGGTCTTTGCGACCAGGAACAGGTTGGTGGGCGAGATGCCCGGCGTGGCCTTGAACGATCCTCGATATCCGTTGCCGGTTGGGGCCACCCCGTCCTTGGCGGCGCTGAAAGTGTTGTGTAGCAAGGCTTCCAGAACGCCGCCCCTCAGAAGGACGTTTCGGCGGGAAGGCACTCCCTCGTCGTCGAAGGGGCTCGCCGCGGGCCCGGCCAGCAGCCGGGCGTCGTCGACAAGGTCGATACCCGCCGCGGCCACCTGTTCGCCCAGCTTGCCGGCAAAGAGCGAGCGGCCCTTGCGAACGGCCTCGGCCGAGAGAGCCCGGGCGACCACGCCCAGCAGACTCGCCGTAACCATCGGGTCGAAGACGATGGGCACCCTTGCGGAGGGTGGCTTACGAGCCCCCAGCAACCGGGTGGCCCGCTCGGCCGCCTCGCGCCCGGCGGCCGTAACGTCCACCTCCGAAGGCCGCCTTCCCATCGAGAAGCCAAAGCCGGTCTGCGTTTCCGCGCCTTCTCCGGCCATCACCGCGACCACACCGGCCGCGTCCGTACGCTCGTAGGTGCCGAAAACCCCGGCCGTCGAGGCCAGCGCCACTCTCGTGCGTCCGTCCGCATACTGCGCGGCCTCCACCGCTCGCACTCGGGGATCCGCCGCGCGCGCAATCGACTCGAGCTCCAGGGCCATGGCCACCTTGGCCTCGGGTGCCATCTCGTCCACGTCGGGAAAAGCGATCCCCTCGAGCGGTTCGCACACCGCGGGACCGGGCAGCACGTTGGCCTCATCGGGCATCGACAGCGCGGCGTTGGCGCGAGCAGCTTCCACCGCCTGGACCAGACCGGCATCGGAGAGATCGGCGGTGAATGCGTATCCGAGCCGGGCATTGCGGATCACACGAACGCCGAGCCCGCGGGTGGCGGCCGAAGTCAGCGCCTCCACCTCTCCGTCATGAACACGGGCCGAGGTCTCGACCGAGTCCACCGCGAAGGCTTCCAGCGCCTCACCCACGACCGCGGATTCCACGACCCGGCGCACCACTTCGGAGATGCTCATGCGCCCGTGCCTCCCACCGTGATGCGGGCGATGCGAAGCGTCGGGGTGCCGAAGGCCACCGGGGCTCCCTGCCCGTCCTTGCCGCACATGCCTTGCCTGGTGTCGAAGTCACTGCCCACCGCATCCACGGCGGCCAGCACCGTGGGGCCGTTGCCCACCAGGTTGGCCCCGCGCACCGGATAGGTCAGTTCGCCGTTCTCGATCATGTAGCCCTCGTCCACGCCGAATACGAAATCCCCCGTGGCCGGGTTGACCTCCCCCCCGCCCAAACCCTTGGCGTACAGGCCTTTGGCGGTCTGACGGATGATCTCCTGAGGATCGGAGTCCCCCGGAAGAATGTAGGTGTTGGTCATGCGAGGAATCGGAAGGTGCGCGTAGGACTGGCGCCGTCCGTTGCCGGATGCCTGGATCGCCAACTCCCTGGCCCGCAAGCGGTCGGAGAGATAGCCACCCAACTCCCCGTTGGAGAAGAGCACCGTGCGCTGAGCCGGAGTGCCCTCATCGTCGAATCCGAATGAGCCCCAGGCATTGACGTCGGTGGCGTCGTCCACACCGTTGAGCAGCGGCGAGGCGATCCTTTCCCCCAACCTTCCGCCGTAGACGCTGGCCTGCTTCGCGACGAGGTCGGCCTCCAGACCGTGCCCGCACGCCTCGTGGAAGAGCACGCCGCCTCCGCCCGCCGCCAGGACCACGGTCATCTCGCCGGCGGGAGCCGGGCGCGCGGGAAGCATGGCGACGGCGCGCTCGGCCGCGAGCCGACCCACCTTCTCGGGCGGATGGGAATCGAAAAGCTCGAATCCGCAGGCCGCGCCCGGTCCCTCGCCGCCCGTGCGGAACTCCCCGTCTTTCACGGCCACCACATGACAAGTCAGGCGCGTGCGCACGCGATCCTCGTGGACGAGCAGTCCTTCGGAGTTGGCGATCAGGATCCGCTGGCGCGAGTCGCCCACACCGACCAACACCTGTGAGACGGCCGGGTCGACGGCGCGCGCCGCTTCGTCGGCCCGCCGACAAACCTCGACCATATCGCTCTGCGGCACGTCCTCGGGAGCCAGGCGCACGGGGTGTTTCACCGGCGGGTGCGCCTCGGTGAGGTCGCACACCTCCAGGGGCGACCCCTCGTGTACCCCGGCCCGGGCAACACGCGCCGCCTCCAATAGGCCCTCCAGATCCAGGCGGTTGGTGTAGGCATACGCGCTCGACTCCCCCCACACCACCCGGACTCCAGCGCCCAGATCGATGCCACCTGAGAGCTCCTCGACCCGGCGATCCTCCAGGCGAACCGAGCGGGAAAAGCGGCGTTCGGCGAAGACCTCGGCGAAGCGCGCACCCGTGGCCAGCGCAGCGGCGAGCACCTTGCGCAGAACGGATTCCTCTATTAGCGGAACGAATGTCGCGCTCAGTTCGGCCTCCTCGTGACTCGGCGCCGGCAACCACGCCCACAAGTGTACCGACAGGGAAACACCTGAGCCTCGAACAGCCCGGCGGCAGGACCTCGCCGAGGGAGGGGTGGACGGCAACCGGCTTGGCGCCGGCGACCACGCGCGAGGGTGCAGTGGCCGGCGAGTAGACTGGGCCGGTCAGTGTCGAAATCCCGGAGAGCCAGTCACATGCGCCGAGCCTCTCTCTCACTCAAGTCCCTCGCGTCCACGGGTCGGCGAGAAGCCATGACATCCGTGAGTCTGCCCAGGGCCCTGGCATTGGCGGGCAGGCCGAAGGCCGTGCCATCTGTGGGTCTGTCCGGCCCCCTTGCCCCTGCGAGGGTCCTCAAGTCTCTGGCATCGGTGGGCGTGCTCGGGGGCCTTCTTGTAGGCCTGGTCGTAGGCCCGCTAGCCGTGCCCGGTGCCTGCGCGCCGGCGTCCGGGCGGCGGGCGGTACTGCTGTTCCTGGACGGGACGAGCCTTTCCGATTGGAGCCGGGCGGACCTGCCGGGCTTTGCCGCGCTCCGCCGGCGCGCCTCGTTCGCCCTTGCCAGCACTCGCCGGATCGGAGCGACCACCAGCGCGGCTTTCGCCGAGATCAGCGCGGGTGCCAGGGCCGCCGGTGTGAAGGGAACCGGCAGACTCGCCATTGGAGCGGTGGGGCAGAGCGAGATCCTTGCCGATGGCAGCACGGGAGCCGAGGCCTATGCGGCGGCCAACGATCGCCTGGTCCCCGAGGGAGAGATCCTGGTCCCGCTTTCCGCGGGGCTGGCGGCGGCCAACGATCGGCGGGACGTTTCCGCGAGGATGGGGGCCCTGGGTGACGCGATGGCAAAGCACGGACTCGTGGTGAGCTATGCGGGCGCCGGCGCGGCGCGGGCGGGGCAGCGCCTGGGAGCGATCGCGGCCATGGACTCCCGGGGAGCCGTGCCCCTGGGCCGCCTGACCGGTCCCGATCCCACTACGCTCGCAAGCGCCGTGTCCGACCTGCTCGGCCTGAGCGCTCTGGTGGTCGCCGAGTGGCCGGCCGCGCTGGGCGTCGAGGGAGCCGACCGGGCTCTTCTGGAGATCCTGCAGCGGCTGTCCCCCAACGATCTGCTCGTGGTCTCCAGCCCGCGCGAATTGGTCGCCACGCCCGTCATGCTGGCGCCCCTCGCGGTCGCCGGGCCGGGCTTCGCCGAGGGGCTGCTCTACTCCCCCACCACCCGCCGGCGAGGCCTGGTGGGCCTGACCGACATCGGGCCCACCATCACCACCTGGCTCGGTGCGCCTTCTCCCAAGAACGGGAGCGGACGCCCCGTTCAAAGTCGCCCCGACCCCAACCCGATGTCATCGCTTTCAAGGCTGGAGCATG
Source organism: Actinomycetota bacterium (assembly GCA_041658225.1). Classification (GTDB taxonomy): domain Bacteria; phylum Actinomycetota; class CALGFH01; order JBBAAN01; family JBBAAN01; genus JBBAAN01. The sequence continues at coordinate 16,593 of JBBAAN010000031.1, forward strand.
AGTCCGCCGCCGGGGTGCACGCCCGCGGATGGCTTCTGCGCGCCTACCTCATCACCGCCTACGTCGCGATCGTGCTTGCCGCGCTGCTGCTCGGATACGCCAAGAGGCCGAGAACGCGCCGCGTCCTTGCCTGCTTCGCGGCGTCCGTCCCCGCCGCCTTTCTGCTCGCACCCCTGCTTCCACATGGCTCCGTCGGCGCCATCGCGACCGCGGTCGCGGCCGTCGCCATCGCTCTCACCGTGGCGGCCTCGTCGCACCAGCGAGGACTTGCCTACCTGCTTGCGGCAACGGCCTCGCTGGTTGCTCTGGACCTTCTTCTCGGTGGACACCTGGCCCGCATGAGCGTGCTCTCCTACCTGGCGGGCAGCGGCGCTCGCTTCTACGGGGTCGGAAACGAGTACATGGGGGTGGCGATCGCGGGGGCCCTGCTCGGCGGCACGATCCTTGCCGAGCGAGTGCCCAGGGGCGGTTGGTGGCTGGCAGGAGGTCTGGTGATGCTGGCCGCCGTGCTGGCAACGCCGGGGCTCGGAAGTAAGTTGGGCGCGGCAACCACCGCGGTCCCGGCCTTCGCCCTGCTGCTGCTGCTCCGCGCGGGGCGCAAGCTTCACGGACGCACCCTGGCGCTGGCCGTGCTGGTAGGGACTGCGGCCGTGGGACTGGCCGTCGGCCTGGATGTTGTGCGGGGCGGTTCCACTCACCTCGCCCGCGCGGCGGAAGGGGGCTGGAGCACCGGGCTGGCGCTGGCCTGGACCAAGCTCGAGGTCGTCCGGTACCTGCTGAGGCCCAACGTGTGGGTCGCCGGGATCGCCGTCGGCGTCGCCTCCCTCGGGCTGCTTGGTGTGTTGAAACCCGAGACGCTCCGAGTCCCACCGCGCCTTGGCCAGGCGCTGGTGGCGGCGGGAGCGGCGGCGCTACTTGCCGTGGCGACCAACGACGCAGGCACGCTCGGCGCGTGCCTAATCGTGATGCTTGCGACCACCACCTGGCTCTCGGCCGCCGATGGGCAGGGTGCCCAGACCGAGCAGGCGCACGCCGCGGCCGGGCCGGCTGCGGGCAGCTTGCTCGGGGACCGGGGGCGAGACAGCGAGCGCGAGACCGATTCTTCTGAAGCTGCCGCCCTTCTTCGCTGAGTGCCCACCGGCAAGCGCCATTTGGGCGATACCCGTCGCCTGCGAGACAATCCCATGCGGTCGGGCGAACGTCTGGCTCACCGACCACGCCGGACCCCGCGAGGAAGCCGCCGATGGCGATGCACGGACGAGCAGGGTAGATAGCGAGACCCCGATTCAGCGCGACTTCAGTGCGACCCGGAGGATTCCATGGACCCAGAACTGTGGCTTCAGGCAATGCAGGGCTACATGGCACCCGTCTCCACCCCCGAAGGCTTCACCAGCCGCGAGATCGTGCGCTGCGCCATCGAGTTCGACGATCCGCCTCGCATCCCCTACTCCTTCATGGATCCCCTCACGTCGGACTTCGTCGAGCTCGGCGTGATCGCCTCTCCGGGCGGAGGATCCGACTCTCCGCGCGCGGCCAAGGGCGAGATGGTCGTCGACAACTGGGGCGTCGGCCACCGCAGCACCGGGCGACTCTGCGGCCACGCGGAGGAGTACCCGCTGGCCGACCTCGACAACCTCGCAACCTACGAGTTCCCCGCGATCATTGATCCCGAGCGCATGAAGGCCTGCGAGCTCGTGGCGGCGAAAGCTCACGAGGTCGGCAAGTACGTGGTGGCCTGCGACCTGGTCGGCACCATCGAGAGACTGCGCGGCCTTCTCGGCTTCGAGAACATGCTCGAGGCCATGTACTTGGACCGCGAGCGCTTCGACATCCTGGTCGACAAACTCACCGACATGACCATCGAGGTTGTGCAGGCCTACGCCAGGATGGGCAACGTGGACGGCTTCATGACCTATCAGGACTGGGGACTTCAGTCACAGCTTCAGATAAGACCCGAGCACTGGCGCGACATCTTCAAACCGAGCTACGCGCGCATCGCCAAGGCCTGCCACGACTTCGGCATGCACTACATCTGGCATTGCTGCGGCTACATCCTGGACATCGTCCCGGACATGATCGCGATCGGGGTGGACGTGCTTCAGCTCGACCAGCCGCGGCTGATGACCTACGAGACGTTGACCGAGAAGTTCGGCGGCAAGATCTGCTTCTGGAACATGGTCGACATCCAGTGGTCGGCCCGCAAGGAAGTCACCCCTGAGGAGATCAAGACAGACGTCAAGGGCATGGTCGCCCAGTTCAATCGCTTCGGCGGTGGGTTCATGGCACGCCAGTACCCGGCGTGGACCGACATCGAACTGACACCCGAGAAGAACCACGCGATGGTCGAGGCGTTCATGGAGCACGGCTGCGCATAGCTTGCCCCGGCATGGGCAGCATGCCGTGAGAGCCTCCGTGGGGCGACGATGTTGCGCCGGCCAGACCTGCCGAAGACAATCGCACGAGACATGAGCACCCTTCCCAGGACTCAGGTATCTCCGGGAATCCCAGGCGTCTACCTCCCCCTGATCGAGCGCTTGCGGCAAGGCCCGCCCCTGGCGGAAACGGAGTCGCGACTCGTAGAGCAGGCGGTCGGGGTCTGGGCCCGGCCGGGCTTCGACACATTCGTCTCGCTGCCGAGGCTTCGCTTTGAGCCCTTCGACTACCAGATGCGCGCCGCGGAGGCGGCGCTGCGTCGCATGCGGGGACGAGCGATCCTTGCCGACGAGGTGGGCCTGGGCAAGACCATTGAGGCGTGCTTGGTCCTGGCGGAGTTGCGGGCGAGAGGGCTCGCGGGCAGAACGCTGATACTGACCCCGGTCGGACTTCTGGAACAGTGGCAAGAGGAGCTGGACAGGAAGTTCGCGTTGCCCTCCGTGGTGGCCGGCAGTGGTCCCCTCCCCTCCGGCAGCGACATCGTCCTCGCGTCGCTGGCCACCGCGCGCCGGACTCGATTGCGCAAACAGGTCTGCGAGGTCGGATGGGACCTGGTGATAGTCGACGAGGCCCACCGGCTGAAGAACCCGGCCAGCGCGTCGTCCAAGCTCGTGAGGGCGCTGCGCACTCGGAACCTTCTGCTGCTCACCGCAACGCCGGTCGAGAACCGGCTCGACGACCTCTTCCAGCTCGTGAGCCTGGTATCGCCGGGATTGCTCGGGACCCCCAAGGAGTTCCGTGCCCGGTACGCGGGCGAGTCGGACAAGGCCCGAACGGCGCTCCGGTCGAAGATGCGTGACGTCATGGTGCGCCACCGCCGCAGCGAGGTTGCGCTCATGCTCCCGCGCCGCGTGGCGGAAACGATCAGGGTCTTGCCCGCAAATGAAGAGAGTGACTTCTATCGGCGGGTTTCAGAGCGGGTACGCGAGGAAGGCCGCGACTCCACTTCGGCTCACCGCCTGGCCTTGCGAAGCCTCCTGCGCCTGGCCGGGTCCAGCCCGGCCGCGACCGCTCCGCTGCTTGACAAGCTGGGATGGCACGACCTTTCCATGTCTAGCCGCGACATCTCGATGACGGAGAAGGCCCGCGTCGCGCTCGGCCTGATGCGTGATCGCGTGGACCGGGGCGACAAGCTCGTCGTCTTCACCGCCTTCCGCCAAACCCTGGACTTCCTGACCAGGCTGGCGGCCGGCGAGGGGCTGCCCATCGCCGCCTATCACGGCAGTCTGACCCGCGGCGAGAAGGAAGGGGCAATCGCCAGATTCCGCGGGGACTGCCCCCTGCTCATCACCACCGAGGCGGCCGGGGAGGGTCGCAACCTGCAGTTCTGCCACATCATGCTCAACTTCGATCTTCCCTGGAACCCGATGCAGATAGAGCAGCGCCTGGGCAGGATCCATCGCATCGGACAGGAGCGGGAGGTTCTGCTCACCAACCTCGTTTCCCGGGGCACGATCGAAGAGCGCATCCTGCGGGTACTCGAGGCGAAGATCAACCTGTTTGAGCTCGTCGTGGGAGAGCTCGACATGATCCTCGGGCGGGTGGAAGACGAGTTCGACTTCGAGTCTTTCGTCTTCCATTCCCACGTCGACTCCTCCGACGACCGCGAGTTCGCGGCCCGGCTGGAATCGCTGGGTGAGAGCCTGGCCGAGGCGCGCAAGCAGTACCTGGCCGGACGAGGCCTGAACGACGCGCTGGTCGATGACGCCGGAGCGGTCGAATGACGACCACGACCGAACCGGGGATCTGTTTCTGGCTCAACTTCGTGGAAGGCGAGGGGGCGCTCTGGGACGAGCGCGACGTCGTCGCGGACGTGGTGCTGACCGCGAACCTTCAGAGGACTCTCGACCTGCCGGAAGAAGTGCGCATCACGGCCGACCCCGAAGCGGCACGTGAGGAGCACGCGTTGCTCCTGATTCCCGGCCACCCCCTGCTCCACTCCTGCGCGACTCAAGTCCTCGAACGCGGGGACGTGGGCGTCTGCCACATGGCATGGCCGGCCTCCGCCAATCCTCCCGTATCGGTCCTGGCCCAAAGGGCGCGGGCGCACCTGCCGGTCCAACACGGCAAGGTCGACGCGGCGGAGCGGCAGGAGTTGGAGGTGTATCTGCCGGTGCTTCGCGTGGGGGCGCTCGTCACCTACTCCGTCTCGGTCGAGGAGACCTTCCAGGAGGTCGAGGAGGTCTGGGTGGACGCGGCCACCGGCCTCGAACCGCCCGAAGTCTTGCGGGCGCGGCTCGCACGCGCGCAACACCTGGCCGGAGCCGGCGCTCCCTCATCGCGCCGCCTGGTCGAGCCCGATCTTGACCTGGCCGTTGCGGCGGCCAACGAGCTGATCGAGAAGAGGGCCCGGCAAAGGCGAGAGGCGCTGTCGATCCGCTACCGTAACGCCCGCACGGAGGAACTGGCGCGCGCCGCCGCCTACTACGAAGCGGCTCTTCAATCGATCGAACAGCGGGCGCGGTCGGCCTCCGAAGAACGCCGTCACCTCTATAGGGACCAGGCGGAGGCCACCGAGATCGAGCGCGAAAGACGCCTTCAGGAGATCGAGGAGAAGCACCAACCTTCTCACGAGATCCGGCCCTTCAGGATGCACCTTGTCTACCTACCCGCCCTTCATGTACCCGTCGTCGTCCGCCGTGGGGCGCGTGCCTATTCCTTCTCCCTGACCTATGTTCTCGCGAGCTCCTGCTTCCTTCCCGTGCGCTGTCCACGATGCGGCGCGCCGGAACTGCTGGTGGCGGGGAAGGATGCCCTCGGTTGCCGGGCATGCATGCCGGGACACGAGGAAGCCGGTGCCGGAGTCGCGACTGGGGGGCCCAGGGAGGACTCCGACACCACGGGCAAGACCTCGGCCACGGATGAAGCCTCGGCCGCGCACGGGAGTCCGCGCGAGGCAACACCCGAACCCCCGAAGGGCCACACCCGGTTGCCTGCGCGTGAGGCACCACATGGACGTCCAAGAGGACACGCCGTCTTGCGCACCCCGAAGGTTCCGCCCCTTCCTCCAAAAGCACACGCCTCCGATCCCGCCAGACTGGTCAGGACCGGCGGGAAGCTTGCGGAGTCTCTCTGGATCCGAGTAGGCACGGGCGAGCGATGGAAGCCCAAAGAGACCGCCCCAGACTCCCCAATGGCGGTGCTGTCTCGCCTGTACGGGTTCCTTGGGCCCACCATAGTGACCGGCCTGCCGCCTGGCACCAGGCTGCGCGACTGCATGACCAAGACGGCCGTGGGCGAGCAAGGCGTCCCGAACGCGACCACGGGCCTTCTCGAAACCAGCGACGGCCTCTATACCTTCACGCTGCGCTGGCGACTCGTTGCCGGCAGTCCCCTGCTCGGGGAGGTGCTTCCCTATCGCGAGGTCCTGGGTGAAGCGCTTCCGTCCAAGACCAAGCTGAGGGCGGACGTGGCAAGGCGCGTATACCACGACGTCCCCCTTCCGCGAGTGGAACTCGGTGCCGTTGAGAGCAAGCTTTGGGAGGTCACGCTGCCGGTGTTCGGTCTTCCCCTGGCGATTCGCTGCTTGGCGTGCTGGTGGCGCCACGAGAACGACACGGAGCTTGAGCGAGACGCGGCCGTTCTGGCCGCTTCCCTGACCGGAGTTGTGGCCAGGCGCTCCGGGATCCAGTCCAACAACCGCGATGTATCGCTGATGCACAACTGCGATCCCGCGGAGACCACTGAGGTTGCCAGGGTCCTGAA
>JBBAAN010000032.1:0-22198 GCA_041658225.1 Actinomycetota bacterium
GCGCAAGCGACACCCGACGGTGCCTCTCGACGAGAGCTTGGCTCAGGTCACGGACGCGACCTCCTCGCCGGACCCGCAGGAGCTTGCCATGGAGAGGATCCGGCGCCAGGCCCTCCGGCAAGCGATCGACCGACTGGCGCCCGACCAGCGCGAGGTGCTGCTGCTGCGTCTGGGCTCCGGGTTGACCGGCCCCGAGATAGCCGAGGCGACCGGCCGAAGCGTCGGGGCCGTCAAGGCCCTGCAGCATCGCGCCCTGGTCGCCCTCAGCCGCATGCTGGCTCCCAACGAGCCCGACGCCACCCGTACCCTTCGCCCCGGCGGCGGCGCCTTGCACAGTGGAAGCGATTGAGGGAGGCGTCATCGTGGACAGGGAAGGCTCCCTGGAAGACGAGGAAAGACTCGAGGCCGGGCTGGCCGCTCTCTTGGCCGGGGACGATGCACCCCTGGGATCGAAAGAAGCTGTGGGTCTTGCCGGCCCAGCCCAAGACAAAGCGGCCCCGATTGGCGGCGAAGCGCTCCGGGGATCGCAAGAGACCACGGACCTGCTGGCCCTGGCCGCTGAGGTCCGGCGATCACTGGCCAGCTCACCGTCTCCTGAGGCCCACGCCCGCCATGTGCGCAACCTTCTGGAGCGGGCTCGCCACGTGCCGGCTTCCGCTCGGCCGGCAGCACGAACACGGCGCGGGCGAATCCTGCGCTCCCCCGTTCATGTCAGCCGGCGCGCAGCCCTCGTCACGGCCGGAACCGTGCTGGGCCTCATGCTCAGTGGCTCCGCAGCCGTTGCCGCGTCCCAGAGCGCCCTGCCCGGACAGCCTCTCTACGGCGTGAAGACCGCCACGGAGAATGTGCGTCTGGCCTTCGAGCGTGCTCCATCCGAGAGAGCCCGGCTACACGTCGAGTTCGCCCTGCGCCGGCTGGAGGAAGCTGGCAAGCTGGCGTCGCGGGGTGAGGCCAACCGCGCCGCCGCGGCGGCCCAGGCCTCGTCGCGGGAGTGGGCGCAGGCCCAAGCCGAGGCAGGACGGGCGGCTGCGGGCCAACGCCCGGACCTCGAGGCTCACCTTGCCGAGGTGGCAGCGCATCAGGTCGACACGCTGACGGCCGTACTCGACAAGTTGCCGGAGACGGCGTCTGAGGAAGCTCGTGACGCCATAATCCGAGCCAGGGATCGCGCTCAGGAACGGGCGACCAACGGCGTCGGCAAGGGGAAGCAGGGAGTGGGTCCCAAGGACCGATCGGGGACCGGTCAGACCGAGGGCACCGACGACCTGACGGACATCTCCGAAGAGTCGGCCGACTCCCGCGGGAACGGTGAGTCTGCCGGTCATCCGGGCAGGAGTAGAAGATAGGAGACGGGCAGCCGGTAGGAGCGGCTGCGGGAACAAGGCGGCGTATCCCTAATGCGATTCGCGGCGCCTGACGATATGAAGGACAACATGGAGGCCGGGATCCGGCTGCGGCCGGGGACCTGAAGGAGGCGAAGGATGTCATCTGCGTTTCGCACACTGCTGGGTTTCATGCTGGCTGCGGTGGTGGCCAGCGGTGGAGGCGCCGCACTGGCCAAGTCGGGTCCGAGCGGCGCTCTGCCCGACCAGTCGAATGGGAGAGGGCACGCCCTGCTGACCGAGGAACTCGACCTCGACACGGACGCTCCGGAGGCAGAGGACACCGATGGGCCGCGGGTGTGGATCCCCGTACCCGCACCGACGAACCACGGTGAGGCCGTTTCCGCCGCAGCACACTGCCAGGACGTGGGCGAAATGAAGGCTCCAGCGGGCTGCATGGATGACCCGAAGGTCCGGGCGGACTACGTGCGGGGCGTGGCCCAGAGCGATCTAGGCAAGCCCGACCACGAGACCACTGGGGACGAGACCACTGGGGACGGCGAGGACAACGGCAAGGGCCCGAAGGACCCGAAGGAGCCAAAGGATAACCCCGGCCACGGCCACGGCCCCGGCGGGGATGGAGAGTAATAGGTAACCAGCTCAGCTTGCCGCAAGACCGGTAGGGTCTCCGCCCAGTAGATGATTGCGTTCCTCAGCGACGGCCGTCTCTGACGGCCGTCGCGGCGTCTTGCCCCGGCTTGTCTTTCAGTCGGCGTCCAAGCCCAGGATCCGTTTCGCCAGCCCCTTGCGTTGCGCCCAATCCAGATTTCGCTCGATCGAGATCTTCTGCGCCTGCGGCGAACCGGCCCCGTGCACGCACTCGGCAATGGCCGTCACGCCGCCCAGGTTCTCGATCAGCCGGCCCAGCTTCATGCGCACCTCCGCCGGAACCTCCGGATGGGTCCGGTAGTACTTCCTGGTGAACTCCGCCACGCGCGGGTTGTCCAGCTCCTGCTCTCCAGGCATGGTCGCGATGAACCCGCCGGCAACGTCCAGGGCCAGTCGGACCACCTCCGCGTAGTGCCGGGAGGTGTTGAGCTTCTCGGTGTTTGCCAGTAGCCGGTCGGGCAGCGCGGTCCCGCAAGGAAGGATCGAGCACTCGTGGCTGCAGGCGAGCGCCCCCGAGTAGAGCGTCTCGACCAGATGTGCCATTTCCGCAAGCTTGTCGCGCACATGCGATGCGGTGACCGTCCCCTGCACCTCGGCGATCGCGCGGGTGGCGCCGACGAGCACGTCCAGGTTGCCGCCCTTGCAGGCTCCGTAGTTCTGGCGGTGATAGGTGGTGAAACGCTCCACCAGCGTTGCCGCGAACTCCGTCTCCCCCAGCATGAATACTCGCTCGAAGGGCACGAACACGTTATCGAATATGGCGAAGGCCTCTCCGCCCACCACTCCGTAGGTCGAGTTGCCCTGGTCGACCTTGCCCTCCCACAGGCGGCTGTCGTTGGTCTGGCGGCCGAGAACCTGGATCACTCCAGGCGCGTCGGCGGGCACGGCGCAGGCCACCGCATAGTCGGCGTCGTCCGGCGTGAGCGCCTGCCCCGGGAGCAGGATGTACTGGTGGGAATTGACCCCGCCCGTCTGATGCATCTTGGCGCCGCGTATGACGATGCCGTCGGAGCGCCGCTCCACGACCCTGACGAAGACGTCGGGGTCGGGCTGCTCGTGGGGGCGCTTGGACCGGTCGCCCTTTGGATCGGTCATGGCTCCCGCCGACATCAGATCCCGATCCTGAATGTCGATGAGGAAGCGCCGAAATCGCTCGTGGTAGTCGGTCCCGCGCGCCTGGTCGATGTCGTGAGTGATGCTATGGAGAGCTGAGATCGCGTCAAGGCCGACGCAGCGCTGGAAGCAGGCGCCGGTGAACCCACCCACGGCGCGCAGCATCTTGACCTTCTTGACGCAGTCCTCCGCGGAGCGCGGGATGTGTGTGAACCGGTTGATCTTGCGCCCGGTCAGGTGAGAGGTGGCACAGAACATCTCGGCATAGGCTGGATCGTGAGCCAGGTCGTAGGTGGCGGCGGCGGCGTTGACGTGCGGGCGAGTGGCCGGATGGTCGGCCACGCTTTCCACCCTCTTCCCCATGAAGTAGACCTCGGACCGGAGGCGGCGGAGGCTCTCTATGTACTCGGCTCCCGTCAGCATCGAAGACTCCCTTCTCGTGCTCGGACGGAGGATTCCTCGCATCCGTGCGGCCCGCAGCGGAAGGAAGATCGCCGGCATCCGTGCGGCCCGCGGCGGACACATAATTGGCCGCGGCACATGGGACCGTCAACCCGCCACGCCGGCACGAAGCCCTTGACCCGCAACGATACTCCGAATCCTCGCCGATCCCGGGTTGTATGATGCGTGACCACGAGGCTTCGGCCAACATGGTCGCGTCGGTCGAGGGGGGGGCGCTTTGAACGTCGCGCACGTGCACGACACACGCACAGAGGACGTCGGCGAATACCGGGGCGTCACCTACATCTGGCCCGACGGGCGTGAGGAGATCTACCCCAGCGATCTCCTGCGCGAGAAGAGCATGAGGCTCGCGGGCGCCTTCAGGAACCTTGGACTGGCCCCCGGGGATCGAGTGGCCCTGACGATGCCCAACTCCCCCCTGGTCGGAGTGTCCTACCAGGGCGTCCTGAGGTCGGGACTGGTGATCGTTCCCATGCTCTTCCTGCTTTCCGCCAAGGAGATCAACCACATACTGGTGGACTCCGAAGCCTCTGCCTTCATCACCTCCGCGGAGTTCACGGAAAAGGCGCAGGAAGCCGTGGCGGGCACACAGGCGAAGCTGATCGTGGCCGAGGGCGCCCCGCCCCCGGGAGCCCTCTCGTTCGATGAGTTGTGCACGGCGGAGCCCGCCGAGGACATCGTCGAGCGCGAAGACTCCGACCTCGCAATGCTCATCTACACCGGGGGCACCACGGGGCGTTCCAAGGGCGTGATGATCACTCACGGAAACATGTGGGCCGGCGCGCGGTCCTTGCGGAAGCTGGCTGAGCAGGACGGGCGTGAGGCATACGTCGGGCTCGGAGTTCTCCCCCTTTCTCATGCCTACGGGGTCCTTATGAGCCTGGACTCCGCGCTCTCGAGCCGGGGCAGTATCCTTCTTCGCTGGTTCTCCCCCGAGCTGTTTCTGTCCGCCCTGGAGAAACACCGCGCCACCGCAACGGCTCTGGTGCCGGCGATGATGGCCATGCTTCTGGCTTGCCCGGATGCCGGCAAGCGCGACACGTCCAGCCTCAAGCTGGTGTCCGTCGGCAGCGCCCCATGCCCGGCAGATCTCATCCGGGCCTTCGAGGAGAAGTTCGGTTGCACGGTGGCGGAAGGCTACGGTCTGAGCGAATCCATCGCGGCGCTGAGCACCAACCTGTTCTCGCGGCGAAAGCTGGGCACGGTCGGCCCACCATTGCCGGGGGTGGAGGTCGCCATCTTCGATGACGAGGACAACCCACTTCCTGTGGGGCAGGTGGGGGAGGTCGTCTGCCGCGGACCACAAGTGATGGCCGGCTACTGGAAAGCGCCCGAGGAGACGGCCGCGGTCCTGAGAGATGGGTGGCTCCACACGGCCGACTTGGGACACCTGGACGAGGACGGCTACATCACCATCGTGGACCGCAAGCGGGACCTCATCATCCGAGGAGGTTTCAACGTCTTCCCCACGGAGGTCGAGGAGGTTCTCCTCGAGCACCCCGCCGTGGCGGAGGCAGCGGTCGTGGGGGTGTCCGACCCGGTCTACGGCGAGGAGGTTGTGGCGGTCGTCGCGGCCAAGCCGGGGGCAGATCTCGACAAGGACGCCCTGATTGCCTTCGCGAGATCCAAGCTCGCTTCCTACAAAGCGCCGCGGGCCGTCGTTGTGGTCGATGCCCTGCCGCGAAGCTCCATCATGAAGATCCTCAGGCGCGAGGCGAGGGAGATCGCCCGCCACGCGCTGGAAGATTCCTGAGACGGCCACCCGGCCGCAGTGGATGGTTGCCTCGCCAGGGGTGAGCCGGCAGCGTGCTGTGGCTGCCTCCAGCTCTCACGAGCGCGCCATCCGCAGCCGACTGAACGATGATCTCGCCACCGGTGGGCTGCCGCTCCTGCCCGCGCCTTGGCCGAGCAGGAGCGGCAAACAACCCCCCGGAACAGATCGAATCGACCCTCCTGTGCAGAGGGGTGTTACGACGTAGGGAACGGCCCCTGCGCCGGCGCTGCCTTCTCGAGCAGCTTGGAGACGACCGGGCCAAGCTCGGCCGGGTCCCAACGCCCTTCCTTGGTCTCGGCGGGACCGTGCTGCCATCCCTGAAGGACCTCCAGCCGGCCGCCGACCGCGAAGAACACCCGACCGGTCACGTCCTTGGCCTCGGGGCTGGCGAGCCACACGACGATCGGAGCGATGTTGTCGGGCCCGAAGTTGTCCCACTGCCCCTCCGCCACCGGAGGAGTCGTGCCGAGAGTCTCGGTCATACGCGTGCGGGCCATCGGGCAGATGGCGTTGACCTTGACGCCGTATCGGCCCAGTTCCGTCGCGGCGATGATCGTGAAGGCGGCAAGGCCGGCCTTGGCGGCGCCGTAGTTGGTCTGACCCGGGTTGCCGAACAGGCCCGAGGTCGAGGTCGTATTGATGACCCGGCCGTCGACTTCCTGGCCTGCCTTGGACAGCTCACGCCAGTGGGACGCCACGATGCGGGTCGGACAGAACGTGCCCTTGAGGTGCACCTTCGCGATCGCGTCCCAGTCATCCTCAGCCATGTTGAACAGCATCTTGTCGCGCAGGATCCCCGCGTTGTTGACCAGAACGTCGATGCGGCCAAAGGCGTCGATGGCCTGCTTGACCATGCTCTCGGCGCCCGCCCACTCCGAGCCGTCGTTGCCGTTGGCGGTCGCTTCCCCGCCCATGGCCTTGATCTCGTCCACAACCTCCTGGGCAACAGCCAGGTCGATGTCGTTGACGACAACCTTGGCTCCCTGGCGCGCGAACTCAAGGGCATAGCCCTTGCCGATCCCGCGTCCGGACCCAGTGATCAGTACAACCTTGCCCTCGCAGATTCCGCTCACCTTGCTGCCTCCTTCTGCCTGCGGTTCTGGCCTCTGTCCAGTCCCGACGCACCTGCAGGAGCACACCCGCAACAGCTCCCGGTCGGGGGCCACCGGCGCTCGACGCGCCTGGCTGCCAGGAGGGACGCCGGCACTCAGCCGCTCCCCTTGGCTCCCCGCCCATAGGTATCAATCGCGGGCAATTCTGACCATCCGCGCCTCGCAACGTCAACTCCCGGGAATACCTCGTGTTTACGGCCGGCGGCTTTGTCACCCTCGGACATTGGCGAACGAGGGGAGCAGGGACGGTGGACGCTCAGGACGACGACGCTGCTGCGTTCTGGATTACGTTGTTGCCGGAGCCATCTCCGCCGCCTCGCGGCCCGAGGAAGTTCTGGAGCAGCCGCCCGGCCCCGTCCGAACGGCACAACGGCACGCGACTTGGTAGCTTGGTGGTGTGCGGCGAGCGCTCGTTTGGCGCCAAGCCGCGGTCGTCTGCTATAGGTGGCTGTCTGGTTGTCCCCTGAGGACGGCTGTCTGTAGGCTTAACGTGCCCACAAGAAAGCTCCGGCCCATGTACAAGATCGTGAAACGAGAGCAGTTCGGTCCGGCGACCTTCCTCTGGGAAGTTCTTGCCCCCGATGTCGCCAACGCCTGCGAGCCCGGCCACTTCGTGATGGTCCGGATCAGCGAGACCGGCGAGCGGATCCCATTGACGGTCGCCGACTACGACCGCGCCAAGGGCACCGTGACCGTCGTCGTGCAGGCAGTCGGCAAGACCACTTTCCAGATGATGAACATGGACCAGGGCGAGCCGGTCCTCGACTTCATCGGCCCCCTTGGCGTCGCCTCCCGCCTCGAGAAGAAGAACAAGGTGGTCCTGGTGGGCGGCGGCCTCGGCGTGGCGCCGGTCTTCCCGCAGCTCAAGCGACACAAGGAACTTGGCTCCTACACGATCTCGATTATCGGGTTTCGCTCGAAGACGCTGGTCTTCTGGGACGAGAAGTTCGCCAAGCACTCCGATGAGATTCACTTCGCCACCGACGACGGCTCTTTCGGCACCCAGGGCGTCGTGACGGTGGCGCTGGAGCAGGTACTGAGGGATCACGTCGACATCGACGAGGTCATCGCCATCGGTCCCTTGCGGATGATGAAGGCCTGCGCTGAGGTAACCCGGCCCCGCGGCATCCGTACCATGGTCAGCCTCAACTCCATCATGGTCGACGGCACCGGCATGTGCGGAAGTTGCCGGGCCACGGTCGGAGGCAAGATGAAGTTCGCCTGCGTCGATGGACCCGACTTCGACGGCCACCAGGTGGACTTCGACGAGTTGATGCACCGGCAGCGCCGATTCCAGCGGGAAGAGCAGGAATGCCTCAAGCACTACGAAGCCGAGCGTCGGCGCCTGCGCGAGCTCGGTGTCGGCGAAGGGATGGGTGGCCGGCGCGCGCTTGGCGCCGGTGACGGGGAGCGCGCCCCGATCGAGCCGCAGCCTAGAACTATCAACATCCTGGACACCCCACTACCGGTGCCCGAGCCACCACTTCCCGCGGATACCCCGCGCCGCGTGAAGAAGGTCACGGAGGTCGCACCCAAGCGCACCCCCATGCCGGAACAGAAGCCCGAGGCCCGCGTCGAGAACTTCGGCGAGGTGGCCCTCGGCTACACCCTGGAGATGGCGGTGGCTGAGGCCAACCGCTGCATCCAGTGCAAGAAGCCCAAGTGCGTCCCCGGCTGCCCGGTAGACATCGACATTCCCGCCTTCATAGAGGCCTTGGCGCGCAGGGATCTCAAGGAGTCCTACCGGATCCTCAAGTCCGCCAACGCTTTGCCGGCGGTGTGCGGTCGAGTCTGCCCGCAGGAGATCCAGTGCGAGGCGACCTGCGCGGTGAGCAAGAAGGTCGAGCCGGTGGCCATCGGCCGCCTCGAGCGCTTCGTGGCCGACTTCGCCGCGGGACGCGGTTGGGATGAACCGATCAAGACGACCCCCACCGGCAAGAAGGCCGCGATCGTCGGCTCCGGACCGGCGGGCCTGGCTTGTGCCGGCGACCTGGTGAGAGCGGGCGTCGACGTCACCGTCTACGAGGGATTACACGTGGTCGGGGGGGTCCTCAAGTACGGGATCCCCGAGTTCCGTCTGCCGAACGAGACCATCGATATCGAGGTCGACGCGCTCGCCGGCCTCGGGGTGCACTTCGAGGTGGACAAGCTCATCGGCAAGATCTTCACCATTCCCCAACTCATGGCCGACAAGGGCTACGACGTCGCGTTCGTGGGCACCGGCGCCGGCAGCCCGAAGTTCATGGGCATCCCCGGGGAGTCGTTGAACGGCGTGATCTCGGCCAACGAGTTCCTCACCCGGGTCAACCTGATGCAGGGTTTCCGCCAACCCCTCTACGACACGCCCGTCGGAATGGGCAAGCGCGTCGCGGTGATAGGCGCGGGCAACACGGCCATGGACGCCTGTCGTGTGGCCCTGCGCATGGGGGCCGAAAAGGTCTACCTCGTCTACCGGCGCACCGTGAAGGAATCGCCCGCGCGGGCCGAGGAACTGCACCACGCGATAGAAGAAGGCGTGGAGTGTATGTGGCTCACCAATCCGACACGCATCCTGGGCGATGAGTCCGGCTGGGTGACGGGCATGGAAGTCATCGACATGGAACTGGGCGAGCCGGACTCCTCGGGTCGCGCCAGGCCCGTGCCAAAAGCGGGTACCGAGCATGTCCTCGAAGTCGACACGGTGATCCCCGCGCTGGGCACCTCGGCGAACCCGGTGATCGCGCAGAGCACTCCGGGTCTTGCGACCAACAGGTGGGGCTACATCGAGGTCGACCCCGTGACCCAGATGACATCCGTCCCGGGGGTGTTCGCCGGGGGCGACATCGTCACCGGTGCGGCAACCGTCATCCTGGCCATGGGTGCGGGCCGTCGCGCTGCGCGAGGCATTCTGCACTACCTGGGTCTGGGACCTGCTCCCATCCCTCCGACACACGCCCCGCAGAGCGCCGAGTAACCGCGACAACGGGCCTGGTTCGGACGCCCGGCTCGGGGGCCCTGCCCCTACCTGCCTCCCTCTGCGACACCGGCAGCGGTGAGCCCCGCCTTCTCGAGGTGCGCCAGCTTGTTGAAGAAGGCGTCCGCAGCCGCCTCGTCCTCCAGGAAGATCCGAACCTCCTTGATCAGCCCGGCCTCGAGGTAAAACATGAACGCCTGCCTCTCGGTGAATCGCGTGCCGTCCGGAGCCTGCGCCGTCTCCACGGACAGTGCGACGGCGTGGCCCCGGCCACCGAAGACCTCTTGCAGATCCTGCTTGTAGGTTCCCCCTGTGGTGCGGCTCAGCCGAAGGAAGAACTGCAGAAGAGCCTCCTGGCCACGGTGGTCGCCGCTGAAGGAGCTGTGTCCCGGCACGTGCCACAGGGTGTCCTCGGCCAGATGCTCGGTGAACCACTGGAAGTCCGGTTTGCCAAATGCTTCGAAAGCTCCCCGCACAACGTCTGTATCCTGCTTGGACATCACGCCACCTCCTCTGAGCCCGGCCCCGCTTGCCTGGCCACATTCTATGTGATTTGGGCATCAAGGCTTCCCCAACGGACAACGACGACGCGATACAGCGGCGGACGCGGTAGCGGACTCTGTTCAGACGAGCCCTTGCGTCGTAGGGTCTTGACATGCGACGAGACGGGAGAGAGCGGCCGTGCGGATGAGGCGGTTGGGGATCCTTGTCGCGGGAGCGATCGCTGTTGGGTGCGGTGGGCAGGCCGATAGGCCTGCGAACCCCACGTCCCAGGCCGGCGCCTCCGCCCAATCCCCCAGCGTCCGGCCGTCAGGAACCCAGTCACCCAGCGGCACGCCCGTGCCCACCCACAAGGAGGCAAGTTCGGTGAGCAACCTAGACCTGTCCAGCCCAGCTTTCTCGCCGGGCGCCACGATCCCCGTGAGCCACACATGCGACGGCGCAGACCGCTCGCCCGCCCTGTCCTGGAGCACCCCGCCTCAGGGAACCCGATCACTGGTCCTGATCGTCGACGACCCCGACGCGCCGGGCGGAACGTTCGTGCACTGGCTTCTCTACTCGATCCCGCCCTCGACAACCGACCTCAAGGAGGGCATGCCCACCACGCCGGCGCTGACCGAGCCTGCGGGCGCCAAGCAGGGCCGCAACGGGTTCGGGCGCATCGGCTACGGGGGACCCTGCCCACCCCCTGGTAAACCGCATCGGTACTTCTTCCGGCTCTACGCCCTCGACAACGAGAACTCCCTGGCGGCGGGAGCCTCCCGAGCCCACCTCGATGAGGCGACAGCCGGACACGTGCTCGCAACCGGCGAGTTGATGGGAGTCTACGGCCGCTGATCGGACGAGATCGCCCCCTGAGCACGAGGCGGACTCACGCTTCGGCCCAGTGCCCGGACCCGACGCTCCCCCACGACACACCGGTCACAACGGCAAGGGCCCTGCGGTCGGGTTTACCACCGAGCCACGAACGATTCGGAATACTTGAAGTCTAGAAGCCCCCCGGTGGTGGGTCGGAGATTCGCCCGTCCACCACGTGCAGTACGCGGTGCGCTGCCTCCCCCACCACGGGATTGTGCGTCACCACGACCAGGGACTGCCCGCCGCGATTCAAGCCCAGCAACAGGTTGATGATCTCGCGAGTCGTGGCGGAGTCGAGCTCGCCGGTCGGCTCGTCGGCCAGGATGATCGCCGGGCTGTTCATGAGGGCCCTTGCCAGGGCCACGCGTTGCGCCTCGCCACCCGACAGCTCGCTGGGCTTGTGTGACGTCCGCTGTCCCAAACCGAACTGCTCGAGCAGCTCGCGGGCGCGCCCCCTCTGCTTTCGCCAGGGCATGCCCGCGTAGCGACCGGCGAGCATCACGTTCTCGAGCGCCGTGAGTGTGGGGATCAGATGGAACTGCTGGAAAACAAACCCCACCTTGCGCGCGCGCAGCCCCGCGAGCTGGCCGCGCGAGAGGCTGGCGTGGGTGACTCCATCGATGCGCACTTCACCCGCGTCCGGCTGGTCGAGCCCACCCAGAAGGTGAAGCAGTGTGGACTTGCCCGAGCCGGACGGACCCATGATCGCCACGAACTCCCCGCGCTCCACGGAGATGTCGATACCGTTCACCGCGTGAACCTCGTTCCGCCGCCCACGGTGGTAGACCTTCTGCAGCCCGGTCCCTTCGACAACTATGGCCATCACTCCGCCCTCAAGGCTCGAACCGGATCGAGACGCGCAGCCCGCCAGGCCGGAACGATCCCGGCCACCGCGCCCAGCGCCACCGCGAAGACCAGCGCGAAGACCACCAACCTTGGGGTCGGCGAGAAGATCGCCAGTCCGAGCCTCGCGCGCATGATGCCGTTGAGGATCGCCGTGGCGAGCACGCCGAACACCACCCCGACGGCACCGCCCAGCAGCCCGACTGCTCCCGACTCGAGCACGTACTCGCGAAGCACCGATCCGTCGGTGGCGCCCAACGCCTTCTTCAATCCGATCTCTCGAGACCGTTCCGCGATCGCCATGACCATGGTGTTGATCGTCGAGAACCCTCCGACGACCAGCGCCAGCACGGCGCCCGCCAGCACGATGGCGGAGAAGATGGCCACGGTCTGGCGCGCGTCCTTCTCGGCCTCCTTTGGCGAAGACACCTTCAGTTTGGCGGGATCGATCTTCTTCAGCCTGGTGGCCAGGGTCTCCGCATCCACCCCTGACTTGGGATAGACGACGAGGTTGCCGGCGTCCGGTCCAAGCGAGGAAACGGTTCGCACGGTGTCGATCGGCGCCACCAGGGAACCGTTCATCCAGATGGCCTCATAGGGTTTGAAGATGCCCTTGATGCGGAAATCCACGCCCCGGAAGTTGACACGCTGACCGACCTTCAGGTGGTACTTGCGCGCCAGAGCGTTGCCCGCCAGAGCCGTGTCCGTTTCGCCGGCCGAGAGAAACTGACCCGAATCGAGTCGGATGCCGCGCACCACATTGGGTGTTTCTTCCGGCGGGTAGCCCAGCAGGGCCCCCGTCGCGTCGCCCCCGGGCTTTCCTCCCGGTTTGCCCAGCGCGCTCACGACGAAGGGAACCACCCGGTCCACGCCCTCGGTGGCGGCGACCGCGGCGCGCAGATCGGCCGGGATCGGGGTCAAGCCGGGAGCACCCATCTGGTATGCCGAACTGACCTCGATCTGCCCCTTGCTCTGCTCGATCTGCACGTCGACCATCGAGTTCATGAACTCCGAGAGCGAGCCCATGACGGTCAGTGCCCAGATCCCGACGGCGATTCCTGCGACGGTGAGCAGCGTGCGCAGCTTGCGCCGCCCCAGATTGCGGAAGACCTCGAGAACTCGCAAGGACGGACTCCTCAGTCAGCCGACGTGGGCCCCGGGTGGATAGCCACTCGTCCGGACCCACCGAACTCGCACCCCGACTCGACAGTCACCAACTCGAGAGGCTCGGGTGGGACTCGGCCAGGCTACCTGCCGGTCGCGGGCAACGACAAGCGACTCCGACCGTCCGAGCAACTGAGATCGCGCGCGCGGCGCAGCCGAGAGAAGTCCCACTCCTAGGCGAGCTGGGATCGTGAGGCCCTACGACCGAACGGAAGGGCAGCACTCCGTCGGGGGAAGCCCGATGGGCATTCGTGTGCTGTAGGCTGTGGATCTGGTAGCCCGGCCGCGTGCGGCGCGGCATCCGAGGAAAGGGGTTGTCATGGCAGGTATACCCGACAAGTTCGCGGACATCTTCGACAAGAAGTCCTTCGCGCACGTGGCCACCCTGATGCCCGACGGCACGCCGCAGGTCACGCCCGTGTGGATCGACTCCCTCGACAACGGCGACATACTCCTCAACACCGCCGAAGGCCGGGCCAAGGAGCGCAACCTTCGCCGCGACCCCCGAGTCGTCCTGGCCGTGCAGGACCCCGACAACCCTTACCGTTACGTCCAGGTGCGGGGGCGCGTGAAGGAGATGACCACGGCCGGCGCCGACGCACACATCGACAAACTCGCCCACAAATACCTCGGGGTCGACTCCTACCCCAATCGGCGGCCAGGGGAAGTGCGCGTCCTGATACGTATCGCCCCAGAGCGGGTGCAGGTCTTCGGGTAGGCCGGCGGGGTCTCCACACAGCAATGGGCGGCCTGCGCCGACGGAACCCTCGTCAGCCCTTGACCACTCCCATGGGCTTGAGCCGAGCGACGACCTTCGACAACCCGGCGGCTTCGCAAACCCGAACAACCTCGGAGACGTCCTTGTAGGCGTAGGGTGCCTCCTCTGCAAGCAGCGCCACGCTGCCCGGCCTCACCGAGATTCCGGATGCCTCCAGGTCCGCTCGCACCTGGGCCCCCGACCGAATCGCCTTGGCCTTCTTGCGCGACATGGTGCGTCCGGCGCCGTGGCAAGTGGAGGCAAACGTCTCCCGCGCTCCCAAGCCCGCCAGCAGGTAGGACGCCGTGCCCATGGAACCCGGGATGATCACCGGCTGGCCCAGTGCCCGGTAGGCCTCGGGTAGGTCCGGATGACCTGCCCCGAACGCCCGGGTGGCGCCCTTGCGGTGCACGCACAGCGGGATGTGCCGGCCGCCCACCTCGAAGTCCTCCAACTTCGCCAGGTTATGGGACACGTCGTACAGGGTCTCCACGCGAGCGGCCGCGCCGAAGACCTCGCGGAAGCACTCGCGCACCTCAGCTCCAAGCAGGTGGCGGTTGGCGCGCGCGAAGTTGGCTGCGGCACCCATGGCGCCCAGATACGCCTTGCCTTCCTCGCTTTCGACCGGAACACAGGCGAGTTGGCGGTCGGGCACTCGGAT
This sequence comes from Actinomycetota bacterium, assembly GCA_041658225.1. Classification (GTDB taxonomy): domain Bacteria; phylum Actinomycetota; class CALGFH01; order JBBAAN01; family JBBAAN01; genus JBBAAN01. Next base: position 14,190 of record JBBAAN010000032.1, read on the forward strand.
GCCGTGGCGCACCATCGCCTTCTCCATGCGGCGAAGCTCGTCGGTGCAGGTTTGGTGGCCCAACCCGCGCGAGCCCGTGTGGATCATCACCACGATCTCGCCGGCGCGAACCGAGTAGCCGCCGGCAAGCCGGTCGTCGAAAACCTCCTCGACCCGCTGGATCTCCAGGAAGTGGTTGCCGGCGCCGAGGCTTCCGAGTTGAGGCAGACCCCGCTGACGGGCGCGGGACTCGATCCTGTCGGGGTCGGCTCCCGACGTCTTGCCTTGATCCTCGCAAAACGCCACGTCGTTCTCCTCACCCCAACCCTTCTCGAGCAGGTATCGGGGCCCTTGCGCCAGCACGGCCTCCAGATCTCGAGCCGTGGCACGCAGCACCCCACCCTTTCCGATCCCTCGGGGAATCTTCGCGTCCAGTCTCGTCATGATCTCGTCCAGACGCCCGCGCACTTCGTCAACCGTCAGACCCGTGCGCAGCAAGCGAACCCCGCAGGAGATGTCGAATCCGACCCCGCCCGCCGAGACCACCCCGCCCCGAGCCGGATCGGTCGCGGCCACTCCCCCGATCGCGAACCCGTAGCCCCAGTGGATGTCCGGCATGGCCAGGGAATACTCGGTGATGCCGGGAAGTTCGGCGACGTTGGCGACCTGCTGGATGGACTGATCGTGCTCGAGGTCGGCCAGCAACCGCTCGCTCGCATACAGCCGCCCGGGCACCCGCATGCCTTCTCGCTTGGGCAGTTCCCAGACCACATCCGAGACTTGCCGCAGTCCAAGCATGTCGACCCCCACCTCGCCAAGAACCATCACCGGCCGCCGCCCCCGCAGACCGCGCGGTGGACGACCGCCAGACCCGCCCGCCTTCGAACCGCCGGATCCCTGAAGCCGGCCCTTCTCTATGGTGCGTTTCCCATCACAAGAGCGGCTCGGTGGCCGGACTCATCGTTCCGTCACGAACAACTCGCCTAGACATCGAAGATCGCCTGAGCCCACCAACCCTCGGGTCCGTGTCCCACCCCAAGCCCGTGGTAGGTAACGGCCTTGATGGGAGGCCCGATCGGTTCGAAGCCGGCCGGCATCGCCTGGCCGTAGGCGTTCGCCACGAGATGAGTCTCCGCCACGTCCTCCACCTCGAAGCGACAGAAGATCACCCCTTCGACCTCGTGCAGGAACAGTAGTTCCTCGAGCCAGGCTGCCAGCACGTCCTCATGGCCGTCGCCCTCGACACGAAGGGGGTAGACCTTCTCGGGCTTCAAGTCGTCAAGGTCGGCGAACAAGCTGAACATCCCGCGTGCGGTGTTGGCCAGGCACTCGGCCAGGGTGGCACCATAGGCCCGGATCCCCGTGTCGGCCGTGTGGGAGATGACCTCGAAGTCCTTGCCCACCAACGCGCTGCCCTCCGGTCGGATGCCCGCCTCTCGCCGCGCCGTTCGTCACTCGTCGTGGGCGTCTCGATCCAGCGTGTTCACGCCCTCGGTTCGGGCGCGGGCCTCCCGACGCTCCATGCGTCTCCCGCTACTTCGCGCCCCCTGCTGCTCCATTCTCACCTGGGAGCGTCCCTTCGGATAGAGCACTCGAGAATTAGCTGCCGACCGGATGAGCGATCCGGGAAACCGTCTATTGCCCAACGCAACCGCCGGTGATGGAATGGCGGCGGCGGAACGTGAACGCCGGCCGTCCAAGAGAAGGAGGTGTGCAGTGGCTGTCTACATCATGCTCAGCACCCTGACCGACGAGGGCCTCAAGACCCTCAAGGACCACCCCGACAGAATCCGAGCGGTCAACGCCGAAGTGGAGAAGATGGGCGCCAAGGTCGTGGCGCAGTACGCGGTCCTCGGGCCCTATGACTTCGTCAACATCTTGGAGGCCCCGGATCTACTGACGGTCTCTCGCGTGGCCGTCGAGTTGGGCTCACGTGGGACCCTCAAGACCACCACCCTCGCGGCCGTGTCGGTCAACGAGTTCATCAAGGGGCTGGAGAAGAAGTAGCCGCAGGCCGGGTGAGGCCACGAATGGCCTTCTTGAGACAAGCACCTGCCGGGGTGGCATGAAGTAGACTCAGTGGCCCTGGCGTGGTCGCCCCGCCAAATTAGGTGGTTCGGGAAAAGGAGACCCCGGCATGGCCAAAACGATGATGGCTCTGCGCAAGGTCCGTCCTGAGCCGGGCGCAGAACTGGTGGAGATCCCAATCCCGACCCCCAAGCCCGACGAGGCGCTCGTGCGCGTCGCGGCGACCTCGATCTGCGGAACCGACCTGCACATCTACTACTGGGACCCCTGGGCACAGGAGCGCATCCACGTTCCGCAAACCTTCGGCCACGAGATCGCCGGTCACGTCGAAGCCATGGGCTCAGAGGTACACAACGTCTCGATAGGCGACTACGTGGCAGCGGAGACCCACTTCTTCTGTGGGTACTGCCCGCCCTGCCGCACCGGTAAGCCGCACATCTGCGAGACCCTGAAGATACTCGGCGTGGACACGGAGGGCAGCTTCGCCGAGTACGTGGCGATCCCCGCGCGCTGTCTCTGGCCGGTCGGGCAGGAAGTCCCCCCCGAGGTCGCGGCGATCCACGAGCCGTTCGGAAACGCCGTGCACACCACCATGGGACCCGACCTGCCCACAGCCAATGTGGCCATACTCGGGTGCGGCCCGATCGGTCTCATCGCCATCGCGATCGCCAAGGTCTGCGGGGCCGCCAGGGTGATCGCGGTCGAGCCCAACGCGTTGCGCGCCGACCTCGCGCGCAAGATGGGTGCCGATGTCGTCGTGGATCCCAACACCCACGACATCGTCGAGGTGGTGCGTGCCGAGACCGGGGGCCACGGCGCGGACGTCGTCCTGGAGATGAGCGGCGTCCCGAAGGTCATCAGCCAGGGTATGGAGATGGCGGCCCTCGGCGGGCGAGTCTCCCTGCTGGGACTACCTTCCGAGCCAGTCACCCTGGACCTCGTCAACGACGTGATCTTCAAGGAAGTCACCATTCACGGAGTGACGGGCCGAGAGCTGTTCAAGACCTGGTTCCAGACCTACCGGCTCTTGTCCGCAAAGATGGTGGACGTGAGCCCGATCATCACCCACCGCCTGCCGCTTGATCGCTTCGACGAAGCCTTCGAGCTGATCCGCAGCGGCCAGTCGGGGAAAGTGGTCATGTACCCCAACCCCGCGGACATGCCGTCCTAGGGATCGGCGGGACGGATCACGCCGGGCACCCATTGCGAACGTTGAACCCAACGGGCTTCGCACGGAAGATGAAGGCCGATCCGGCCATTCCGCGATCCCCCGAGAGGCGCCGAACGGAAACGGAGGCCTAATGTCGAAAGCCCTGGACTTCTTGAAGGACGAGTTGGCCGACCTGGCCGCGAAGGGAACGATGCTCACCATCCGCACCCTGGAGGGCGAGCAGCTGCCCCGCGCGCGCTATGACGGCAAGGATGTCGTGAACCTGGCATCCAACAACTACCTGGGGCTGGCGGCGCACCCCCGTCTGAAGCAGGCGGCAGCCGACTCGGCAATGAAGTACGGCGCTGGCTCGGGGGCGGTGCGCAGCATCGCGGGAACGATGACCCTTCATCGCACGCTCGAGGAGCGGCTGGCCGAGTTCAAGGACGTCGAGTCCGCCGTGCTGTTCCAGTCAGGCTTCTCCGCCAACGCCGGGACCGTGGCGGCGGTCCTCGGCAAGGAAGACGTCATCGTCTCCGACGAGCTGAACCACGCCAGCATCATCGACGGGGCGCGCCTCTCCCGCGCCGGGATAAAGGTCTTCCCTCACAAGGACGCCGCAGCAGCCGATGCGCTCCTGGCCGAGGCAACCGGAGCACGCCGGAAGCTGCTCATCACCGATGGGGTGTTCAGCATGGACGGCGACATCGCGCCGCTGCCCGCCCTCGTCGAGGTGGCCGAGAAGCACGGGGCGATCATGATGATCGACGACGCGCACGCCAGCGGCATCCTTGGTCCCGGCGGGCACGGCACGGTGGCGCACTTCGGACTGCAAGGTCGCGTGGATATCCAGGTGGGGACGCTGTCCAAAGCTCTCGGGACGCTGGGCGGCTACGTGGCCGGACCGAAGCACCTCTACGACTACCTGTGTAACCGAGGCCGGCCCTTCCTGTTCTCCACCTCCCATCCGCCGGCCGTGTGTGCTGCGGCGCTGGCGGCGCTGGACGTGATCGCCGAGGAGCCCGAGCGAATCGAGCGGCTATGGTCGAACACCCGCTTCTTCAAGGAGGGCCTGGCCTCACTGGGGTTCGACACCGGCGCCAGCGAGACGCCGATCACCCCGGTGATGGCGGGAGAGGAGAAAGCCGCCCAGGAGCTTGCGGCGCGGCTCTGGCAGGAGGGGGTCTTCTGCCCCTCGATCGTGTTCCCCACCGTGCCACGAGGCAAGGCGCGGGTGCGCACGATCGTGACGGCCGCTCACACCGAAGATGACTTGAGCCAGGCGCTCGAAGCATTCGCGAGCGCGGGAAGGGCCCTGGGACTCATCGCCTGATTCGGTTGCCGAGACCGCGCGCCAACTCGGATCCGAAGCCGGGCCTTCCCTGGCTCACTGCGGGAACCCGCTCTCGCGGCGAGAGCGCGTGCGATCTGAAGAATCGCTATCGCGGAACACCAGCCCCAGGATTCTTGGCCGAGACTCCGCCGGAGACCTTAGTGCTCGCCCCCGCAAATACGCCCCCATTCGAGCGCCCCGATGGCTGCGTTGCTCGTCGCTTGTGCACTGTCCAGTACGCGGCGCTTCTCGCGGCCTTGCCCTCGGGGCGCGGTGACGCTCTCGGTGGTGGCCGTACTTACGGGGGCGAGCACTTAGCGATGGGCACGGCATAGGTAAACGTCGAGCCTTCGCCCACGCGGCTCTCGACGCGGATCGTGCCCCCTTGCGCTTCGATGAAGAACTTGCAGATGTACAGACCAAGTCCCGTCCCCGCCTTCTTCCCGCCCACCGGGGGTCGGGCGGGGGAGAACTTCTGGAAGATCGCCGGCATCTCCTCCTCGGAGATACCGACGCCGCGGTCGCGCACCGCCACCTCGAGCATCGCCTCGCGTGGAACCACCGACACCCCCACCGGCTCCTCCGGAGAGGAGAACTTGAGCGCGTTGGAGAACAGGTTCCTGAAGATCTGCCGGTGGCGCCCCTCGTCCCCGAGCGCCGCGGGGCATCCGTCATCGGGTGCGTCGATTGTGTAGGCGCGACCGGCCGCCGAGCCCATCTCGGGAGCGACCTCCCGGATCATCTCCAGCAGATCGAAGGGCTTGATCTCCAAGCCCAGGTTCCCCGACTCGATCCGCGCCAAGTCGAGGAGCTCGTCTATGAGGTTGTCCATTTCCCAGGTGTTGCGCTCGATCGCCTCCAGGAACTTCCTCCGCTCATCGTCACTGATGGAGTCCCCGCGGTTGATTAGGGTCGAGGCGAATCCGCCGATCGTCGTCAAGGGCGAACGCAGGTCGTGGGATACGATGCTGATGAAGTCGCTCTTGAGCTCATCGAGCTCTCTCAACCGCTCCGCCGAGATACGCTCGCCCTCGTACGCCTGCTCGAGCTCACCGAGCATCCTCTGCCGCTCGATGGCGTGCCAGAGGGTGCGGGCGAGCAACTCGGGCCCGGGCTCGCCTTTGACGAAGTAGCCCTGCGCCCCGGCGTGCACCGCACCGCGGATCAGCGCCTCGTCGTCGGAGATCGTGAGGATCACGACGGGCACCGATGGGGCGTCGCTGTGGATCCTCACGATCCCTTCGAGACCTCGATTGTCGGGTAGTCCAAGGTCGAGTAGGACGACGTCCACCTCGCCTTCGGCCAGCCGAGCGAGGCCCTCATTCAGCCGTGTTGCGATCTCCACGTGAAACCGAAGCCGCCTGGTCTCGGACAGCATCTCCGAGACCAGGCGTGCGTCCCCGGGGTTGTCCTCGATCACCAGTACCCGAATGTGGTCGTCGATCACGCGTCACCTCCGAGGGAACTCCACGATCGTCAGCCAAAACCGCTCGATGAGACGGATGACCTCGAAGAACTTGTCCAATTCCACCGGCTTCGTGATGTAGCAGTTCGCGTGGAGCTGGTACGCCGCGAGGATGTCCTTCTCCGAAGTCGAGGTCGTGAGAACGATGACGGGGATCTCGATCAGTGCCGGATCGGCCCGGATCTCCCCCAGGACCTTCAATCCGTTCTTCTTCGGCAGGTTCAAGTCGAGGAGGACGAGGTCCGGGCGAGTCGCGTCCGCGAATCGACCCTCCCTTCGGAGGAACGCCATCGCCTCCTCGCCGTCGAGGGCCACACTGAGGTTGGTCCGCACCTGGCAGTCCGCGAGCGCCTCCTTCGTCAGGCGCACGTCGCCCAGGTGGTCGTCGACCAGGAGGATCTCCACCGCCTCCTGAGAGCGCCTGGTCATGGCGCTGCGCTCAAGGTGACGAAGAAGACCGAGCCCTCACCGACCGCCGATTCCACCCAGATTCGGCCCCCGTGCCGTTCGACGATCTTCTTGCAGATCGCCAGCCCCACCCCGGTGCCGGGGTAGTCGCGCGGGTTGAGACGCCGGAAAGCTTCGAACACGCTCTCGGTGTACGCAGGATCCATCCCGATGCCGTTGTCACGGACCGACAAGCGCCAACTCCCCGCCGTCGGCTCCACTCCGACGTGGACGACGGGCGAGCGCTCGCCATGGAACTTGACGGCGTTGGTCACCAGGTTCTGGAAGAGCTGGGTCAATTGCGACGAGTCCGCGAGTACGGTCGGGAGGGGATCGTATGTCACGATCGCGCCCGACTCCGCGATCAGGTTCTTCAAGCTGGCCAGTACCCCCTGGAGGACCTGCTCGCAGTCCGTGGCGCGCAGGTTAAGTTCCGCCGAGCCGACGCGAGAGTACTCGAGCAGATCCCGGATCAGCGCCTGCATCCTCTTGGTTCCGTCCACGACGAAGCCGATGAAATCGTCGGCATCCGCGTCGAGCCTCCCTGCGTATCGCTTGGCCAAGAGCTGTGTGTAGCTCGTGACCATCCGTAGCGGCTCCTGGAGATCGTGGGAGGCCACGTAAGCGAACATCTCCAGCTCCGCGACCTTCCGCTTCTCGAGGTCGAAGTCCTCGAGGATATTCAGGACGGCCCGCTGGGTATCGCTGAGCCGGCTCTTCTCATCAGCGAAGTCGCCGAGGATGTTGAGCAGGGCCCTGTGGGTGGATGCGAGGCGAGCCTTCTCTTCGCTGAAGTCCTCGAGGATGTTGAGCAGGGCCCTGTGGGTGGATGCGAGGCGAGCCTTCTCTTCGCTGAAGTCCTCGAGGATGTTGAGGATCGCCCTGGCGTAGGCCGAGGCGTCAACCGGGCTGCCCGGCGCCGGCATCCGGACCTCGGTGACCAGAGTAGTCACGCTTCCTCCCGGGACGGGGGCGCCTTCCTTGCCAGGCTCAGCTCCCTGTTCAGGTCGGCGATCTCCTTCTTCAGCTCGATCATCTTGAGTTCGCGGCCGACGGTGAGCTTCTGGAACCGCTCGAGCTCCGCCAGTCTCTCCAGCTCCTTGCCCCGCTCCTTGGCGATCTCGGCCTCGGCCTGCTTCTGGGCGGTGACGTCGCGGGCGGCCGCGAAGACGCCGAGCACATTGCCTTGGGCATCCTTGTAGACCGAAGCGTTGTAGAGGACGTCGGTCAGTTGCCCGTCGCGGCGGCGGATCGTCAGGGGGTAGTCGGTTACGGCCCCTTCGGCGAAGACCCGCTGGTAGCCCTCGCGAGCCTGGCCCGGCTCGGTGAAGTAGTCGGAGAAGTCGGTCCCGATCAGGCCCTCTCGAGCGACGCCGGTCACCTTCACGGTGGCTTCGTTGACGTCGGTGATCTTGCCTTCGGGACTGATCGTGACCAGCGGGTCGAGGCTGGCCTCGATCAGGCTACGGGCGTACTGGGAGGCCTGCTTCTGGGCGGTGACGTCGCGGGCGGCCGCGAAGACGCCGAGCACATTGCCTTGGGCATCCTTGTAGACCGAAGCGTTGTAGAGGACGTCGGTCAGTTGCCCGTCGCGGCGGCGGATCGTC
>JBBAAN010000033.1:0-21580 GCA_041658225.1 Actinomycetota bacterium
CGCGGTGCTACGCGACGGGAACCTTCTCGGACGCCTTCTGGACACCTTCGTGGCCTCCCAGCTTCGCGCCGAACTCACTGTGGCCCAGAGTCGCCCTCGCCTCTACCATCTTCGTCAGGAACAGGGGCGCCGCGAGGTCGACCTCCTCGCGGAGCTGGCCGCCCGTCAAATCGTGGGGATCGAGGTCAAGGCCAGCGCGGCTCCCGACCGTGATGCGGCCAAGCACCTCTCCTGGCTCCGCGACAAGCTCGGCGCTCGTTTCACCGCAGGAGTCGTCCTTCACACAGGCAACCGCTCCTACCCGCTGGGCGAGCGCATAATCGCCGCTCCCATCTGCACCCTCTGGGCATAGTCGTGTAGGGCCATTGGCTTGTCTCCGCGGGTCTTCAAGAAGCTCGTCGGCTTGATCCGCCTCGAACCGACTCGTGCGGAACGCGAACCTGGACCTCCTGTACGGCTCCGTGGGGGACAAGTCGGGGGAAGGGAGAACTGCCTAATGGGCCTTCCAGCGCGCTCTCGCGGCCTTGCGGGCAATCTCGGTTCGCTGTTCCTTTGTGAGCTTTGCAGCGCGCGCCCTGCCGCCCTTGAGTCCTCCAAGCCGCCCCAACTCCACGGCGGCGGGGTTCTTGGCGGTCTTGGGTTCCCCGGCGCCCACCACGAACCAGACGTTCACGGCCACCTAGGACGTCTGAGCCAACGGCTGGCTCTTGGAGTTGTGCGGGAGCCGCGAGGGGGGCGCGGACGATGGTAGCCAGCAGCAGATCGCTGGCACGCCGGAGAGCGTGACCTAAGCCTTACCTGGCGCTCTCCTTCGGGAGGGTGTGGAGGAAGCCCCGGCCCCGCCATGCGGGGACCGGGGGGGCCGGAACTCGAAGTACCCCGCCCCGGACTAGCCCAAACCGCCGGATGAAATGGCTCTCTTGAGTCATGGACCCGAAGCCGGAAGCCTTCCACAATTCACTTGGAGTCGGGCATACAGGTTAAATCCCGGCATCCACTTGTTGGGAGGTTGTCCTCGATGGGGGGCAGCGGGTAGCAGGGGGGGCCGTCTGGGAAGGGGAGTGGTCACCATGGCAGGACACAGGGTGGCTGTTCCGCTTGCCATGCTGCTCTTGCTGGCGCTTGCCTTGCCGCTTGAGGCGCCCGCCTTCGCCGGGACGACGAGGGTCTGGACGGGAAGCGCTCGCTCCGAGACGAGCATCCTGGGCGCGGGCGTGGGTGAGACGTCGATCGCCGCCGGAATCGAGTCCGCCGAGAGCAGCAACGACCTCGTGCGCGCGGGGCTTGGCGCACCCACGGCGAACGGGCGGCTCACCCTGGCGCGTGCGGCCGGTACGGACATTGTCTCGGTTGGCACATCCACCACCTCGGGTACGGACTCCGAGTCCGTGCCCGGCGTCGCCTTGAACATAGCCGGTCTGTTGACCGGGGATGCGGCTTCGGGTTCGCTGGCCTCAACGGTGGATGCGGCAGGGCTACGCTCCATCCTCAGCGCCACCATCGGGAGGCTGTCCGCGCTCGGCGGACTGGTGGACACGGACGTGACGAGCACCGGCTTCACAACGGCCGTCACGAGCGCCTCGGCCTCTTCGACCAAGGAATTGGTCGCGGGCAGGCTGGATGTGCTCAGCCTGGGAGTGCTTCTGGATGCGCTTCGCCTGGATGTGTCCAAGCTACCGCTTGACTCCCTGGCCGAGATCCTTTCCGGCCTGGGGGTGGCGATACCCGGCGGCGTTGACCTGACGATTCCCGACCAGATCGCCGACCTCGACGCGGCCTATGCCGCGATGGCGGCCAAGCGCGACCAGCTCGCGGCGCTTGTGGCCGACCCGGGGGCCGTTGCGGCCGGCCCGGGCGGGCAGGCGGCGGTCGACCAAGCTTTGGCCGACTACGCACTGGTCGCGCCCTTCTCCCAGGACCTGCTTGGGCTTCTCGGCTTGGCGGAGCTACCGGCGCTGGTCGCCAGGTACGGGCTTCTTCCCATAACCTCCGTTGACTCGGTGCTGACGACGATCGCGACGGCCGGCCTGGCGGCGGCAAAGGGTGTGCTGGCAGACCTGGACGCGCAGATCCAGGCCCTGCTCGCTGCCCTCGATGCCGCTATTGACACCCTTGCGGCCCTTGTTCGCCAGAGCGAGCTGGTGTCTGTCGGTGGTATCCAGGCCGCCCTTTCGGCCGTGGCTACCCAGACGCAGGCGACCTCCACCGTCACCGGGAGCGCCGGGGCAGTATCGGTGGGTTCCGTCGAACTGGTCGGCTCGGTGGATCTGGTTGCACCCGCGGCCATCAGTTCTCTTGCCGCGCTTCTCAGCTCGAAGCTGGCGCAGGTAGCTGGGACGTTGGGCATCGCCGTGCCCGTGGTTGAGGTGCTGGAGATCACCAAGGCGAGCGGCACCGACGCCGGCGGCTACCGCTTCGCTCGGGCGGGCCTGACGGCGCTCGAGATCACCATCCCGTCATTTGCGGTTCCGGCCGGTCTGGTTCTCGGTGGCACGGGAGCTCCATTCACGACCCCGGTTGTGGCGGTGTCGCTTGGCACGACGTCGGTCTTCTCCGAGTACAAGGTGGTGACCGTGACTACGGATGACGCGCCCGCTCCGGCTCCGGCGCCCGCTCCGGCGCCCACGGTCACACCCGAGCCAACGTCGTCACCCGCGCCGTCGGCCCCAACCCCCACACCTGCCGTCGGCTCCCCGTCTCCCTCCGGGCCCGCCCCCACGCCGGTGCCGACGCTCCCGCTCCCGCTCACGGGCGCGGCCGGCCTCTCGGCAGGACTGGGGATCTTGCTGGCCGGCTCGGCCATCCTCGTGCGCCGCATGCGTCGGGATCGAGCCTGACCCTGTGGATTCCACCGCCAAGAGAGCCTCACTCAAGAGACTCCCAGCAATGAGGCTCCCATCTATGGGCCTATGCTGTGGTACCGTTGACGCACGACGATGGCGGGCGGCTTTGCGCCCACTACGGCTTGACCCAGGAGCAACGCATGGCGACTTCCGCTGGGACGTTCACCGGCCGGACTGAACAACTTCGTGTACTCGCACGTGAGCTCAAGGAGGCTCGCTCGACCGGCCGAGGGCGATTCGTCCTGCTCCGCGGTCGTCGACGGGTGGGCAAGTCGAGACTCGCGGAGGAGTTCCTCTTGCGCACGAAGGCGCGGCACGTCTTCTTTGCCGCGACCAGAGGACGTGCGCCCGAGCGGGAGCTGGCAGCCTTCACGAGCCTGCTGGCAGCCTCGGAATTGCTCGCCGCACCGCTCGTACGGGCAGGCGCCCGGTTCGAGACATGGGATGCGGCCTTCGCTCTGATCGCCGAATCCTCCGAGCGGCGGTCGCCCTCCGTAGTGGTGATTGACGAGTTCCCACACTTGATCGACGCGGACTCGTCGGTCGAAGGGGCCTTCCAGACGGCCTGGGATCGCTACCTGCAAAGGGCGCCGGTCCTGCTCGTCGTGATCGGTTCGGATCTGTCCATGATGGCCGCGCTTACCGAGTACGGACGACCGCTGTACGACCGGCCGACGCGGCTCATCCATCTGCCCCCTCTGACTCCGGCAGAGATCGCGGGGATGCTGTCCCTCGATCCGGCCGGCGCTCTGGACGCCTACATGGCGATCGGGGGATTCCCCTTGATCGCGCAATCATGGGGAAGGGCCAAGGACCTTCGCGCTTTCCTTCGGCGGGAATTGGCCGATCCCACGGCGCCTATCATCGTGTCGGGCGAGCGGATGGTTGGCGCCGAGTTCCACCCGGATGCTCAGCCGCGCACGGTCATGTCCGCCATCGGGGCCGGCGAGCGCACGTTCACGGCTATAGGGAACGCATCGGCGGTCCCGCGCCAATCGCTGGAACGGGCGCTCGGCCTGTTAGTGACCAAGCGGGTCGTAGAGCGCACGTTGCCGCTGTCGTCGCGACCCTCCCGCGAGGCCCGATACACCGTCGCCGATCCCTACCTGCGGTTCTGGCTCCGATTCATCGAACCGGGCCTGAACGAGATTGAACGAGGCCGCTCAGACCTCGTGGTCGAGCGCGTTGTGTCTGCCTGGCCTGAGTATCGCGGACGCGCCATCGAACCGCTGGTCCGAGAGGCACTGTCGCGACTTCTTCCCTCCGCCCGCTTCGGGGATGCCGTCCACGTCGGGGCCTACTGGACTCGCAGCGGAGACGTGGAGGTCGACCTCGTGGGTAGCCCTCGCCCTAGTCGGCCGACCAGGGTCTCTTTCGTCGGCTCGATCAAGTGGCGGGAGCGGGCACCCTTTGGCAGCCGGGACCTGGGGGATCTGGCTGGGCTGCGGTCCAAGGTTCCGGGAGCCGACGCGGACACTCTGCTGGTAGGCGTTTCTCGGTCGGGCTTCCAGTCGGGGGGTCTTGCCGCGCAACTGGGGCCCGAGGATCTGCTGGCCGCGTGGAACACAGGCTAGGGTTTGCGTGGCGGTGGCCGATCTTCACGACGAGGACCAGTAATTGGCGACCGTGGATTTCGTACAGGACGCGATAGTCGCCCACCCGGATTCGCCAGGTGCTCCTGCGGCCGGTCCTTGTGCTGAGTCACGACCTGTTCAACCAGCGTTCGGGCACCGCCATCGCCGCGGCCGTCACCAGCCAGCCGCAACGCGCCGGGTATCCGCTGACCTTCAAGCTGCCATCGGATCTTCTGCCAAGGGAGTCCTGGGTCAAGATGTCCCAGATCCGCACTCTGTCTACCGAGCGGTTGGGGGAGCGCCTTGGCCGGCTCGGGGAGGATTCCCTCGCCGAGATCGTTGACGGCCTGGTCGAGCTCATCGGCTGAAGGGATTCACCCCTGCCGCCGGCCCCCTTCTCTCCCCCCCCCGACCGACGCCGTCGCCACGACGGCGACGGCCCTCCTGTTCGCCCGGGACCCCCGCGTGTACGTCCCGGGGGCCTCCGTGCAAGCGGTTCACCGCGTCGGGGTGGGGCCGGGTCCCGGTCCCACCCGCGCCCGGGAGGAGCTGCTTCCCGGGGCCCCATGGCCAGACCCAGAGCGCAAGCTCGCACACGCGAGGAGCCGGATGAGGACCGCGCAGGATCTCGTTGAGATGGGGGATCTGGATGCGGCGCAGGAAGAGCTTCGATGCCGCAGGCGGCTTCACTCCCGCGTGGTCGATTCACTGGTGCTCCGTCAAGACCGGAGAAGTCGAGTCGGGCCTCTCGTCGATACTGTTCACGCTGCCACCGTCCTTGGTAACGGACTGGCCCACACTCAGTTCCGAGCGGACCGCATGGTACGGTGGCGGCATGGACAATCCGGGCAGCCTGGCCGACAAGCGCGCCGAATACGCGGAGCGCCTCGAGTGGTCCTTGCACGAGCTGGCCCGGAAACTCTCGGCACTGGAGGAGGTTCGCCGGGTGAGCCTCTTCGGCTCCTACGCCCGAGGCGGGCACACGCAGGCGGATCTTCTTACGGACCTCGACGTGCTGGTCGTCATGGACACGGACCGGCCGTTTATCTCTCGGCTCGAGTTTCTCTACTCCTACCTCGCCCTGCCGGTCGACATGGACCTGCTCTGCTATACGCCCCGGGAATTCGAGGAACTGAGACACCAGCCGTTTCTTTGCCACGCCCTGTCAGACGAGGTGGTGGTCTATGAGAAGAAGTCCGCTTGAGGAGGGCAGGCGCTGGCTGGAGCAAGCTCAGGAGGACCTAGGGTTGCCTGCTCGTCGCTCTGAACTGAGGATGCAGGCAAGCCAGGCTGGCCTCGACAGGGAATGAGTGGCGTCTTCGGCGCGGTAGTCGAGTGATAGAGTTCCCTCGTCTGATGCCGGCGGTTCCGCGGGGTCGCCACGTCCGAAAGGAACGGATGTTTGGCGGGTGACGAGGGTCCCGCAACCTCAGTGGGGGTTTGGCAATGAGTTCGGCCGCAAAGAAGCGAACCGAACCGGTATCCCCAGGTGGCGCCGCCAATGCTGCCGTTCTCAAGCGGCTGGTCGCCAAGGCCGGGGGTGACCCGGATGTATTGGCGGTCCTGCTCTTTGGAAGCGCGGCGCGTGGCGAGGCGCACTCCGCCTCAGATGTCGATGTCTGCCTGGTCCTTTCGCCGAGCTTCTCGGGCGACCCCTCCCAGAAGCGCTTGGAGTATCTGAGCCACTTCGATCTGGACGTCCAGGTGTTCCAGCGTTTACCCCTCTATGTTCGTCGCCGCGTACTGAAGGACGGCTGGGTCCTGCTCTCGAAGGACGACGACGCACTGTACGGGCTCGCCCTTCAGACGGTGAAGGCCTTCGAGGACTTCCGGCCCCACTACCAACGCTATCTGGAGGCCGTCCTGCATGCTGGATAGTGAGCGCATTCTGGCCAAGATCGACGAGCTCGACGGCTACCTCTCGGAGTTGGGCGAGGTGGCGCCGGCGAGCTTGGCGGAATACGAAAGGATCGAGAAACGCCGCTCGTGCGAGAGGCTCCTTCAGATATCGATAGAGAGCGTCGTGGATGTCTGTGGTCTCATCGTGGCGGGCTTGCGCCTGGGGTTGCCCGGCGAGGAAGACGACCTCCTCGCGAAACTCGTCGGGGCGGGAGTCATCACCCACGGGATGGCCGAGGTCCTGCACAGCATGAAAGGTCTTCGGAACCTGCTCGTGCACGAGTACGGACGGGTTGACGATCGCATCGTCTACGCCGCTGTCCGGACGAGGCTGGGTGATTTCGCGGAGTTCAAGAGGGTGATCCTCGAGTTCCTCCGCCAAACTCCCTGATCCGGTAGCCTCAGGGGAGGAGCGCGGAGGACATAGCTGTGGCCGTTGAGGAGTTCGTTGGCGCGGTGACAGACTTGCCCGAAACCCGGCTCTCTGAAGCGCGCAGGACTTAGCGCGGTCGCAGGGAGGGCAGCTCATGCGTGGGCACGGACGTCAACGTCCACCTTGAAGATGAGCCGGGGTTTTGCCACCCCCCCACTGGCAGGCCCACCTTCTCCTTCCCGGGGGCCGCTCCTGCGCCGGGGTCGGGTAGGCTCCTCACCGGCGTGGTCGCCCTGCCGCTGACAGTGGGTCTTCTGCTGGTCGGCACGGCCATCTTCGTGCGCAACATGCGCCGGGACCGGCCTGAGCCTGAGGTTCCGGGACTACCCCGCGACGAGTCCCGCGACCGCTTGGGCGAACGCGTCCAGGTCTGCCAATCCCTCTTGGAGGGCAGCATGAACCAGGGTGTCGTCCACTTCTTCGTAGAGGTGCACGAGCCTGTTCCTGAGTCCCGCAAGCGCCCGTGAGCGCGTCGCCAGATCGGGGCCGAGGACGCCGTTTTCCTCCAGAACCGTGAAGGTGTCACGAAAGTCCCGGGGAACCCTCCAGCCCTCCGAGGCGATGATGTGGTTCGCGATGTCGATGCAGGCTTGCGCGGCGGCCTGCACGAGGTATCGCCCCGCGAAAGCCTCCTCCGCGACGTAGCGGTCGGCGGGGAGGTCCGCTAGTCCGCCGAGGCGCCTGCGGTAGTCGGCCAGTGTCTCCAGAAGTCTTCTGACCCGGGCGGGATCGACCACTCTGAAACCTCTCTCCTAACTGCCGAACAGTCCGTGTTCGGCCACCTGGCGGATGTACCGGCGAGTGTGGGCCTGAAGGGTTGGCAGGAAGTCGAAATACTCGGATCTGGTACGAACCTCAAAGGCGACGCGCCGGGACTCGTCGGAGGAGAAGATCAGCCGGCCTTCCTGCAGGACCCGCCCCCGTAGTTCCAGGGTCGCCTCGTCGAGAACGACCAGATCCACATCCGGGACTTGGAGAGCTTGCGCGAGGAGGTCCGCAAGCCGGGCCCGCTCAAGAAGCCCGGGGCGGCGTCCCATGAGGACGGCGACATCGGCGTCACTGGCCGGTCTTTGTGTTCCCGCGGCCCTCGATCCAAAGAGGTAGGCGGCGACTACCCCGGCCTCCTCGAGCGCCGAGCGCAGTTGCCGCTGGTCTCCCACGACCACCTCAACCAAGGTTTCTACCCCCTGCGATCGGCAGCGTCGCCGATGGGACGCCACCGAAGTCTTCCCGCACACATGGCTCCGCTTCCCCTGCCATGATAGCAATCGGGCCGATCCTCTTGTCGCTGTGGTCGAGGCCGCCTTTGGGCCACAGCTATTGGCAGATGTCTCGGCGGCGGCCGATCTTCACGACAAGGACGAGTAGCCGCGGATGCGGTCCGGTTGGCTGAGGAAAGACGGGAACGAGACCGTTTCCGTTCGGCCTGGTTCGCAGCCCGGAGCACGGTCGTCCGGAAATAGTCTCACCCCGAGTTGGCGCGAAGGGCTTCGGACTCTTGTTTCGACTCCTTCGCGAGGCGCTCCAGCACCCAATCATGCATCATCACCGCCGGTGGGCGATCCAGTCGTCTCGCCAAGGCACGGATCCGCTGAATCTCCCGGATAGGGATGCGGATCGAAGCATGCACTAGCCACAATGGACGCTCGAATTGACCCTTTCGAGGCATAGACCCGAATCAGGCAGGGCCGCAGACTGACTTTGGACCCGGACATGAGGGTCGGAAGGTGCGATTCACCCTGAAGATACTCGCCCCTGCGGGGGGGAGAGCAGGTCGGAGGGGACCTGCCCGAGAAGGGGGAATAGTCATGGCCAGACGTACGGTAGCGTTGCCGCTTAGCCTGCTAGTTGCCTTGCTACTCACAGCACCCGCGTTCGGCGCTACGGAGAGGACCTGGGCGGGCACCGCCCGCTCCGAGACGACCGTCCTGAGCGCCAATGTCGGGGACACCTCAATCGCCGTCGCCATCGAGGCGACCAAGAGCAGCAACGACCTCGCGCGTGCCGCGCTGGCCATGCCCACGGCGGTCGCGCAGTTGACCCTGGCCCGTGTGGCCGGAAGTGACATCGGCACGGTGGGCACGTCGGCGACCTCGGGAACGGACTCCAAATCCCTGCCTGCCATCGCCCTTGATCTGGCCGGCCTTCTGAGCGGCGATGCGGCCCAGGGCTCCCTTGCGTCGACGGTGGATGCGCAGGGTGTGCGATCGATCCTTGACGCCACTATCGCCAAGCTCTCCTCGCTCGGCGGTCTTGTCACTACGGACGTCACGAACACCGGTTTCACTACGGAGGTTACGAACGCGTCCGCCTCTGCCGGGAAGACCCTTGTCGCCGGCAAGCTCGACGTTTTCAACCTGGGCGCGCTCCTGGACTCCCTGCGACTTGACTCCTCCAAGCTGCCCCTGGGCTCCCTGGCGCAGATCCTTGCCGGCCTCGGTGTTGCGATACCCGCCGGTGTCGACCTCACAATTCCCACACAGATCTCCGACCTCCAGGCGGTCTACTCCGCGATGGCGGCCAAGCGCGACCAGCTCGCGGCGCTGGTGGTCAACCCGGACGCGGTCGCGGCTGGAGCGGGCGGGGCCGCGGTCGTCGACCAGGCCCTGGCCGACTACGCGCTGGTCGCGCCTCTGAACCTGTTGCAGCTTCTCGGCTTGGCCGAGCTGCCGACGCTGATTGCCAGGTACGGGCTCGCTCTGCCCATCACCTCGGTCAACCAGGTGCTGACACCGATCGCAACGACCGGCCTGGCCGCGGCCAAGGGCGTGTTGGTCGAGCTCGACTCCCAGCTGCTGGCTCTGCTGGCTGAGTTGGAGAATGCCCTCAACAGCTTGGTGGCCTTGGTCCGTGGCACGAACCTGGTGTCTGTTGGGGGAATACAGGCCACCCTCTCGGCCGTGGCTGCCGAAACCGAGGCGACCTCTGCCGTCGTTGGGAGTGTGGGCCCGGTGTCTGTGGGCGCAACTGAGCTGGTCGGCTCACTCGACCTGGTCGATCCGGCCGCCATCAACTCGCTGGTGGGGCTTGTCGGCTCCAAGCTCTCCGACGTCCTGGGGATGCTGGGCGTGCCTGCCCCCACGGTTGAGGTGATGAAGATCGCCAAGGCGACGGGTATCGACTCAGGCGGCTACCGCTTCGCGCAGGCAGGTCTGACGGCGCTCGAGATCACCATCCCCGCGTTCACGGTTCCGGCCGATCTGGTCCTCGGTGGCACAGGACAGGCCTTCGCGACTCCAGTGGTCAAGGTGTCGGTGGGCACCACCTCGGTCTTCTCCGAGTACAAGGTGGTGGCGGCGACTACGAGTGGCGCTCCCGTCCCGGCGTCCACACCCGCGTCCACACCGTCGCCCTTGCCGCTGACCGGCTCGGCCGCTCTGCCGGCGCTGCTGGGCGTTCTGCTGCTGGGCTCGGCCGTACTCGCGCGCCGGCTGCTACGTGCGCCAGACCGCGCCTGAAGACCCGGAGCTACCCCCCGGCTCCGGAAGAGAAGGGCCTCGGCATCTGCCGGGGCCCTTCCCCTACTCGCCAACCGCGGACCTGACGGCAGGGAGATCACGCGGGCATGGAGTGAGGCGCGATCGGTGGCCGGTTCCCGCAAACCGCGGACCTGACGGCAGGGAGATCACGCGGGCATGGAGTGAGGAGCGGACCGGTGGCCGGTTCCCGCAAACCGCGGACCTGAAGGCAGGAGGACGCGGGCAGACGTCGAACTTCGAGGGAGTAGTCTCACCTATGGGGCATTTGGTCCGATATACTCTCGACGACTGTGTGTCTGCCCGCCGGGGCTGTTTGGCGCCTACCGGGTGGAAGTCCCTGATAACACTGATCCGTCCAACCGGGAGTATCCGAGGAGGCGAGCATTCATGGCAAAGCGGAGGATGGGCCTGGCTGTGGCGGTGGCGGGGGCACTGGTGCTCACGGTCGCTCTTGCGGGAACGGCCCCGGCAACGGGACCGACGGGGTTGGCCGACGGGACCGAGACCAACGACGCCTACACGATGCGTCTTTGGGGCCTCGACAGGATTGCCACCTCCGCTGCGGTGGCGCACCTCCAGTTGGGCAACGCCGGGGGCAACCCACCGCCTCCGCAGACCAACCTCGGGACGGCCGGATACCCGTACACCCTCGGTGTGCGTGACGGCTATTACCACGGCGCCAACACCAAGGGTCGGATTCCCGGGGCCATCATCGTCACCGCCGGGGACCGGTTTGCCGACGCCCTGGCCGGCGCGGCGCTCTGGCAGTTCCCGAGCGGGCTCTCCCTGACTCCCGTGGAGGGCGGCGGCAACGCGCTCGTCGACACCACCAACGCCCCTATCGTTCTCACCGCGTCGGGCAGGGAGGGCGCCAAGGATCTGTCGGCGACCGCGGGCCGCGTGGCCGATCGCTACCGGACGGCCGGGGCCACCTCGGCGATCATCCTGGGCGGCAAGGAAGCGGTTCCCACAGAGGTTGAAGGCAAGCTCAAGGACAAGGGCTACAAGGTATTCCGGCTTGGGGGCAGCGATCGCTACGACACCGCTCGCGTGGTCGCCATGGCTGCGGGAGTTGGGGCTGCGGGCACCGACGGCACCTGCGCGACTCCCGACGTCGACCCGGCCAACCTGGAGTTCTGGGCCGGCGCGAACCAGGCCGACTGCAAGGTGCTCGACCGGACGGTGTTCCTCGCGGACGGGACGACGGGCGCCGACGCTCTGGCGGTGGCCCCGATAGCGGCGTGGAACCACGTGCCGATCTTGCTGACCGCGGGCAGCGGCCTTCCGGTTGCGACCGCGGCGGCGCTGTCCAGTCTCAAGCCGGACAACATCGTGGTGCTGGGAGGGCCGGCGCGCATTCCCAGCGAGACGGCGAGTGCGGCCGCCTACTACGCGGGATCCCAAGCCAAGGTCAGCCGGATCGCTGGGGCCGACCGCTACCAGACCAGCGTGCTGATAGCCGAGGCGCTGGCCGGCATCTACCCGACCGCCGAGACCCCGGCCGTCACGTTCTCCAACCAGACCTTCTGCTTCGCGCGTTCCGAGGGCACGGGCGACGAGTCCAAGGGGTGGCCGGACGCGTTGACCGCGGGCCCCGCGTGCGCTCAGCTTTCGGGGGGATACGACGACTCCCAGCCGACGCGCATGGCTCCTCCGGTTGACGGAGAGGCGCACAACACCGAGTTGCAGTTCTTGGGTGGAGCCGCTCCTCGCAAGATCACCCCGCTGCTTCTGGTGGCCTCCGGCGACCTCGGGGCCGTCTCCGGTTTCCTGGCCGGGTTGTTTCCATCCGGTGCCGGCTACAAGACGGGCGAGGACGCTCTAGGTACGAGCAACGGTGGATTCGGCTATCTGTTCGGAGGCGCCGCGGCGATTTCCACCAACCTCCAGGCCGAGATGAGCCGTCTGCTGTCAGGCGGAACCTACTCCGATGCCCTGGGTGTGGTGGGGGACCGCGGACCGGCAATGGCGACGAACAAGGTCTTCTTCACCAAGCGCCCGCTTCTGAAGGGCTTCGTGCGCCCCGAGCCCGAGCCGGCGGCGGGCGAAGGCAGGTATGTGTGCGCTGTGAGGGGATCTCTCGCCGATGTGCGCTGGCTGACGATCTACGACACCAACGATGCGACCGCCGGCATGAAGGACAGCCGTGCGGTGAGCGACCTTGCGATGGACTCCGCCGGAACCGTACGTGACAGCGGCGGATATGCGGGGTCTCCGCCGGTCAGCCTGCCGATCTGCGCCGGGTTCACAGCCAACGAGCCCCAGCTCGGCGGCGGCGACGACAAGATCATCTTCGGCGTGGGGCAGTCCCTGTCGGGCAACCTGACCGGGGCGATCGAGTTCAACTACGCCGACAACGGTTTCTCGGCGACCCAGGAAACGGCGGACGGCGAGGTCACGTCTCTGCCCGCCGGGGAGAACCCCACCACGGCCACGGGATCGGACCTGCATCCAACGATCGAGCACCCATCGGACCCCCAGATAATGCCTCCGGACTCTTCGTTCACCATCGGCGACAGCCCGGCCACCTACAGGATCGGCATCACGCTGTCGCGTCCGGCGGCGGGAATCCAGTCGTTCACAGGGACCTACCACCTGTACTCGGTCCTCCCGACCGACGGCCGGATCGACGGCACGGTGACCGGTGAGGCCAGGCTGGTGGGGAGCATCTGGTACCTGGATGGGATGTACACGCACACGGGGTCGGGGACCAACGTCGTGAGCAACGGCTATGCCGGCATCTCCGGCAACGGCGGCTTCCAGCTTGTCTGGGACACCAAGGGTACGGCGGCCGACAACACCGACGACACGGTCACGGCCAACTTCGACGGCCTGGCGGTGATCCCCTAGCCCACAGCCCACATGGGGCGCCACGCGAGCTGAGGCCCGCCCCCCGGGAGAACCGCATCTCTCGATCCACCGGGGTAGGGTGCGGCGGGCCTTCAGCTATTCAGCGCCGCGGAGGCCTGATTGAGAGCGTCGTCGCTGATCGCGTCACGGCCTCCCACCACGGTTGCCTCGCCTATGGCCTGACGACGACCGCTGATGAAGTCCTTCGCCGCCTGGGCAAGGGGCGAGGATCCAGTAGTCAACATGGCGCGGCCCAAGGGCCCCGCGGCCAGCGCGTCCACCAGATGGGCGTCCTCTCCTGAGACGATGAGCAACTGGCTGGGCGAAACGCCCACGCTGTCGAATGCCCACCCCGCAAGAACCGCACCCGTTTGGTATCGGTCGGAGCCGAAGATCCGGCGGCCGTCGAAACCCATCTGCCGCACGGTGTCCTCGACAGGTTGCGGGACCGCGGCTGTTCCTCCGATCACAAGGACATGGGTGGGGTTCAAGGCGGTCAGGGTATCCCGAGTCGCCTGAGGCAGCGCGTCGCCGGCCAGCAGAATCGGCATCCTCCCAGCGGCGGCGGGCCCTCCGGCCGCCAGCGCGTCCACCAGATGGCCATCCAATCCGCTGGCCAGCAGGACATGGCCCTGCCCGGGACCGGAGGTGGCCAGGCCCATGCGCTGAGCTACAGCCGCGGCCGTGGCATACCTGTCGGCACCGGCGATGCGGGTTACGCTCCTACCCTTGCCGGCGATCTGGGCGGCGACGGTCGAGGACACGGCGGTTTCGCCTCCGACTATGAGGACTTCCATCGGCGCCAACCGATCGATTTCGGATGAGGTGGTTGGAGTCAGTTGGTCGGAAGCGGTAAGCAGGAGCGGCCCGCCCTTGCCGCGAGCCAGGGGGCCGGCGGCCAGGGCGTCCACGAGGTGGGCGTTCTCGCCGGAGGCGACAACGACCGTGCCGACGGGATCGGGCCAGCCGTAGGTCGAGAGCGCTGCCCCGGTCGCGTACCTGTTGTCTCCGGCAATCCTCCAGACCTGCTTGTAGATGAAGGCGCTGGACAGACCCGCGCAGGAGGCGAACGTCTCGCCTCGCACTCGCTTGGTGGCCGACGATCCCGTGATGGTCACATAGCGCACTCGCCCCGCGGGGCTTCGTTCGGAGAGATCCAAGCTCGTCAACGTCCCGACGGTGCAGGCGCCGTTGGCGTTGAGCTTCGTCTGCAGGTCGCTGCGCGATATCGATTTCGACCAGCGCGCGATTCGGTCGGGCTCGAAGAACGGATCGGCGACCTCGACCAAATAGGGGTAGGAGCTTGGCTTGGACGGGTCGCCCCACACGTCCACCCAGTCGGCGGTGTAGGGGCCCGAGTTGGAGGAGTAGGCGGCCACGATGGCCTTGCCGTTGTAGGCGAGGAAGCGCCCTGTTGTCTGCTGCGCCGCGGCCACCAGGTTCGAGCGCTCGCCGTTGACCCCGACGTAGTACTGGCAGCAGCCGGGGTAGGCGGTGTAGCCGGTGGAGGAGCCCAGATCCATGCCCTGGTTGCCGTAGATGTTCCCGGCCCTTGCCGCGTCGCGCTTGTAGAGCGCGTAGGTGCGAGCCGCGACGGCCAGCACTTTCTGCGCCTCCATGTTCCCGCTCGTGTTGCCCGTGACCCAATCGTTGGGCTCCTCGCCGATCCCTCTCGCGTAGTCCTCGACGTCCAGCAGATTGATGGCCCAGAGGCGGCCGCTTGTCTCGCCCCAGCGGCCCAGGATCTTGCCGCGGTAGCGATCCCAGCAGGTGCTCGAGCCGTTGATCTCCTTGATGCGCAGGATGTTCGAGGGCCCCGGTGCGATCGTGAAGGGAGTGGTGGATTCAAACGAGCGGACTGCGGGGCCGCCCAACGGCCCGATGTCCGCGCGATAGGTGGGACTGGCAAAAGAGAGAACCGCCCATTCACTGGCGGCCAGGTCGGTCTGCTTGGCGCCGTCGGCGAACAGGCCGATCGTCTCGGATGACTCGGCTGCGCTGCAACCCTTGTGGTCGCTTGGTTCTCCGGCAACCGAGAACGATCCGGTGGTCGAATAGATGCCGACGCGCAGGCCGCCGTCGCCGGCGTAGGCCCCGGCGACCGTTGCCCAGGACACGTTGCTCTTGGAGTTGTAGTAGGTGTTGAGGATGGGTTCGAAGCCCTGTCCCGCTGCCGCGCGGTTGCGCACTCCGGACATGGACAGCCCCACGCCGTGGCCCGAGCCATATCCCGAGAAGATGAAGGTGTCCGGTAGCTGAGCGCGAGCCGGCGAGGCAGTGACTGCCAGTGCTGCCCCCATCAGGCACGTGAGGACGATCGATACGGCTCGTCGAGTCGGGATGGCCACTCGGACCCCCTCCGGGTCGATGCATGCTTGATTGGCACAACGCCTTGCGGCCCTTCCTCAAGCCGCACAGGCCAATAGAGAGAATAACAGCCCTGGTGATCAAGCCCGGGATATCGCCCGATCCTCTTTGGTGGACATGCCGTTTCGTTCCCGTGGCAGTTCCCGGCCTCATCTCGCTTCGCGGTGGCGGTGTCGGGTGCGGTTCCCGGATGCGCTTCTTCCCATGCTCGGGGTAGCATGGGCCGGTGAAACACGACGAGTATGTGGACGTCTCGGTCGTCCTTCCCGTCTTCAACGAGCGCGAGCACCTGGAAGAGGAGCTCACGCGGCTTCGTGCCGTCCTCGACGCCGCCCCATTCACCTGGGAAGTGGTCGCCGTGGACGACGGCTCGACCGATGGATCAGACCGTGTGCTGGCCGAGTGCGACTGGATCCGCCTGGTGACCTTCAGGCGAAACCAGGGTGTGGGCACGGCCCGGCGCATCGGCAGCCTGGTCTCTCGCGGTCGCGCCATCGTGTGGACCGACGCCGACCTGTCCTACCCCAACGATGAGATACCCCGGCTGGTCAAGCTCCTGGAGGATGCCGACCAGGTGATCGGCGCGCGGCGCAAGGAGCGGGGGACCATGCGGGTGTTGCGCTGGTCGGCCAAGCGGGTGGCGAGGGGCCTGGCCGGCTACCTGGTGAACCAGAAGATCCCCGACCTGAACTCCGGGTTGCGGGCCTTCCGCCGGGAGGCGCTGCTGCCGTACCTGCCGCTGCTGCCCAAGGGCTTCTCGTGTGTGTCCACCGCTACGCTGGCGTTCATTGCCGACGGGCGCCCGGTTCGCTTCGAGGCCGTCGACTACCACCCCCGCGCCGGGCTGTCGAAGTTCCACCCCATCCACGACGCATACCTGTTCCTGCTGCAGATCATCGGCATCTCCATGTACCACAACCCGTTGCGCGCGTTCGTGCCGTTGGCGGTGACGATGTTCACGCTGGCTTTTGCCAAGCTGGGCTTCGACTTCGCCGTGCATCCGTGGAGGGTGGCGACCAACACCATCCTGATCTTCTCGGCCGCTTTCCAGGTCGCCGTGCTGGGCCTGGTGGCCGACCTGGTCGTGCGCACCCGCTCGTGGCCGCGTGCCGTGGGTCCCACGCTTCCGGTGGTGCGCGAGCCAACCGCCCCTCCGAACCAGTAGGAGCCGCGGGACGCCTTCTTCTGGCGCCCGCCTCTTGTTTGCCACCTGTCCCCCTGGCGAGGGCGACGAAGGCCGCGAATCAGCGCTGCCCCGAGCAGACAGAAGGCGGCCGCCATCATGGCCTTCTCCCGCCCCGTGCCTGTGGCAGGCAGTGTTCTGATGTCCCTGCCTCCCACTGTCGGGCCCGTTGCTTTGGGTGTCGCGTCAGGTCCCGGGAGGGAGAGCCAGATTCCGGTCGCTCCTCCGGCAGCGTCGTAGGCCACAACCCGCACGCGCTCTCGCATCGGCAGTTCCACGGAGAAGCTCCCATCGTCGCCTACGGGGACCGGGTGTCCCTCGACCTCCACGCGGTCGAGTTGCGAGGCCTGTGATGCTGTGGGGGCCCAGGTCGTGGTCTCGTCATGGACCCGATCGACGAACTCGTCCATGAGGTTCTCGCGGAAGAACACGACTCCCTCGGTCGGGGACTCGGGAGCAAACCGGTCGCCGTGGACCGAGTGGTAGTCCGCCCGCATCTGAACCTCGGCCGGCGCGAGAGCCTGCGTAGCTTCAGTGACGCCTGCCGGGTCTGCCCCTGCCGCGTGGCCTGAGATCCGCACCACTTCGGCGTTGGCGGTCGGCTCGCCATGAGCCTCCAGGTGGGGTCGCATGCTCGAGAGGGTTTGAGCGGCGGCGGTGCCGGCCACCGCGTTGGTCTCGAGGCGATCGATCCACGGGGCGGCCTCGCTGAGGAACCCCGGATTGAAGCGCGAGGCCCGCAGCCCGGCGGGAGCTTTCGATTCGGCATCCAGCTCGGCCACGAGCGACTGCCACGGCGCAAACCAGTCCGGACTCTGCCAGGCGTCCCATAGGGCTTTGGCAAGCCGAACGAAAGTCGGGGACTCGTTGCGGTCGAGGATCGATGAGCGGGTGTTGTCGGCAAGCAGCCGCAGCTCTCTCCAGGCCGGCCCGCCCAGCTCGCGCACCGCCGCCTGCCAGGCCTTCTCTGGGTCGTAAGTCGTGGGGTCATTGAGGAATCGGGCCACCTCGAACAGGCCGAGCTTGGAGGCCTGCGCTTCATTCATGGGGTTGGCCACCACTCCGAGCAGAGCCGAGGAGAGATCGGCCGTCCGGCCTCGGTAGGGCCCGAGATGCAGTTTCACGGGGATCCCAAATATGTTGCCCGTCAGGTCGTTGGCGGGGTAGTTGTCCCAGAGCAGCACCTTGCGCTTGACGATTCGCGCGTAGGCTTGCGCGTCGGCCGCGGTGACGCGCTCGGAGATCACCTTGGTTCCCGTCCACATCACGACGACGCGAGGATCCAGCTTGCCGGCGAAGGCGGTCAGGTAGGCGGTGGCCTGGGTGCCCGAGTAGTCGGCGGCAACGGTGAGCAGGGTTGTCCCAGGGTGCTTACCCAGCAACCAGACGAGGGTCCGGTTGAGCAGATCGGCGTTCGCCGCTCCGAAGGCCGCATCGTCGGTCCCGTAGGACTGGAGATCCTCAGGATGTGTGAAGACCTTCTGCGTGTCGTCGAAGGAGAGCATGAGGGTACGCACGCCCAGGGCCAGGAAGCTGCCCAGCTTCCGGGTCAGCACCTCGAAATCATCGGGGCAGGAAAAGCAGATGTCTCGGGAAGGCGCCCCATCTCCGACCGATGTCGACGGGATGAGAGGCAACGCCGGCGAGAGAGATGGAACCCATGCCACGCCTGTCCCCAGCGCGCGGCGCACCTCATCGGCGAATGCGGCCATCTGCTCCGGCGGGTAGGGGTCGCGCCATTGAGAGCGCTGCCAGGGGTCGTCCTTGGGAGCGTGGACGTAGAGATTCATCCCGTGCGCGCCCATCCAGGCCAGCGAGTCCATTCGTTCGTCGTGGCTCCAGGGCCGGCCGTAGAAGCCCTCGACGACTCCGCGGTAGGGGAAGATGGGCTTCGATGTGGCCTGGGCGGGGAAAGCGGCAGGCAGCATCACGGCCCCAAGCACGGTTGCGGTCAGTAGCGCTCGCCATCTCATGCGGGTGGCATTCGCTAGGAGACGGTTCAATTCCTGCCAGGTGGGGAGATCCGCTGATCGCCCCCCGCGGGGGCCGGGCGGCGGGCCGACGCTTTCCGAAGCGCCTAGGGGGATCGGTGAAGCTTCAGGCCGGGAAGCACCTCCCGGACGTAGTCGAAGTCGCGGTCCCGAGTCCACAGGGACGCCTCGGCGCGCAAGCAGGCGACCGCGATCTCGATGTCCGTCAGCGGGATTGAGCGACCGCTTCGCCTGAGGGCCTGAGCCACCTCGCCCACCTGCCGCCAGCCCTCGTGATTGAGGTCGGCCCATGGGAGCGCTCCCAGGGCGAGGACGAGTTCCTCCTGCCGTTCCGGGGGGGTGCCCGCGAGAACCTCGGCAAGCACGGGCCCGCAAACGAAAACCGACTCCCGTTGAAGGAGTCGGTCCAGATCGCCCGCTGGCCCAGCCTTCCCCTTTCGCAGGAACTCGACCCACACGGATGTGTCCGGTAGGACTCTCACGCCTTCCTGTCCTTCCGGCGCATCTCGCGTGAGACGTCCTCCACCGGAACGCTGCCTGCCAGGGCTCGGGTTCGTGCCGCCGCGTCCTCGGTGAGTGCCGCCCGGATCGCCCACTCGACCGCTTCTCTCTTGGATGTCCCCGGGTGACGAGCCAGCAAGGCGCTCAGGATCTCGTCGTCGATGTCGAGGGTTGTTCTCATGGCATCATTATGGCATAACCCTCGGGCCGAGGTTCCGGCGAGGGCCGGAACGAGAGGAGAGCCGGCGGCTGAGACTGCGTGCTACCGCTCTTGATCCTATGGGGAAACTGGCTTACAGTACGTTTTGTCACAATGACAAAGTGTGCGGAGGCACCGGTGGCCGAGCCGATCAGCGTAGGAGATGTGAAGCGGCATTTCTCGGAGGTGCTGTCCCGGGTCCAGTTCCGCCGGCAGCGCTATGTGGTTGAGCGCAGGGGCAAGCCCGTCGCGGCTGTCGTGAGCGTCGACGATCTCGAGCGGCTTGAGCCGGAAAAGCCAAGTCCCAAGGGGTTCCTGGCCCTGGTGGGCGCTTGGGCGGACTACCCCGACATGGACGCCTTCGTGTCAGAGGTTTACGCGTCCCGTAGGCGCGCGAAGGACAGGCCGGCCCCCCGACTCGGCGATTGAATGGGCTACTTGCTGGACACCGACACGGTCTCCGAACTGATGAGGGCTCGACCACGCGCGGGACTGCTCGCGAAGCTGGCAATGGTAGACCCCGAGGACCAGTTCACCAGTTCGGTGACGATTGGCGAGCTTGTCTATGGGGCCTATCGGGCCGACCGGCCCGAGCATTTCCTGGCGGCCATTGATGAGCGAGTCCTGCCCAACGTGGGAGTACTCGTCTTCGACGAACCGGCGGCGCGTGTCTACGGCAGGATCCGGGCTCACCTCGAGCGCGCCGGGCAGCGTTTGGCAGAGCCGGATCTGCGTGTGGCGTCAATCGCCTTGGTATCCAGCCACACCGTGGTGACGGGAAACGTGCGCCACTTCTCCCGTGTTCCAGATCTTCGAGTCGAGAACTGGCTCACCGAGTAGGGAGATCCTCGCCGGGGCGCGTGCGGGTGCTTGGACAACTGGGTTTCGAGGAATGAGCGGAACAAGGGCAAGGAGAAGGGCCCCGCCGGGTATTGGCGGGGCCCTTCGACGTGCGATGCGCCGAAGCGCGAACCTACTTGCGAGCGATGCGGCCGATGACGGCGCGGGAGATGACGATCCGCTGGATCTCCGCGGTGCCCTCCCAGATCTGGTAGATCTTCGCGTCGCGCATGAACTTCTCGACCGGGTACTCCTTCATGTAGCCGTAACCGCCGAGGATCTGCACGGCCTCGACCGCGGCCCACATGGCGACGTCGCCGGCCTTGACCTTGGCCATCGAGCCCTCGCCGCGGAGGAAGGGAATTCCGTTGTTGATCATCCAGCCGGCGCGATGAACGAGCAGGCGGACGGCGTCGATCTCGGTGGCCATGTCGGCCAGTTTGAAGGCGATGGCCTGCTGCATGGCGATCGGCTTGCCGAACTGCACGCGCTCCTTGGAGTAGTCGCGAGCGAACTCGAAGGCCGCGCGGGCGATGCCGAGGGCGGAAGCGCCCACACCCGGACGGGAGTGGTCGAGCATCGTTAGGGCGCCCAGGGCCCCCAAACGTCCGGCCTCGGTGTCGGGGTCGCCGCCCAGCCGGTAATCGGCGGGGATGACGACGTCATCGAGGATGACCTCAGCGGTGTGGGAGGCACGCACGCCCAGCTTGTGCTCCACCTTGCCCTGGGACAGACCCGGGGTTCCCTTCGGGACGATGTAACCGCCGATGCCGCCCCAGCCCAGAGAGGAGTCGTGGGTCGCGAAAACGAGGTGCACGTCGGCGATGCCGCCATTGGTGATGAAGCACTTCTGGCCGTTCAGGACCCAGTTGTCGCCGTCGCGGCGGGCGGTGGTCTTCAGGCCCGCGACATCGGATCCGGCGCCCGGCTCGGTGAGGCACATGGCGCCAAGCCTGACCTCGTTGGGGTCGCAGAACTTGCCGATCCACTGGGCCTTCTGCTCATCGGTGCCCATGGCCATGATGCCGGCGGCCGCGAGACCGGTGCCGACGATCGAGGTGGCGATACCGGCACAACCCCAGCACAGCTCCTCGGCGACGATGAAGTTGGCGATCATGTCGGTTACCCCGCCGCCGCCGTACTCGGTGGGGAAGTAGTAGTTGGTCAGGCCGATCTCATGGGCCTTCTTCACGACCGGCCAGGGGAACTCGCACGACTCGTCGTACTCCGGCGCTACCGGGCGGATCTCTTTCTGCGCGAAGTCACGCGCAAGCTGCTGCATAGAGACCTGTTCTTCGGACAGCCCAAACTCCATGGTTTACCTCCCGACAGTCGTCCGGTGATGGCTGAGAATAC
Organism: Actinomycetota bacterium; assembly: GCA_041658225.1. Taxonomy (GTDB): domain Bacteria; phylum Actinomycetota; class CALGFH01; order JBBAAN01; family JBBAAN01; genus JBBAAN01. The sequence continues at coordinate 21,516 of JBBAAN010000033.1, forward strand.
CGCATGTGAAGCGGAGCATGGAAGGCCGAAGGTCGAGGCGGCATCTAGGCCCTTTGGCCTAGAAG
>JBBAAN010000034.1:0-21231 GCA_041658225.1 Actinomycetota bacterium
CGGCCTCTGAGCGGAGCCATCTTCATCCTGGGGATTGCCGCGGTGATGGCCGGCACGGCCCTCTTCGTGATCAACGTGTTCAAGACGATCACCTACACTCCGAAGGGATGGGAACCCCAACAGGGACGCAGGCTTCTCGCATCCGCCCTCGGTATCACCGGCTTCGCGAACTTGTTTCGGAAGCGCAGCGAGCGCAAGGAGCACCTCGTCCCCCTTCCGGTCGCCGCCATAGCTCGCGGGTCGATCGACCTGTCGCTGAATGCCGCGGTCATCCTGTTCACCGGCGTGCTGATCCTCGTCTACATGGTGGCCGAGCTTTTCGGCGTGAGCCTCCGCCACTCCGCCGTCGACGCACTTCTGTACAAGAACTGGTACTGGTGGGGACTCGATCTGATCGCCGACGGTCTGGTCCTGATCTTCGTGGCGGGCACCTGGTACCTCCTGGCGGGCCTGATCACGGGCAAGAAGATCTTCATGCAGAACGTCGCACGGGCGGCCTTGCTGGTCGAGCTGGTGGTGTCGTGGACGGTGTGGTCGCACCATCTGCTCTCCGATCAGGCCCAACCGGTGATCCTCAAGATCGTCTCCGGGGAGATGGTCACAGCCTTCGAGCTCATCACCCAGGGGCTGGCCTTCTTCATCACGCTCGCGACGCTGTGGAGCGCTCGCCCCCTGAAGATGACCAACGAACTCAAGTTCCTTCTGGGCGGGCTGCTCGGATTCGCCCTGGCCGTTCCCGCCGGGATCATGCAGGCGGACATGGGCCTGAACCGCATCCTGCACAACACCCAGTGGGTGGTCGGGCCCCACGTCCACGTGGCGATCCTGGTCGGCCTGACGATGACGTTGTACTCGGCCGTGTATCTGCTGCTTCCGATCCTCACCAACGGCGCCAAGCTCTACAGCCAGAAGTTGGCCAACTTCCACTTCTGGGCTCACCTCACCGGGGGCATCGGCATGGGCGCCTTCATGGGAATGGCCGGGCTCAACGGAATGCTGCGGCGTACCATCCACTTTCGCGGTGAGTTCCGCCCGTACATGATCCTCGCCGGGCTGTCAGGAGCTCTCCTCCTCGCCGCCCTAGCCGCGTTCCTTTGCAACATCGTCATGACGGTCGGACTCAAAGGCGCCATCGGCATCTTCAAGCGGTCCGATCTCGACGCCAAGCTCCTGGTGCCGGCGTCTGTGGAGTAGGGGGCGATCCTCGCGAATGTAGAGCGCCCCGGTCGAACTACCTGAACTCTGGACTGCCGCGAATGACGCGTGGGACACACCCGGGAGTGGCGGCGCGCGCGTGCGGATACTCCACCAAACCCGGCACTTCTTCTCGTGGTCGAGGTCGCGGAGGAGGCGCCGTCCGCGCACACACTCAGTGTCCGGCCTTCGGAGTCGGCCTCTTGCCGTCCACGAAGTGGAAAAGCGTCAGCATGGGGTGGCGCCACAGCATCCGTGGCCCCGCGTAGCGCATGACCTCGCGGATCTGCTCGCGCATGGCCGGCTTGAAGCAGTGGACGGGGCAACTTGCGCAGGTGGGCTTGTCGGCGCGAAACGAGCAACGCTCGACCCGCTGCCGGGCGTACTCCCACAAGGCCGGGCAGTCAGTGCACGAGCCTGGCTTCGTGCCGTGGCTTCCGCGGCAGTAGATCGCGATCATCGAGCGAACTGTCTTCAGTTCGCGATCAATCCTCCGCTCGACGGCGCCTGACACCCCGACGTCTCGGGGGTTGTGTCCGTCAGCCCGCCGCATCGCGAATCATCACCAACATCATCTTGAATCGCTCGAGCGCCTTCAGGGCGTGGGGCACGTTGGCCGGCATCAGGATCATCTCATCCTTGCCGAGACGGTGGACCGCGCCGCCGATGGTGATCTCAGCCACCCCGTCCAGAACCTGAACGAGGGCGTCGAATGGCGCCGTGTGCTCGCTGAGGCCCTGGCCCTTGTCGAAAGCGAATACCGTCACCGTGCCAGCCTTCTTCTTGACCAGCTCACGGCTCACGACCGCGCCGGCCTGGTAGGCCACCAATTCGAGCGCATTGCCGCGCGTGAACTTCTCGGGTGTCTCTTCGTCTTGAGGCTCTGTCATCGTGTTTCATCCTCCTGTCGCTGTCATTCCGCTCATCTCGGTGCTCTCGCAACATCTCCGGGGCGCAGGCGCACGCTCAAGGGACCCTTAGGGTGCAGGTGCTCGATTCGGGCTCCCCGTGGGGTGCACCTATCGGGTCTCTCCTCCCGGCAGGGCACAGCCTACCCCGCAACCGTGCACACCCGTCGGCTGATACCCCCCACCCAACGAGGACGCTCGCTGCGGCCCATCGGGCGTCTTATCTAACGCGCCGAGGCGTCCCAGTTGCCGCCAACAGGCAGCCCGCCGGCTGCTTGACGCACCCATGGAGGGCGGATAGCATCGGTCGCGCCGAAAGCAACTGGTGCGCCTCACGCCTTGGGGGGGCCGGCCATGCCGGATGCGCGTAGATTGCGGGAGGCAACAAAGGCGCGGATGCGCCGCTGGGCATCAAGCATCCGGGCTGGTGGCCGTAAAAGTGCGCCAGACATCCAGGCTGGCTACCGCGAATGGGCGTTCGGCAACATCTGGGCTCGCTATCGCCCATTCATCGCCACGGTCCTCGTCATCCTGCTGATTGCGCTGTTCGCTCCCGGCCAACGCCCGACACGCCAAGAGCTACGGTCGGCCCAAGGGGCGGCAGCCGGTGAAAGCGCCGCGCAGCCCGCCGGGCCGGGGGTCTCGGAGGCGGGTTCGGAGACGGGCGTCCCCCTCCCCACCGGTACGGCAGGGACCGCGGGCGGGCAGGCCACCCAGCCACCCGGCGCCTCGGGTAGCATCGCCCCGTCAGGGGACCGCGGGCAGCAGGCGAGCCTCGCCCCAGACTGTGACCCGGCGACCGGGCGGATCAAGTTCCCCTCGTGGGGCGCGCCCCCCTGCGTGCCCCTCTTCTCCGGCCCCAACGGGGGAGCTACCTCGCCGGGGGTAACCAAGGACGAGATCACGGTCGCGATCTACCTGGCCAACTGGGGCCCGGCCCTGGAGGCCATGCTCCGGCAGGCAGGCCTGCTGGATTCCGACGAAGACATCCAGAGTACGGCCCGGGGCTTCGCGGAGCTGTTCCAGGCTCACTTCGAGACGTATGGACGCAAGGTCAAGCTCGTATTCGTCAAGGGCAGCGGGGAGGCCAACGACGACGCGGCCGCCAAGGCCGACGCGATCAAGGTGGCCTCCGACATAAAGGCGTTCATGTCGATAGGGGATCCGACCAGCACGGCCCCAGGCGGCTCCTCCGCCTACTGCGAGGAGCTGGCGGCCCGGAAGGTAATATGCGTAGGCCTGCTGGGCGTGCCCGTCGAGATGCTCCTCGAGAACGCCCCGTACATGTTGAGCGTTCTCTCCTGGAACCCGCTTCTCTTACAGGTCGCCGAGTACATCGGCAAGCGGGTGTGGGGACACCCGGCCCGCTGGGCCGGAAGCGCCGATCTCAAGGCGAAGCGGCGCAGCCTGGGGCTCGTCTACATGGAGAACCCAAGCGGGACCTCCAAGCAAGCGATGGACTTCTTCGAGCGGGAGCTTTCACGCTACGGCGCGAAGCTCGACGACCGCGTCTCCTACACCTACGACTACGCGACGGCGCAGACGCAGTCCACGACGATCATCGCCCGCCTCAAGGCAAAGGGCATCACCTCGATCGTGCTCGCGGGGGAACCTATCATCCCGGCATTTCTGACCAGGGCGGCGACCGAGCAAGCCTACTACCCGGAGTGGATCATCACGGGGTCGGGGCTCACCGACACCAGGGCCTTCGGCCGTATCTACGACCAGCAACAGTGGAGCCACGCCTTCGGGATCTCCGTCCTCCCGGCGGCGGCGAAGCTGGACCTTCGCGACTCATACCGGCTGTACGCCTGGCACTTCGGGAAGTCGCCCAAACCGCTGAACATCATGGAGGTGCTGTACGGGGGAATATGGATCGCTTTCACCTCCATCCACATGGCGGGTCCCAACCTCACACCCTTCACGGTCCGCGACGGCCTCTTTCGCTACCCGCGTACCGGAGGGGCACACAAGGGCATGATTACCTATTGGGGCTTCTCCTGGGGTCACAACGGGCTGTGGCCGTGGGACCCCGACTATGATCTCCTCGACGACGCCACCGAGATCTGGTGGGACCCGAACGCGCAGGGGCCGGATGAGAGAAACTCAAGCGGAAACGGCATGTTCCGCCATGTCGACGGCGGACGGCGCTACCTGCCCGGCCAGTGGACCTCTGGGGAGCCGCGAGCCTTCGACCCGAAGGGAACCGTGACCATCTACACGGAGCTTCCCCCGCAGGATCGGCCGCCGAGCTACGAGCACAAGCACTACCGCTGACGGTCCGACGCCCAAGCTCGAATGAAGCGCGGGTCGCGTCCTGCCCACAGCCTCACGTCTTCAGGTCCGGCCCGGGTCCCGGCCTTGGCTTGCGAGCAGCGCCCCGGGTGGCCCGGGCGATCGCGCTCGTGCCTGCGGCGGGGGCTTTGCGCGGCCTGCGCGGCGGCCGCACGGACGGGGCAATCGCCTCGTCACTCGTGCCCAGGTAGGAAGCCACGACCTCCGGGTGGTTGAGGACCTCCCGGCATGGACCCCGGACGACGAGGCGCCCGCAGTCCAGCGCGACGAGCTCCCGGGCGACCGAGGTAACCAGAGGCATGTCGTGCTCGATGACGAGCAGGCTGGCGCCGGTAGCCTCTTGGATCCGCAAGAGCAGGGGTGCCAACGCTTCGGTCTCGCGCTGGGCTATCCCGGCGGAGGGCTCGTCGAGCAGTAGCACCCGTGGCTGGCTCGCGATCATGCAGGCAAGTTCCACCATGCGCCGGGTCCCGGTGGACAGCTCCGCCACGAACTTGTCGCGAAAAGCGCCAAGTTCCATGAGTTCGATGAGCTCGTCCGTGCGCTCCGCCACCTTCTTCTCGGACTCCGTGACCGCCGGGAGGTTCAGGGCGGCCGCGAGGGGGTCCTTCACGCGCACGAACCGCTCCAGCGCGAGCGAGATCGTCTCGGCGACGGTAAGCGCGGGAAACAGCCGCGCATCCTGGAAGGAGCGCCCCAGCCCCTGGCGCGCTCGCGCGTCCGCGCCGAGCCGGGTGATGTCCTGGCCGCAAAGGAGCACTTGCCCCGTGTCGGGCTCGACAAAGCCGGAGATGAGGTCGAACAGCGTCGTCTTGCCGGCCCCGTTGGGCCCGATGAGCCCCAGGATCTCTCCCTGCCTCAAGGTGAGAGAGACATCATCGACGGCGACAAGCCCCCGAAACCGCTTGTAGGCACCGCGGACCTCGAGGACCGCAGGGGCGTCTTCGGTCACCTTGGGCGGCCTCTTGGGCTCCCTCTGCCTGCCGCCGATCATCCTCCCCGCCGGACCACCGGGCTCGAGCGACACGGCGCCTTTCAGGAAGACCGACCGCAGGATATCCGGACGACGCAACAGCTCACGGGTGGGCCCCTCGAAGCGAACCTCGCCCTTCTCCATGAAGTAGGCCCGCTCCGTTATGCTCAGGGCCACGTTGACCGACTGCTCGACGAGGATGACCGTGGTTCCCTGCTGCCAGATGGCCCTGACGATCTCGACCAGCCTGGAGATCACTGCGGGGGCCAGACCCAGCGACAGCTCGTCGATCATCAGCAGGCGGGGGCGGGCGATCAGTGCCATACCCAGGGTGAGCATCTGCTGCTCTCCTCCGGAGAGGCTCCCGGCAGGCTGCTCCAGGCGCTCCCGCAGGACCGGAAAGTGCTCGAACACGCGCTCGGTCGCGGCCGCCAGATAGGAGCGGTCGCGGCGGAACAGCCAGCCGGCAAGCCTCAGGTTCTCCTCCACCGACAGCGAGGGGAAGATCCCTCGCCCTCCGGGGACGTGGATGATGCCGCGCGCGGCGATGCCGTTGGGCGAGCCCGAGGTGATGTTCTCGCCGGCGAAGACGATGCTTCCCTTGCGGGCTCGCACCAGCCCGGAGACGGCGCGCAGCAGCGTCGACTTGCCCGCCCCGTTGGCCACGATGTCGCCCTGCCGGACCTCAAAGTCCACGCCGAAGAGGACCTGGACTCCGGAGTATCCGGCATCCAGCCCGCGCACCGACAACAGCGCGCCGTTTCCCGCAGGCTCGAGCGCGTCAATGACCGCTGGACCGCGGCTTGGCGTGCTGGAGCCAACCCTTGGTGGCGGCCTGGCGCCGGCCTGTTCCGCCGCTGGCCCGGCGCCCATGTCCGCGACGAGGCTCGGAACGAGGATCCCCCGGCGCCTGGCCACCCGGCGCAAGAGGAGATCACGGACCCCGTAGACCACCGAGCCCGCACCTCCGGGGATCGCCATGAGGACGACCAGAAGTCCCATACCGCTGGCGAAGAAGCGCAGTCCCCAGGGCAGAAAGTAATCGATGCCCTGAACGTAGGCGGCTCCCACCAGGGCACCGGAGGCGGACCCGAGGCCTCCAAACACGGCCATCGTGAACACCTTCAGGCTCTGCTCCGGAAGGTAGGGGTTGATCCCGAGGCTTTGTTGATGGTGGACGAATAGCGCGCCCGCATAGGCCGCGAGGAAACCGGAGAACGCGAACGCCACCAGCTTCGCCCGCGTGATGTTCACGCCGTAGGCCAGGGCGCCGAGCTCGTTCTCGCGCGTCGCGATCAGCACTCGACCCGTGCGACTTCGTCGCAGCCCACGAACGGCGGCCAGGGCCAACCCGAACCCTGCGAGGGCAAAGTAGTAGTAGCGGGTCTCGGTGGCCACGGAGATCCGGCCGAGGAACGGCGGCCGCCCTATGCGCGCGGTCGGCAGCCAGTGCATGAACTCCCGGTTCAGCAAGTAGGAGGACGTGGCGACGGCAAACGCGAGGGTCGCCACCGCCAGGAACAGCCCCCGGATCCGCAAGGCGGGCAGGCCGATGACGCTGGCCACCGCGGCTCCCACCAGCCCCGCCAGGACCAGGGAAATCGAAAGGTCCCAGTGCAGCTTGGAGGTCACCGCGCCGGCGACGGCGGCTCCGATGCCGACGAACGCCATCTGCCCGAGGCTGATCTCCCCCGCCCAACCGGTGAGCAGCACGAGCGAAAGCCCAATGACCCCGAAAATGAGGATTACCGCGGCGAGGTTGATCCGGCTTTCCGGGAGTACCAGGGGCAGGGCCAGCGCAAGGGCCAGCAGAACGCCCGCGACGATCTTCTTGCCCCAGCGCACCTCCGGTAGCGAGGCCAATTCCCGGGGGATGGGGCGAACCTCCCTGGCGGCCTGCCACGTGGAGGTCGCGGCCGCGGCGACCCTAGAGAACTCGCCCCGGCGCTGGAAGAGGAGCACCCCGATGATGAGAACGAACAGCACCGGGTCCACCAGGATCGACCGGCCGGTATTCCAGATCAGGGCCTGCTCCACAACGCCAAGCGCGACGGAGGCGGCGAAGATCACCGGGAGGCGCTCCATGCGTCCGACGACCGCGGCGGCGAGGGCCCGAAGGAGCACTCCCGGTCCCAGGACACTGCCGATCGGCAGGCCGACCACGCTCGCGCGCATGAACATGGCCACGCTGGCCAGCAGCGTCGCCACGACCCAAACGACGGTTTGGACCCTTCTGACCGGGATGCCCAGGAGGTATGCGCGCTCCGCCGACTCGGCGCTCGCCCGCACGGCGACGCCGACGTAGGTAAAGCGGAGGAACGCGGTCAGACCGGCGATCGCGACCGGCACCGCCAGCATCGCGATGACGGCGTTCCCGTGAAAGATGATTGGGCTGATTCGAAAGGCGAATTCGAAAGGCGAGGGAAACGACTGGGGAGGCACCTGGAGGTTGAACGCCTGCGGCAGTCCGAGCTCGGCGCCTGCGAGCACCTGGGCGAGGCCGATCGTAGCCACCGTCAGTATGAGGCGGGGAGCCTGAAAAAAGCGCCGGATGATCAAGAACTCGACGGCCGCACCCAGGACGAGCGCGGCCGCTACGCCTACCAGCAGGGCCAAGAAGTAGGACACCCCCGGGCCCACGATCAGCAGGATGGCGAGCGTGGCCGGAACGCCCCCGAGGTCACCTTGCGCGAAGTTGATGATGCGGTTTGCGCGCCAGATGAGGGCGAGGCCGAAGGCGATGAGCGCGGTCAGAGCACCGATGAGCATGCCCTGCACGACGACCCCGGCCGGACAGTATCGCCTGAGCAGTCCCCACCAGATCACGTAGACGGCCAGGATCAGTACGAGGGTCAGGAGTGCCCGGCGGGTCCGGCCCTGGTTACCCTCCTTGCCGGCCGGTCGCCGGAAGGAGGGGAGCCTGGCGAGCAAGTCACGTATCGTCACAGTCCGCCCCCCCTCCGGGCCTACGCGCTGGGCAACGGTCCCGGCTCGGAGTCGAGCAGGGTGAGGGTCCTTTCCGAGCTGGTGTCGACCATCCCGTGGCTTTCCGCCTTGGTGTAGACCTTGGCGTCCATTCGGAGCGCGGGCGCGTACCAGCGGCGGTTGAAAGTACTGCCCGACCACTCTCCCCGGAAGGTCGTGTCGATCTCGATCACCCAGGTGTCGAAGGAGCGGCCCTTCACAACGATCGGCTCCCGTCCCACCACGCTGGCGTGGTACTCGCCTTGGTAGCTGCCACCGAACGTGCCCTCCCAGCGAAGCCCCACGACCAGAGGGGTTGACAGGATGAGGATCGGCGGGTCGGGAGTGTACTGCTCCGTGCGACTGGCGGGACCGTAGCTCACCCAGACCTTGGTGAAGCGCAGGTGGTCCCCCTGGGCGTCGAAGAAGACCCGACCCTCTTCGTAGTGCTCGCTGGACAGCTCCCGGTGGAAGAGCCCTTCCCACCCGGCCGCCTCTCGCTTCCAGCCCGAGACGACCAGCCGGCTCTCCGGCGGCAGATCCCTGCTCTTGTGGATGCCCTTGCCGCCCTCCTCCCAACCCTTGGCGGCGAAGCGGTAGACGCCCGCTCGTATCGGGGGCTGCGCCGAGACCAGTCCGCTGGGGGAGGGCTCGCGTCCCGGCACAACCCGGGGAGACCCCGAGGCGGCGGGTGATGCGCCCGTGGCCGCCGCGGGCGCGCTCGCCTCCGCAGTCGGGGATATGACGGTGATGCTCCCTGTGGCGATAGTCCGAGGGCGCGCCCCGTGACTGCACGCCGGAGCCAGGGCCGTGAGGGCAAGCAGGCCGGCGACCAGCACGACCCGCCTGCCTCGCCCGCCCGAGGCGAGACCGGGTGGTTGAGTCCGTCTCGGGATCCGGTGCCTACACACGACCCGGCTCAGTCGCCCGCCCGAGGTGAAAGGGCACGCGGTCTTGCCCGTTATTGAACCGACTGCGTCCATCACCTCGCGCATGGTCCTCCTCGCGCCCGAAGCTCCCCGCCGGCAGCCACAGCAACGGCCTGTCTCCAGCCCCAGCCACCATGCCCCGCAGCCTTGCCGATCGGACACGGGAGCTCCACCAGATCCCCGACCGGGGCGCCGGCTACGACGCGATCCCGCCGGCGACCGCCAGGGAGAGAGCCATGATCGAGACCTGCGGATTCACCCGAGGACAGGTGGGCAGAATCGAGCCGTCGGCAACCCAGACGCCGTCGACTCCCCGAAGCCGCCCCTCCTCGTCCACGGGGTAGCGCGACGCGTCGGCTCCGGCACGAGCGGTCCCGGTGGGGTGGAAGGCGGCCAGGTGCAGGGTCTTAGGTCTGGCCGCGCTCAAGGCCTCGTCCAGTTCCGCCTCACTCCTTGCCGCGGCGTGGCCCGGGATGCCCAAAAGAATCTCCTTGGCCCCGGCCGCGAGCAGAACCCGTCCGATTATGCCCATCGCCTTGATCAGCCGAGCCCCGTCACGGCGAGAGAGGTTATAGACGATCACCGCGCGCCTGGCCCCGAGCACGCGCCCCGACGGAGCGTCCGCCACCATCGCCCCCACGCTCGCCAGGTACTCGGCATCGGCAAGGCGGGCAACGAGCTGGCGCCCGAAGCCGGGCAGCGACATCGCCCCCATCCCGGGCGGTGTGGACGTGGCCTCGAGCAGGATGCCGTCGCTTGAGTGGAACTCCTCTACCGACGCGCTTTGCATCACGCCCTTCCAGGCGACCACCGGTTCCTCGAAGCGTCCGAGTACCCCAACGCTTGGATGGATCGCAAGGTTGCGACCCATCTCCGGGTGCCGCCCGAGCCCGCTGCGGCGCAACAGCGGTGGCGTCTCGGTGGCCCCCGCGGCCACGACCACGCGCGGCGCCCGCACCACGAACTCGGACTCGTCCGGGCGCCGGGCAAGCACCCCCCTGGCCCGCCCCCCCTCGTGGAGGACGCGCACCACTCGGGCCTCGCTCACGATGCGCGCCCCCGCCGCACAGGCCTGGGGCAAAGCGTTCAGGTGAACGCCGAACTTCGCGTTGAGGGGGCAGCCGATCGAGCACTGGGAGCACCCATCGCACCCCGGAGCATTGCGCCGCAATGGAGCCGTCCTCCACCCCAACGCCTCCGCGCCCCTCATGACGATCAGCCCGTTGTTGCCCATCACCTCGAGCGGCACGGGTGCCACCTCGAGCGTCGCCTCGACCTCCTCGAGGTGGGAGCGAAGGGCGTCGGGGTCGGCCAGCTTGAGCCCGGCCCCGTCCCGCCACCGCTGGAGAACGCCTTCCGGCGGACGGAAGCAGGTACCGGAGTTGCCGACAGTCGTCCCACCCACGGCGCGCCCGATCGGGAGCAGGACCGGGGGGAACCCCAACGCCGCGGTGGCTCCCGCGTCGCGGTAGAGGTCGGTGAACCGGTGGAGAGCGTGGCGGGTCCGGAACTCCTCCACCGCGAACTGACGGCCTTCCTCGATAACCACCACGTCGAGACCCGCCCGCGCCAGGGTCCGGGCCGCAAAGGCGCCCCCCGCCCCTGAACCAACCACGACCACGTCGCAAGTGCTCCGACTCGGCCAAGAGCTCGCCCGCGTCACGCTCATTGAGGAATCGGGGCGAACCGGAGGCTTGAGCTGAGCTCGGGCGATCAGGTCGCCGGCAAACCGATCTGTACCGGCGACCATCAGCACCAGGGCCTTCAGGGCCGCGAAGGCGTGGCGGGCTGGGCTGTTAGCCAGCCGTGCCAGGGCAGCCTCCCGAGCGCGGACGTCGAGCTCGCCAAGGGTTCGTCCCCCGGAAAGAGCGCCAACCCCGTTCGCCGTCGCCACTAGGGCCCGGAGACCATAGCGCGAGACCGCTGGCAGCACCGCCGCGTACGCCTCGACGCGCCGGGCCAATTCCTTGGGGTTGGGGCCCCCGGCCTCTGGAGGCACGAGCGCGGCGCACACCCCCGCGATCCCAGGCAAACGGAACCGCCGCCCCGACCGGTCCAGCGACATTGCGCATCCCCCCTTCCCGATCCGGGCTGCCGACCGATTCCCCTCCCGGCCCCCGGACCGTTCCTCCACCGCTGTGCCCGCGAAAGACGCCACCCCAGACGGGCCCCGACCCGCGGGTACCATACCGCTTGAGGCAAGGTGCGTCACGTGTGCGCCAGCAAGGACGATCCCGCCGGTGTGGGGGCGCACCGCCCCAGATGGGTCGAGCCGTCTGTGCCGCCGGCACGACTCGCGGGCTCCGGGCCGGGACGGCTGCCCTTTGGATGGTACCCCCCTTGACTTCGCTGTCCCCGCCGGGTTAATAGAACGACGAAGAGCGGCGAGAGCCCCGCTCGCGCGAACCATCGTTGGGGGTGGAACGTGAGAACGACAGAGCGCGGGACGCTGATCTCCGCGGCCGCAGACCCGAACGGAGCGAAGCGATGAGCTTCCTCGTCGATCCCCCACTGCTTGTTGCGGCGGGAACCGCCATAGGCCGCCTGACTGAGGACGAGGCCACGACCAAGAAGGCCGAGGCCGCTGTCCTCGCCGCCTTCTTGGTCGTGTCCATCCCCCTTTACCTCGAGGCGGGCTGGACGCGTCCTCTCTGGCGGGCCTGCCGGGCCCGCGGCGGACGAGACTGGATGCTCAACTCCGGCCTCTTCTCGTTCGACTCCGACCACTCAAGCTGGAGGACCCACACCATCTCGGCCGCGCTCTTCGCGACCTACCCGCTGTGGTTGCGTTGGGGCACGGACCTGGGCCGGCGCCTCGGGGGCAAGAAGACCTGAGCCGGCCACGGGTCAGATCCTGCCTTTCCTCATATCCCCCATGCGAGAGGCCAGTCCGGCCAGCGCCTTACGCTCCCGGATCGCGACCCGCAGCGAGGCGCCGGGTCCGGGCGAATACATGGCTCGCAATGCCGCCTTCAACCCGCGCAGCAGGCGTTCGTCGTAGGGGTACCAGAAGGGGACGGGGATCCGGCCGGTGTCGAAGGAGATGTGCTTGACATGACAGAGCTCGTAGAAGCCGAACCGCGAGTGAGTGATTCCCACACCGGACCTCTTCACTCCGCCCCAGGGGGTCTGGTAGGCGGCATGCGAGTACATGTGGTCGTTCACCCAGACGCTGCCGGCCTCCAGGTGCCCGGCGATTCGGCGTGCCGCGGCCATGTCCCGGGTCCAAACGCTTGCGCCCAGCCCGAAATCGCTGTCGTTGGCGAGCGCCACGGCCTCCTCTTCCGATGCGAAAGCCATGACCGGCACGACCGGTCCGAACAGCTCCTCGCGCATCAGGGGCATGTCCTGTCTGACGTCGACGAGTACCGCCGGCGAATAGAAAGAGCCCGCGAGTCCCGTATCCGCGGGGCCCCCGCACAGGATGGAGGCTCCACGCGAGACGGCATCCTCGACGAGCGCCACCACCTTCGTATACTGCTCCGCGCTGGTCATCGGCCCGACTTGCGTCCGGGGATCGCGCGGGTCCCCACAACGCAGCGCCTTGGCCTTGGCCACCAGCCGGGCCAGGAACTCGTGGGCCACGCGGCGGTCAACGTATACCCGCTCGATGCCCGAGCAGGTCTGGCCCGCGTTGGCGGTGCCGCCCCAGAGCACTCCCGTCGAGGCCCGTTCCAGGTCGGCGTCGGCGCGGACTATCGCCGCGTCCTTGCCTCCCAGCTCGAGGGTCACGGGCTTCAGCAGCCGGGCGCAGACCTCCGCCACCTCCCGGCCCACCTCGACACTGCCCGTGAAGACGATCTTGCCGATCCCCTCGGACACGCACATGGCCTGGCCGGCCTCCGCGTCTCCGTGGACCACCACAAGGAGGTCGTCGGGCAGACCCGCCGCGAGGAACGCCTCCTTGATGGACTCCCCCACCAGGGGCGTGAGCGGGGCGGGCTTGAGGACGACCCCGTCCCCGGCAACGAGCGCGGCCGCGATCTGCCCGGCTGGGATGGAAAGCGGGTAGTTCCAGGGAGCGATGATCCCGACCACCCCGATCGGCTCGAAATGGAGTTCGTGACGCTTGTGCCTGAAGGCAAGCTGCGGGTTGTGCAGGCGCTCGGTCGCGAGGATCTTCGGTCCGAAGCGCGCCACGTAGCGGAAGGCCTCTACGGTCGCGATGACCTCCATGACATAAGCCTCGACCGTCGGCTTGCCGTTCTCGTCGGTGATGAGCCGGGCGTAGCGCTCCGCGTTGCACACAAGGTAGTCGGCGGCCCGGCGAACCACCCGGGCCCGCTCTCCCAACCCCAGCTCGGCCCATTCCCGTTGGGCGGCACGGGCTCTGGTTACGGCCTCCTCCACGCCCCGGCGGTCCGACACGGCCACGGAGCCGATCTCGGCGCCGGTCGCAGGGTTATAGCTGACCAGCCGATGCGCGGCGCGCATCCGCGTCGTCCCTCTGCTTTCCGCCATTCCACTCCTTCCGCGGCCCTTAGGGTGAAAATACTCGATTCGGGCTCCCCGTGGGGTGCACTCGTTGGATCGCTCCTCCCGGCAGGAGACAGCCTACCGCGCAACCGTCCACGCCCGCCGGTTGATACCTCCCCACCCAACGCGGGAATGCATTCCACGCGCCTGGGCCGCCCACCACCGCCTTGACGCGGCCCGAAAGCGGGCGCAGAGTGTGCGTATGAGTATGCTACAGCCCGCGCAAGACGACCAGAGAGCAGCGCAGTCGACTCGAACGACAGTTACACTGCCACGCCCTCTCGCCCGCCGCCTCAGAGTGGAGGCGCATACCTCTGGGCGGGCCGCCTCGGCGATCGTGCGAGACGCCCTTCAGGAGTACTTCGCGAAGCAGAAAGCCCCCCCACTACCTTCCTTTGCGGGCATCGGGGCCAGTGGCCGCGCAGACGTCTCGGAGCGCGCCGAGGAACTCATCGCGGCCCGCCTGCGGCGCAAGGGTCACCAGTGATTGTAGACACCGGAATCCTCTATGCCCTTGCCGACCGCGACGACCGCCACTACCGGGCGGCCAGGCGGGTCTTCGCGCTGCTCGAACCGAAGGTTGTGCCAGAGCCGGTGGTCGTCGAGACCGACTGGTTGATTCTTGATCATCTCGGAGTCGACGCGGAGATCGCTTTCCTCACGGGGCTCGCGGCGGGCGAGTTCGCGGTCGAGCCCTGCACGCGCGCCGACCGTGAGAGGGCTGCTCAGCTTGTTGCCCAGTATCGAGACGCGCGGATCGGCTATGTTGACGCCGTCACAGTGGCCATGGCCGAGCGGCTCGATGAGTGCAGGATCGCAACCCTGGATCGTCGGCATTTCGGGATGATCCGCCCGCGACACAGAAACGCGTTCGAGATCCTGCCCTGACGCTCGAACGGGTGCGCCTATTGGAGCCCTTCTCTTCCCTGGGCTCCTCGACTTCAAGCCCGACGGCCGCAAACGGCTTGTCGGGCGCGGTCCTGGGGTTCTGTTCTGTCCGGTGCCGCCCTGTCCTGGGGTGCTTGACACCAGTTCTTTCGCGGAACACCGTTCTATCTCAGGAAAGCCCCTCGTCGGGAGGGCTCTGGCATCAGGGCCCCCGCGAGCGGGCAAGCCAGCGTCACGAAGGGGGGAAGCGTGCCTCGCCGCTTGCGTTCACTCACCACTGTGCTTGCCGTCACCGGCATCCTGGCCGCCACCGTCATCCTGGCGGCTCCCGCGCCACCCACCGCCGCCGCCACACCTTGCGATGGGTGGACCACGACCACCGTCGCGTCCGGCCTGGGCAGGCTGGAGAACCTGGAACCCGACGGCGAAGGCGGGATGTTCGTAAGCGATATCCAGGGCAATGCCATCAAGCGCGTCACTCGGGATGGCACCACCACCACGTTGGCCTCGGTGCCAAGCCCCGGTGGCCTGCGCGTCCGAGACAACGTGCTCTACGCCAATTCGGGGAACTCAGCCGCGAGCGGAGTCACCGGGACGGCCGACGGCACCCTCGAGCGCTTCGACCTGGGGACCGGCAAGCGCACGACCTGGGCTACCGGTCTGATCATGCCCAACGGCCTGGTGCGCGACGCACAGGGAAACGCCTACGCCAGCCGCGACCTGGGTTCCGACGGCAAGATCACCAAGATCCCCGCCGCGGACCCAGTACATCCCATCGGGGATTGGGCCAACATCGCCGACACCAACGGGTTGGCCATCGATCCCACGGGGCAGTGGCTGTATGCCTCCACGACTTTCAACGCTCCCGCTTCCGTCTACCGCATCAAGCTATCCGACCCAACCGTCATCCAGGAGATCGCCCAGCTCTCCTCCGTCGGGTCCCCCGTGCCCAAGGGCCTTGACGACCTGACGATCGACGCCGCGGGGATCCTCTACATCACGGCCAACGCGAGCGGTGAGGTATTCCGGCTGGATCCCAAGACTGGCGCGGCATGCGTGCTCGCGTCGGGGTTTCTCAACACCTCCGCTGTGAAGTTCGGCTCCGGGCCGGGATGGCCCGACAATCACCTGTTCGTGAGCTCCTGGGACGGCAAGGTAACCGAACTCTCTCCGCCCGCGCCGGCCGCTGGCTACACGCCCACGGCCGAATGCAACGTGGCGATCAAGATGAGCGACGGCATCAACCTGCGGGCGAACATCAGGCGTCCCTCCGAGCCCGGGCGCTACCCGACCGTCCTGACGGTCACCGGCTACAACAAGGACGCCGGACTGATCGCAGGCACCTGTGACACCAACGGCGCGGGCCTGGTCGAGAAGGGCTACTCGGTCATCATGCTCGACGACCGTGGGACGGGTAACAGCGACGGCAAGTGGATGTCCTGGGATGCGCGCACCCAGGCCGACTACGGCGAGGTCCTGGACTGGATCCAGGCGCAGCCCTGGTCCGACGGGATGGTCGGCGCCACAGGCGGCTCCTACATGGGGATCACGTCGTTCATGGTGACCGAGAAGGACGCAGAGCGCGTGGCGGCGGGCAAGCCGAGGGCGGTCTACGCGGTCTGGGCCGATGTCCCCATGGCCGACGCCTACCGCGACGTGGTCGCCCACGGAGGCAACGTGGACGCCGGGTTCATGCCGTTCTGGCTGGGCCTCACCCACGCCCTTTCGATTCTTCCTCCGCAGTCGTTGGGCTCCGACCCCGCGGGCGCGGTCAAGACATGGGCGGACCACATCACCGACATCCAGGAGTTCGCGGGAACCGAGGTCACACAGTTCCTCACGGGGGGGGAAGCGGCCTACGATGGGCCCTTCTTCCGGGTGCGCTCCCCGGGCGATCGCGCCCACACGATCACAGTGCCGGTGGCCTGGACCGGAGGTTGGTTCGACATCTTCCAGCGCGCAGAGCCCATGTACTTCGAACTTCTGAGGAACGCTCCGGTGAAGAAGTGGTGGCAGATGGCCATCTACCACGGAGCCGCGGACCCCACGGCGTGGGACAAGCAGGGCATCGGCACGCTCGACGCGGTGAAGCTGCGCTGGTGGAATCGCTGGCTCAAAGGCGAGCGCAACGGCGTGGAGAGCCTGCCCGACGTGAACCTGTGGAACATGGGGACCAACCAATGGTCCACGTCGAAGACATGGCCCCTGCCGGGAACCGACTACACCCGCTACTACTTCGGCGACGGCACCTCCGGCTCGGCTCAGTCGCTGAACGACGGGGTCCTGGCGGCGAAGCCTTCGACGTCGAGCGGTGAGGACAGCATGCCCTTCCTTCCTGTGGGAGGCATCTGCAACCGCTCGAGCGTTCAGTGGACCGCCGGGCTAGGAGGCAAGGGCACTCCCTGCGAGACCGACAACTCCTATGCGGAGATGGCCGGATTGACCTACACCACCGAGCCCCTGGCCAAGGACACCGAGATCACCGGTTACATCACCGCGGAGTTCTGGGCCAAGCTCACCCGACCCGACGCCACTTTCGTGGTCACCGTCTCCGACGTCGATCCGAGCGGGAAGTCCAGCCAGATCACCGCCGGGTGGCTCAACGCAAGCCACCGTGCGATCGACGAGGCGCGCACCCTGCGGGCCCCGAAAGACAAGGCCATGGTGATCCGCCCGTTCCACCCGTTCACGCAGCAAGCCCAGCAATCCATCGAGTCAGGCAAGACAGAGCGCTACCTCGTCGAAGTACTGCCCACGTCCAATGTGTTCGTCAAGGGCCACCGGATCCGGGTGGCCATCACCAGCGCGGATGAGCCTCACATGGTCGTTCCCGCACCGGCCCTGGCCAACATGGTCGGAGGCCAGGTGACGATCCTTCGCGGGGCGCAGCACCCGTCGAACGTCGTGCTGCCGCTACAGCAGGCGCATTCCGGCCAGGGGAAGGTCCTCGCCAAGGGGGCAAGAATCAGCGTGCTGCCGGTGACGGGCAGCGGCTTGGGACTGTGGGCATTGGTGCTGACAGCCGCCGCGCTGCTCTCGCGGCGCCTGGTTCGCGGCAGGGCCTGAGACGGGTCGATTGGAGGCGGGCGAACTCGGGAACCCCGCGCCCCGAACCGAGCGGCGCGCGCAGGCTTGCGGTGCTAGCAACGCTCTAGGATTGCCCGAGCCTCGTCAGGAGTTGGCTGGGGCGGGTGCCTCGTGAAGGTAGACATCCCATCCCAGGTAGGTCACGAGCGCTTCGTTCACGGCTTCGGCGACCGACGACCGATTGATGGCCACATGGTGCTCGAAGCCGCTCAGGCAGACATGGCGCAACAACTGCTGAAACCTGGGTATCTCCACCACCGCATACCCCCCGAATGTGTCCAGAGGATCGGAGGTGAATTTCCCCTCGCCGACATACGCGACGATCTTGCCCTCGACGTCGTCCGTGCTGATGCGCAGATAGGTGAAATCGCCCTCTCCGACTCGGCCCTCAACGGTCCCCCACGTGTTCTCCTTGCCCACGTCCCCGGCGATGATCGCCTGGTAGCCCACGCACGGAGGCTGGTCGGCGAAGAGACTGCGCGGCAAGTTCGAGCAGTGGAACACGACTGCCTTGTCGGGATCGTCTCCGTAGTTGTTGTTCCAGTCCACTATCGCGCTCGGCTTCTCTGAAGCCAGCATGAGCGCATACATCCCGGCGAGCCCCGAGACATCGGTCTCGCAGGCGGACGGGACCAGGCCGTTGCTCATCATGCTCATCAACACGCAAGGAACGACTCCGAAGTACCTCTGCATGCTGGTCCAGCACTGGATGGCGGTTGCGTCGTAGGCGTTGGCTCGTATCCATTCGTCGATCACGACTCCGAGTCTGGCCAGCTTGCTCATGGAGTCGGAGGGCACGAGCGAGGACTCGGCGTAGTCCGTGAGAGCCCGGACCTTGCTCAGAACCCGCGGGTCGTCACCCCGCAACGCCTCCACCTGCCCGAAGACCTCGGACAGATCCAGGGTCTCCACCGTGATGCCGGCCCGTTCGAGAAGCTTCTCTGAGAACCTGACCGTGTTGAACGCGGCGGGGCGGGCACCGAGCATTCCGAACCGAGCCCCGCGCATCCCCTTGACCACCCGGCAGACGGCAGCGAAACGGCGCAGATCCGCGGCGAAGCTCTCGCTTTCGGGATCGACCACGTGAAGAGTGGTGAGGCTGAAGGGAATCCCGTATTGGCGGAGGTTGTTGCAGACGGACATCTTTCCGCAGAAGCCATCTCGCCTGTCGGCGACGGACATACGCTGCGGGTCATCCGGGAACGCCTGCACCAGAACCGGCACATGGAGGTCGGCGAAGCGCAGGGCGTTGGCCACAGCCCTCTCGTCGCCGAAATTGGGCAGAGTCACCAGGACTCCGTCGATCTCGTCCCGGTGGGCCTTGAAGAGTTCGGCGCACTTGCGGGCGTCATCCAGGGTCTCGATACTGCCGTACTCGGTCTGGCCGGGATCCAGCGTGATGACGCCGATCCCTTCCCGGTCCAGAACCCGGAGAACCCGCTCGCGGCCGGATTCGCAGAGATGGCCGGGGAAGAAACCCCGATTGCCGACGATCAGTCCCAAAGTCACAGATTGACCTTCGCGCATGACTGCCCTCCTGTCCGGGGCTACCGGCCTCAAGCCATCAGGTTCCCTGGTGCGGCCGGCGGATCGACGAATAGCACACTACTTACCACGCCCACTCTCTCGAGGGTGCAATCCCCTGTGCCCATTGCGACGCCGTCGCCGATGCGACGGCGAAGGCCTAGTGCCCGCCGGCGTAAGTACGGTCACCACCGAGAGCGTCACTGCGCACCGAGGGCAAGGCCGCGAGGAGCGCCGCGTACCTGGATGGTACGCAAGCGACGAGCAACGCCGCCATCGGGGATGCGGGGGCGCTCGAATGTGAGCGTATTTGCGCCGGTGGGCACTTAGCGGCGGCGGTCGCGAAGGCGCGTAGGAGGAACCCCCGCGGCCGTCCCCGTTTCCACCTCTTCACGCGAGGCCAGGATGATCTGAGTCGGCGCGATCCCTCCACGCCTCTCCAGCGCTTCGTGGATCTCCGCGAGCGCCGCGGGCGACCCCTCCCCCTGCGTCGCGACGTGGACGACGACCTGGTCGCCCGAACGCCCGTGCACGATCTCCACTCGCCAGGCTTCCAGGTCGGGGCGGGCGGCGAGGGCGGCACCATAGCCGCGCAGGTCAAGCTTGTGCCCGTCGGGCGCGAGCCCAACCTGCCATGCCCAGGGCGTGATCGATGGAGAAAGCCGCGGCACCAGGCGTCCGCAGTTGGGGCACGCTCGCTCCGTCATCCCGCCCGCCACGAAGTCGCCGGTGCGGTAGCGAATGAGACATGTACCTCGCCAGTCCAGGCCGGTGTAGGCAAGCTCGCCCGGCGTGCCTTGCGGCACGGGCCGGCCGATCTCGTGGTCGAGCACCTCGATGACCTCAAGGTCGGGATAGCCGTGATAGCCGAAGGACTCGGTGGAAGAGGCTGACTCCGGCGGGCGGCACTCCGCCCAGATCACGCGACCCTCGGGAACATGGTAGGTGCTCACTACCCGGGCGGACAGGCCGGACGTGGTCACGGCAACCGCCAGGTGTGCCCGATTGGACGGTGAGAGCGGCGCTCCCACGGTCAACACCGTGCGCAGGTCGGCGCCCCCGCCGGCCGCCGCCAATGACTGAACGGCGGCGGGAACGTCATCGACCATCGCCACGAGAACCGTGGGGCGCAGGACTTTCGCGGCACCGGCCCAATCGGTCGAATCCAACCCGCCGGAGTGAAGCGCGGCCGCTCCCAGCCCGTGCGTCGCGTAGTGAATGCCCCAGAAAGAAAGCGTCGGGCCGAACGGAACCACTGAGACAACGCGGTCCTGACGGCTCACGCCGGCGACGGCGAGCATCCTGGCTCCCGCCCTGGCCAACAGGTTCAAGTCCCATCGGGTGTAGACGATGGGAAAGAGCGCCTCGCGTCCGGCCAAATGGACGTGGAACGGCTTGTACTCCGCCTCCATGTCGCGCTGGCGCGCTTCGATCCCCCCACGGATCCCAGCCAGCACGTTTCGATACAGTGCCCGGCGCTCTCCCCATTCGGAAATGAGGTTCTCGGTGGCCACCAACAGCGCCGCGTCGCCGGGCTCCTTGGAGGTCATCAGCAGATCCCGTTCCGTCACCGGCTCGAGACCCGCGAGATCGCCTATCTGGTTGGTCTTGCGAGGATCGAGACCTGCCGCCTGGAATCGCTCGCGGTAGAAGGGGGAAAGCCCGAAAGCCACCGGGGCGAACGCCTGCCAGGCGCGCCCCTGCAAGGTGCGCTGATACTCGGAGGTACGCCGGTCCCAGGCTCTGGACATGCCGCCCCTATTGCCACAGGCCGACCGCCTCCGGTCGACCCCTCCACGCCACCATGCTCCGGGGCCGGCCCTGTCGGTCCATCCGCCCCCGGCCTTGCCGGCTACCAGCCTTGCCGGCTGCAGAGCTCCCGGGTTACCTGGCTGCCGGGTCATACGTCTACCCGGGTTCTGGGTAACCGAGCTACCGCCCCACCCGCCCCGAAGACCACGGCCTTGCATTCTACCGCCCGCAGCCACCTTCG